>JAHJJI010000081.1 GCA_018823025.1 Gammaproteobacteria bacterium | reverse complement strand
GCATGGGAGCAAGATCGAAACAACAGCGCGAAGAAAATTAACTGGCAATTTACAACTTCGGATGCGCGAATCAGGCTGACGCGACTTTATCCGAAGCTATAATTGTTACATGGTACTAGCAGCTTGTCCATACTTTTCTTCTTGCTTATCTGATGCGCCATGCTATCGCGATATCGAGTTGGCTAACAACATGTTTCTGTGTATTTTTTCTCAGGTTTCACACAAAGCGTAAATGCAGACCGCCAACTTGGACGCAAAAAGTGTCATTCCTGATAATAGCAGTTATCAGGAATGACACTTGATGGATAACGTGACCGGCTAACCGTTCACGAAGAGCAGCAATGATACCGAATGGTCGCCCATCCAATGTACTTTGAAGTACCGGTTCTCGGCCATTGCCGACATTCGGCTAGCTAGGAGTCTCTGTCAACTCTCGGCCAAAGCGGTCATCCGAAATTTTCCGAATGTAACGAAATCAAATCGTTCTTGAATGGCCGCTTTGTAAAACTAACATTGATTACTCCTGACCTGGTTCAGTCGGTCATGGCCTGTTCATCACAAGAGCTACGCAGTGTAAAAGGAATGTTCTACTTACTTTCGCAAGGCAACTCTGACTAGAATGCGGCAACCCGTGGATGATGGGGACGCCTGTCCATTGTGTAATTAATTAAGGTTGAAGACCGTCCGAAGGCAGCCTTCAACCCAGAGCAGATCAGCTTTAGAACGTCACCTTCCCATAAGCTGTAGCGTATGTAGAATTATCCCTGAGCTTCTTGTAGGTCATTTGCGGATACCACGTGCCAGAAGTTGACGGCGTGGTGAAGATAATATCGTAACGCTGTCCCGGAGAGACATCCAGGCTGGTTACCGTCTGCGGCGTCGGCAGGCTGCGGGCATCTTGCACGTAAACCGTGAAAGACTTGGCGACACCCGATCCGTCCTTGATACTGAAAGTGCCATTGACCGAGTGAATGCCGATTAGTCGCAGCGCCACCTTCTTGTTCGTTGCTGCCGCCAATGTGAGCGCCGGAGCGGTGGTAGTTTTACCCTCAGCACCGCTGATCAGATAATACTTCGGATTATAGTCGGCAAACACCGTCGAGTCGCCAGTAGCAGTATGATAGGCTGGGTCGACCGTACTAAACACGTAAGTCTGTACATAATCGTAAGCAGTGGCCGCACTGGTCGTGATCTGGTTGAGGAAGTTACCCGAAGCATCCTTGGGGCGTACCACAAGCGCGCCATACATACCCATTTCCAGGTGCTTCACGGTGTGCACGTGGCAATGGTACATCATGCTACCTGCCATGTTGGAAGTGGGACTGAATGTGTAAGTATCACCCATGACAGACGCGCCGGTTTCAGGTACACCGTCTTCGGCGGTGATCACGTCGGCTCCGTGCATGTGAATGGTGTGGCCGTTGTAGGGCGCCTGCTCCATTGCCCCCATCGCACCTTGTATGCTCAGAGTCAGGTTGAGCGTATCGCCGATGCCTACCTCCACCTGCGGGCCAGGAATTTTTGCCGTGGTGGTGTCAGTGTAGCCCCAGAAAGTGACGCTGGCACCATCGCTCATGGTCTTGGTGATGGCTCGCAGGTTCAGTGTTTTGTTGATAGTTGCCGCCTGGACTATGCCGGCAGTGGTAAGCACTGCGGCCAGTAAAGTCATAGCCGCGCATTTCATGGTTTTATTCATAGTTGTGTCTCCTCGAATTTTATATAGGTTTATCGCATCATGATCATTGTTGCCACGCCATTCAGGTATACGCCGTTGGCGTTTTCCATTTGCGCGGTGTGGACGTGCATCGGGTAATCGCCGGGCTGATTGAGGTAATAAAGCACGTCGGCGGTACCCTTTGGCGGAATGTTGATCACATCCAGCTCCTGGAACGGCGAGCTCTTGCGCACGCCATTCACGCTCAATACTTTGAAGTGGTTGCCGTGGAAGTGCAACGAATGAGAGAACTGCCCCGCATTCACGATGCGCACCAGTGCGGTCTGCGTAACATTGCCGTCGATGGTGCTGTTGGCGTCAGCCATGGCGTCAAAGCCACCCTTGCCATTCATCAGGAAGTAGTTGGGCTTGTACGTGGCCGTGCTGACCGTACCACCCGCCCCCGCCACATCGTTCCAACGTGTCTTGTCCATTTCGCTCACCACCCAGGTGCGCTGGAAGTTGAATGCGGGGCCGCCCGTCCACGCCGTATTACCACCCCCGGCAGGCCCAACCCTGAGCGCACCATACATACCCATCTCGCGATTGATATTGCTGTTGAGAGTATCCGAATACAGATAGGTGCCTGCAGTCGAGGCAGTGAATGAATACAGCTTGCTGCCACCTGGAGCTATGGCGGCAGCGTCGCTGGTCACACCCTGGATCAAGAAGTTGTGGTTAAGGGTGTGGTTATTGAACACCGTAATGTTGACGAGATCCCCCTCGTTGGCTGTCAGAACCGGCCCGGGAACCTTGGTCGATCCGGCGACATCGGTATAGCTCCAGGCTGGCATTGTGGCGCCGCCAGCACCGTTAACGGTTAGTGTTCCAGACTTAATGTAGAGCGTGTAATTAAGGGTTGCCGCTTGAGCGACCCCAATCAGTCCAAGCAGCGTCAGCATGAGCAACATGCCTGTGTAATATTTATTATTCATGACTTCCTCCATTTGTAGATGTATCACCCGTCAATTTCATTGTTCTGACAGTGCTTTGTGGTTGACTCAATTTTACTGCTCGATTGCCGGGCACCTCCTTTCATTTGGTTTCATTGGGTTAATCCGGCAGCCAGGCTATTCCTGCGCTTGGCCGCATACATGACGAGGTTGGCTTCCTTTACCAGTTCCTCGAAATCCATGCCGTGAGTTGGGTAGACCGCGAAGCCTGTGCTGGGCAGGCAGATTACAGTGCCATCCGAGATCTCCAGCGACTGGCGCAAGGCTGCCTCAATGTTTTCCGCCAGGCGCGTTATCTGATCGCCCGAAACGTCTTCCGACAGTACCGCAAATTCGTTACCAGTCAGCCGCACCAGCGTGTCACGCTCACCCAGCGTGGCTTGGACGCGGACCGCCGCGCTTTGCAAAACCTGCGCCAGATCGGGGCGATCAAAAAACCCGCCGTCGGGTCTCCTGGCGTCACCGATATCCAGAAACAGAAGCGAGAATGACATGTGTCTGCGTTTTGCCTGGTCGATTAATTCCTGCATGTGTTCCAGCAGGAAGTAGCGGTTGGGCAAACCGGTCACGGGGTCGTGACGGTAGAGGTGATCAAGCTCCTGGGTTTTTTTCCGGGAGAGATACAGCAATCCCATCATCACGATGGTCACCGAAAGAAAAGCACCCATGACAAGGAGCGCGTCACGTACCATGCTGCGTCGCGCATTTTCGAACAGACCGGCTTCGGGCAAATCGACCAGGTTCCAGGAGCTACCTGCCACCGGCAGACTATAGTCGATGTGCCGCATTTCCTCTGGGCTGAGCTTGAATTCCCGCTTGAGCAGGATACGCGGACCGATGTCCGCGATTTCAATCAAGCCAGGAATATTGCGGTTCAACAGCATCAGACGGTGGCCGGGAATCTGGCCACGGCGCAAGGTTCGTGCAACCAGATCGGCGGGAAAGCTGACAAAGAATATGCCCTGGGCTGCGCCGCCCTTGTCCCAATCCACCATGATGTCGAAGTGGTACACATCTGAGTTGGGATGGACGTAGATCTCGCTATGCGCCCGGTCGGTGGCAAACTGTTTAATATCGTGCTGGCAGACTTCCCCCACCAGGCCGTCAAAATCCTCCAGCAGCGGATCGCCACCCCGATTTGCCAGGGTAAAGGCGAACGCCTCGGGAAAATGGAAGCGCACGCGCTGGTTCAATTGATCGTGCAGTTTTATGTCATCCGGAGAGGAACGCAATTTATCCAGCAGCTCTTTTTCGCTGTCGGCGAACAGGTGCACCGAACGGCGCAGCTCGGTCAGGTAGGTGCCGATTTCACCGGCGGTACCATTCACCGAGCTGTGCATAAGGCTTTCCTGGTTGCGTTGGAACTCCTTGTAACGGGCATCGGTATGCCAGGCCAGCAACGCGCCCACCATGACAAGCATGACGCCGGCGGGCGCCCAGCTCTGTAATTCGAAAAATTTCGAACGTTTTGTTGTCATCACTCCACTCTCAATGGATTGCGGTTGGCAATTTCGCGATTCAGTAGTGCCTCGAATTCGGGAGCGGGCAACGGTTTGCTAAAATAGTACCCTTGCATGAAATCGCATTTCCGTGACTGAAGGAACATCATTTGATCTTCCGTTTCCACCCCCTCGGCGATAATTTTCAAACCCATTTTTTGCCCCATTTCGATCACCGCTGTCACGATGGAGGCATCATTGGCATCAGTAATAATGTTGCTCACAAACGAGCGGTCGATCTTGACTACATCCACCGGCAGCCGTTGCAAAGCGGACAAGGAGGAATGGCCGGTACCAAAGTCGTCGATGGCGATACTGATGCCCATTTGCCGCAATTCCGTCAGCGTGCCGATCAACTCATCGGAATGTTGGAGAATCATGCTCTCGGTGATTTCCAGTTCGAGGCAAGTGGGGTCCAGCCCAGTGCGCGCCAGGGTCTGCCTGATTTGATCAAGCAGGCGCGGGTGCTGAAGCTGGCGCGGCGACATGTTGACTGCGATCCTGAGCGGTGGCAATCCGGCATCCCGCCAGATACGCGCCTGCTCGCAGGCTTGGTGGAGCACCCATTCGCCGAGCGGGATAATCAGATCGCTGTCCTCTGCCAGAGAAATGAAACTGTCGGGCATGATCAGCCCAAGTTCGGGATGCTGCCAGCGCACCAGCGCTTCCATGCCGACAATTTCTCCGCTTACCCTGCCGATTTGTGGCTGATATTGCAACAGGATTTGCGGCTGGTAATGGAGGAGCAAATTTTCCTTTGCAATGGCTTTGCGCAGCGCGCTTTCCATGCTGACCCGCTCGGCCAGAGAGGCGTTCATTTCCGGTGCATAGAGCCGGTAAATACCACGGCCCTGATGCTTGGCGCCATACATAGCGGCATCGGCGTTCTTGAGCAGGGTATCCGTGTCATCGGCATCAAGGGGAAACACCGTGATGCCGATACTGGTCGAGCTGAACAGCTCGTGCCCTCCGATGTTGAACGGCTGGGCAAACAGTTCGATAATCTTTTCAGCCACCATTTCCGCATCTCGGACATGGGCGATGTCGTCCAGCAGGATAACGAATTCGTCTCCGCCCAGCCTGGCAGCCGTATCGCACTTGCGTACCACGCTACGCAGTCGCTCAGCGACCAGGCGCAGCAATTCATCGCCGATTTCGTGGCCCAGCGTATCGTTAACATTCTTGAATCGGTCGAGGTCGAGGAACATCACCGCCAGCAATTTTGCATGGCGCTGCGACTGGGCCACCGCCTGAGCAAGGCGATCCAGGAACAGACGGCGGTTTGGCAGGCCAGTCAGCATGTCGTAATAAGCCAACTGCGACAGCTGTTCCTCAAACGCCTTGCGCTCGCTGATGTCTTGTGCCACAGCAGCCATGAGCTGCTGGTCGCCATGCCGGAAGGCGCTGACGGACAGCAGCATAGGAAAAGTTACACCGTTTTTTCTGCGGGCGACAAATGAAAGCGTGTCGCCATCGAGGAGCCGGGCGCAGGATTCATGCAGCCCGGTTTCGTCCACCACTAGACTGTAGAACCGCATTCCAGCCACCTCGTCGGCATCGTAGCCGAACATGCGCTGCGCGGAGGCGTTGAAGCTCTCGATCTGGCAGCTCTGGTTGATGATGATCACGCCTTCCGACAGATTCTCCAGCACCGCGCGGTGGCGGGATTCCTGCGCGGCGGATTCCTCGCCGCGTTTGACGATTTCGCGCCGCATGAATTCCAGGTCATTGGCCAGATCGTTGATTTCGGTCAGGTTGGTTTCAACATTCAAGGTGCGCTGCATGTCGCCGCCGGCGATCTCGCGGGAGGCATGTTGCAATTCGATGAGCGGCCTGATCAGGCGCATGGATAGCGCGACGGACATCAACAACAGCGCACACAGGTAGATACTTGCCATGACAAAACCGATGAGGTACAGGTGGCTAATTTTTTCGTTCACGAAAGATTCATCGTAACCCAGGAGCAGCGTGCCAAGCTGCGCGCCGTCCTGGTTGGTCACCGGCACGGCCAGGTAGTAGACCTTATTGCCGTGTTCACCAAAGAACAAATCTTCCCTGAAGGTTGGATCGGCGGCACTGCCAAGCGTGTAGCGTGCATAGACCACTTCGCCGGATAACTGGATGTCTGTCAGCAGGGCAGCTACCCGGTCTTGCCGGGTATCCTGACCCACCAGGGTAGACAGGATTTGCGCCTGACCGCGCACGTGGTTGATGAACTGCGCTTGGTAATCGTACTTGACGAAATACATCACGCCCGAGATCAGGACGGTGCCGATCACAAAATTCATGAGCAGGATACCGGTGACCATCCGCCCCGGCATGCTACGCAGGAAAGAGGAGATCAGTTTTCCTGCCATAGCTCTGCCACGATCTTGAGATTGGTACGGGCTGTTGCCTTGTCAGCCCACATATAGGTCACGGCGAACTTGTCGGTTAGCAGGGCGCTGACCAATTTGGCTTCCGAATCATAGATCACCGGACGGACTCCGCCGCCGTGCATAGCTCGAGTGAGCAGAGCGCGCTCGTAAGCATCGCGCGACATGAATACGACTTTTTGCAGGAAGGTTTCATCCAGTGTCGGATCGCTGGCGTTACGCAGGGGGCGCAAGGTTTCGGCGCCGATATTGACCGGTACGCCGAGAAACAGCTTGCGGATATCGGCAGGTGCCAGGCGGGTGATATCCGAGCCGGTGGCGGCGACCAGAACCAGCTTGCGCATGCCGTCTGCCCAGGTAGTATTTGCGCCGAATGAACACGTCGCGACGAGGAGGCAATACAGCGCCGCGATGAATCTTTTTCTTGTCATGGGAAAACTGCGCTCCATTGAATCTGTAATTGCCTGAATCCGGCGTCCATCCTTTTCACGCGGCTGGCTTCGATTTTCACTGACTGGTTTCTGGTCACGTCATAACGCAGGCCGATCAGATGCTTGTCCAACGCAAAATCCGGGAGAAAGGCGAGTAACGGGTCGAGATGCGCGCCGCTGGTTTCCTCTATCCGCGCAAACGCTGTGCTGTGCGGTGCAAAGCGGTATTCCCCCTGCACATAGCCGTACAGAAAGCTGCCGGAGTCCGTTGCGCCACTGCCCTCCAGCTTGTGGGAAAAAGCATACAGCTCGCCGATGACACGGAACGGATCGGACTCCCAGTTGCCGAACAACCCGCCGATGTCCTGCGTGATGCCTATCCAGTCATTGTTCTTAACGGGTATCTTGTTGTGGGCAAAGAAGGTGCCGACCTGGGTCGGCGATATTTCGTCCAGCGTATAGGAAAGGCGCAGGCCCAGCGACAGATCGCCAAACTTGCCAGGCCCCACGATGTCAGGGGATTCCAGTTTGTCCTGCATGACCGAGCCCTTGCCGACGCCGATGGAATAGTTGAGCAGGCCTTCCCCCCATTGACTGAGCTTGCCCTCGATTTGTGCACCCACATAATGAAGCGGCAACGGAGCGGAATCTTCCACCATTCCCGGCTTGTCGATGGTTGTTTGCAGATAAGCGCCATGATGAAACTGGGTATTCCAGTAACCTTGCAGATTATGGAACTTGCCCACCGACAGCAGAGTATCTCCGCTTCTCCAACCGCCGCTCAGGCGAGCCAGCTCATGCTCCCGCTCGGAGACAAATATTTCCGCTAGCCAGCTCACCGGACCGTGCGAACCGATAACGAGCATATCCAGGGAAGGGATAATCTGGTTAGCTTTTAGTTCGTCGTTCTGGGGCAACCCGCTCCGGTGTATAGCGGTAACACTGGGGAAAAATAGTCCCTCGATACGATCTTCCGCGTGACTGCTTAACGGCGCAACACACAGTCCGAACAACAGACAGGCAGCGCGCAACGCGCGAGATGGCGTCTTGGGCTCAAGACAAGATACTGGCATGGTTCTCCCCCTCCGGAGTAAAACATTTTTTGTAAATATGTTTTAAATTGTTAATGCGTGCGCAATTGTTGCCGAGCACTTGTGCACTTCTTCGCCGCTCCCATGCAAGGAACGTAGAAAAAGCGCTGGAGGAGAGATTAGCGGGGTGGCTTGAAGAAAGGTTGAACCAGCAGAAGACGAATGTGCGTGACCAGAAAGCTGATTGCCATGATCATAAGGAGAACAATGGCTAAAATGGCCGGGAATGAATTCAGATGGGTCAACAGGTGATTAACTACATGGCAGCCATGATTACAGTCGGCGTGCTTGACGCCGCTATGATCGTCGCCCGTGGCCGAATCAAAAACAGGCGATGTATCGCCCCTGTCCTGCGATGCCGCACTTGGCCCGCTATCTGGGTCGCTGTACTGGAGATACAACATCCCGATGCTGTTTGTCAGCAGCGCCAGAACGGCCAGTATGGAAATGGAGTTTCGCAGCAAGCGGCTCAAAAGATTTCCTAATTAACAAAATCATGTGAATATTTGACCACACTTTAATATGGGTTTTTGTTCCTGTAAACATAAATATTGCTGTTGGCTGCCATGACGAGAACGGCAAGGCTGGGCTGGGCTGGGCTGGTCAAACCAAAAGTTCCGCGCGACCAACAAATTGAACCCATTGCCGCCCTGCCTCGTAGGTAAGGAAGCCGGCACTGGTTTTCATCACTGGGCCAGATTGTTTTGCCAATACGGTTACATCCATCTCATCTCCCTACCGCATGAGCGGCAAACGCGGCAAGAATGACACAGCTGATGCTGCCGCCATCTGCGTAGCTGTTACTCGGCCCCAGATTCGCTTCGTCCCCATCTTGTGAATTCCACGAAACTGAGGCGCTACGTGGAGATTGGAGTGTGCGGCAATGAAGTTAACACGACGTCTTGATGACTATGCCAAACTCGTTTAAACAAAAAACTTGCGCTATATTAAATGGGTGAACCGAAGCGAGTCTGGAATTCTAGTTCAACGTTCTGAAAGCAGTCATTCGCCTGCACTAGTTTTTGAGCCTCGCTGACCGTCCGCTGAGGCCGAGAACCGGCACTTCAAAGTACATTGGATGGGCGACCACTCGGTGTCATTGCTGCCCTTCGTGAACGGCTATGTTGCGCATCGCATCTCGGCCCAGTCCATTGCTTACCAATAACCAGAGCCTCATAGGTCTTCGCTAATATCGCGAATCTCCAGCTTGAACTGCCATCCCTCGAAGGTCATCAACAGGCGACCAAAGTCATCCCAAGAAATTTCACGGCCATCGACAACAACGACTGGCGCGTGCTCAGCTCCGGAATAGTCACCCTCGATTCGCCCCCGCACCATCTTATCGGCAATTTGAAGTCCGTACCTATCATCATCCGTAATATGCTTGACGGAAAGTGTTCGACGTATTTTTTCGACCAAACGTCCCAGCAGTGCGAATGAATCCCCTTCTGGATCGCCGATCATTTGGAATCGATAGCCATCTGGACTCTCTTCTCGAAGCTCAACGGCGTCCAGAGCGACCATATTCCCCAGCAAGCGCTGGGTGAAGTGGAATTGGTGGGTTTCTCCGGCGCAGTCAGTTATTCCGATAGGTTGTATCCGGATGTTGTCAAAACTCTCCAGACCGCTTAGCTTGGCCACTTCCGCATTAAAGCATCGACTGCAAAGCAGTTGCGACCCACCATCTTCTGAACTGTAGTTCACGATATCGTGGTTACGCGTGATCTCGCTACACCCAGCACAAATAATTTCTTGCATATTGTTCACCCAGTCTACCATCGGCAAGGAGCGAATTTCGGTGTCATCGGTATGAAAGCCAATGCGTATGAACGCCCCTCGCCTACCCGACTAAACGCAACCACCAAGATGCCCTGATGGTTACTATAGGAACAATTACTTCTTGGCGCCGTTCACAGCGGTCTTGAGAGTAGCCCCGGCCTTGAATGCAGGAACCTTGGCAGCCTTTATTTTCAATTCGGCTCCGGTCTGAGGATTGCGACCAGTGCGTGCAGCACGCTTGCGCACTTCAAAAGTGCCGAAGCCAACCAACGCGACGTTGTCGCCCTTCTTTAGTGTGGTAGTGATAATGTCGATCAGCGCTCCGATGCTACGGTCAGCATCAGCCTTGGTGCTGTTGGTCTTTGCGGCCAGTGCGTCGATCAGTTCTTTGCGGTTCATTTGATTTATCCTCCGTAGTTGGTTACTGCACCATGCAGTAGTTTGAAGTTTAGCATTAAAGGATATTTCCTTTATAATTTGCCATGGTCACTGAATCTATCCCAAAATTTACTGAACCCGCAGCCAGTCTGTGGGCAGCCATTCCACCCGACACCCGAAAAATACTGCTCTCCAATGTCTGGTGCGGCAAATGTGGTCACGCGGTCACGATCACCAACTTTTCCGGCGTAGTCAAAGCCGGAGACTTGTTGCTAGTCGGTGTTTGTTCAGATTGCCGTGGAGATATTGCTCGAGTAATCGAGCAAAGCTGATCTATAAACATTCGAAAAAAAACCAGCGCACGAATGCGCTGGCTTTTCTTTTTTTGGGGTTGCACCCCACATTAACGTGAAAGACGCAACGCCTCTTGTACCTTGGCTCGTACGCTGGGCGTTATTTCCTGCCCATTTGTAAGAGCATAGTACACATCGCAAGCCAAGCTGAAGTTCTTCTTGGCCACCTTGTCAAAAAATACGTACATTTCAGCAGATAACGGCATGATGAATCTCCTTTGTGTTGTTGGTGAAGAAGCCAAAAAGGGGCTTCACTAAGCCTGCAATGACTTAGTGAAGCCCCCTGATGGCTATTTCCAACAAGGGGATTCATCGTGTCCCTATCCGCAAACGTCGCGGATGGGACTCGTTGCTAACTACCTACTTCTTCGCGGCTTTACTGCGCCGCTTTGGTTTTGCATTCTCATCGTAGCCAAAGCGCTTCCACGCTTCGGGATCGATGGTCAGGGGCGTTACGCGCCCTGACTTGATGTTGACGAATTGGCCGTGATGCGTGAGCCGTCCATAACGGAAAAGCTCCCACAACAAGTTGCAAGCCGCATTCGCCATCGTGTCGTTGATGAACAGAGATTGTTTCTCCAACGCTTCAGCCAAACTGCAACTGGGCGTATCGTCTGTAGCATCCAGCGACCCGTCGATGATGTCAGGGTAAAGGTCTGCGACGTGAGGCAAACGATGTTCCCGTTTGAAGCTCTCACCGAAGATCTCGCCCAGCACCACTTGGCCATCATGTTCACGATTGCCGATGTCCAAGTAGTAGCAGGATGCGCGGTACACGCTGCGCTTGAGCGCTTTGAGTATCGCCGCCCTGCCCTTCCTGTTATCGACGCACCCGATTACGATGTCCGGCTGGGAGTTGAACCGCGAATCGTCAGTGACTTTCGCAATTTCAGCCTGCCATCCCGTTTGCATCAACATATTGCAGCGGTTCACCAGTATTTCGGCCTTTGGCTGCCCAACATCGGATGGCCAGAAATTCTGCCGACCGACGTTGGTTTTAGACACAGTGTCTGGATCTACCACCAAAACATCCAAACCTTCAGGGTGCCCCAGCTCGACCATCGCAAGGTGCATGTTGGCCAGCCGTCGCAAGACGTGCGAGCCTGTGCCACCTGCGCCGACCAACACCACCTTTATCGCCCGCGTAAGCAGGCTGGGATTTATGTTGTGTATCATGCGTACCTCCTTACTTGCGGGTTATCAAATGGAAGCGGCACAAACACCCCGTTCGCACAGAGGCGAAAAGATGCTGTCGCCTCCGGCTTATCAAGATTCCCAATGACTCCGGCGATTTTTGTCGCACCTCGATCATCTTTGTTGTCAGTTCTGGAAAAGAACGCTTCTGTCAGCCCATGCGAATGCAAATCCATGACCATGTGTTCGTCTTCCTCCAGTGTTGGCAGGTTGACGTTGACATGACCAGGCCCGACCGATGTCTCTTCAAGCATCATTAGCCTCCACTCGTTCGTCCGTTGATTCCAGACGACCCAAGCAGCACACTCGTTTGGGCATCTGGCTCTGGCCTGCTCGATAAATTGAGCGACCATTGCCCTTGGCAGCTTGCCAAAGCCGAACCGCATTACCTCACTCACTTGCCCGTATGGAACCGGGATGATTGAAGGCTTTGCGACCAGCACGCGCGCATACAGCCATGCGCGGCAAACTTCCAGCCAGACACCGTTGGCGGCCATCAAAATGCGATCACCTGCCGTGGCCAGTTCTTCCAGTTCTGAGTAGCATGGCACCATTACCGTTGGCATCACGCTTTGCAGCGCAACGTCACGGCTGTCCATGCTTCACCGTCCTTTCAAATGCATGCCCCAGCGTCTCTCCAGCGCGCACCAATGATTCAGTCGGGAATGCACGGCCTTTCATCAGCGCACGCCACAACGCAAAGATACCGCCGCGATATTTTGTCAGTGCATTTTTTTCGTGGACGTTCGGATGAGTGAAGTAGCTTCGGAAAAAAGCCTCTTCCCATGCTTCCGTACTGAACTTCGATTCACCTTTCGGCGTTTCGACGTTGCCAGTACAGATGCGACCACCTGCCCACACGTTGAGGTATGGAGCTACATACAGTGGTGTGCTCGATGTCGGACGCTTGTTGACTTTGACGGCGAACACATACCAATGCCCCTTGCCGGTGATGAACACCAGCCCAGGTTGATGGGTATTTGCGCTTACATCTTGCCCAATTTCATCGTTTTTGAACCACACCTGACGCTTCTGGGGTTTGCAGTACCACACAAGGTAGTCGCTCCCTTTGGCGAGGATGTGATTCCCCAACAACTCTGCCGGCGCGTAATCCTCTGGCACGAGCGTTTGCATCATCTTCACGAGGCCAGTCTTGGAGACCGGTGTACCCGCTGCGATGGTTGCTACGCCCTCTTTGCTTGTTTGAATGTCATGCACTGAAGCGAATACTGTCTGCCCGCCGCGTTCGCCATACAACAGGATCGCGTGTGACATTCCGTACACCTTCTGTGCGCCAGACACGCATGCTGCTCGAATTTGCATGATGCCTCCTTTATTGAACATCACCGATGCAGCGCATCAGGCGATCAAGTTGTGTGTAGAGCGCGAAGCCTTTCTCCATTTCGGCCTTCCATTTCAGAAAAGCCCTCTTGTTGAATGCGACTTCAGCCACTCCATAAATGTCGGTATATTCACCGCCATCGCTCGTGCTTTGATAAAAGTCATCAATCACACGCCCCAGCATGTCGTCACCTGTCCCCATGTAGCAGGAAAAGAAGACCGGCTCCCCATAGAAGTTATCCAGGTAAGGCAATCTGGCATCCCGTTCGATCAAGTCCATGACGGACAAGATGACCCGCGCCGTTTCGCCCACCGTTTCCGTGCTGGTTGCGATGCGTTGAATCACATCACGTTCAAGCCCTTCGCCACTGACGAGGTAGCTTGGAAATGATGCCAAGAACTGGCTTGGCAAAAATGTATCTTCGTCAAGCTCGCCCTCATCACCAATTACACCCATCTCTTCTTTGAAATCCTCATCATTGTCCGTCCCACACCAGTACAGGTATGAAGCGTGATGAAGAGCCACTTGCGGCGTGAATGCCGTGAACGTCCGATAACCGGCCAATTCCGCGATACTGACTGCGGCACGACCGAGACCCGGATGCACCGCCTCCAACATCTCGACTTTCGCCTTGACGTTGATGTATGGCGTTGTTTGCTGTGATTGAAACCCGATGTACAGAAGTTTCTTTTCTGGCTCACCTTCGTAATCCAGACCGAAAGCATCTCGATCCAGCGCGGCGACAAGCTCGAATTTATCCAGCACTTGTATCTCTGCGCAGTGTTTTGAAGCCCACACAGATAATGATTGACCGATGATGTCGCGCGCAGATGTCTTGTCATGGATAACGAGTTCGCCATCCTCAACCAGCTCTGCGCACAACTTGGCCGTCTGCAACCATCTCCCATCACCCTCATCAATCACCGAAGTAACCGGTACGTGCTGAGAAATGAAAGGTAGCGTCAGAAAACCAGTAGCAAAGCCCCCGAAGGAGGCAGCAGCAGGTCTTCCTTCCGTGCTCTTTTTGACGAGCGCACGAGTTGAACCAGTGCCGTTACGCATGATTGCTCCTCTTTGGAAACAAACGGGGCTATCTCTAGCCCCGCCTGCTTGGTTGAGGAGTCATCCTTGGATAAGGCTTTCAGCCTTGCCTTCAGTGATGGCCCCATGATCAGCCCTTCGTCCCCACGCCCTTTTTGAACGTGTAGACCAAGTTGTCACCCTTCTTTTCCGGCCCCTCGATGGAGGCCGAGATCAGTTCAGGGTAGGTGGCTGCATAGACATCGCGGACTTCTTCGAGCGACAAACCTTTCCCGGGATCAGGAAGGGTCAAGCCGCTATACGCAAAGGTGCGATTCAGTATTGTGGTTTGGATAGCCATTTCGTCATCCCCCCCTTATTCCCACAAACCCTTGGCTTCTGTCGAAGCCGCAGGTGCGGAAGTTATTGATGTCGGTTCTGTTGAAGCCGGTGCAGTGCAGCACGCGCCAGTGTCATCATCACCTTCATTGTCATCATCCGATCCTTCGGGGTTGTCCGTGGTAGTGGGAGATGCCGTTTTTGCTGGCTTGGCGATCGACTTCTTCGCTTTGTCAGTAGCTTCCTTCTGTGCCGCTTCCAGAATCGCTTCTGTAGCAGCCAGTTGGTCGGCCAAGGTTTGACGCTTGGGCACATAGCTATTGAGATGCTCAACGAACCCTTCATCGAACTCAGCGGCAGTGCCGGTGAGAGACAATGGGGTGTCGAGAACGTTGCCCGCTTTCCCCCCATACGGTGTAACGGTCACCGTGATGGTGCCATCCGTATTGTTGACCAGCGCGATAGTTAAGCTAGCCAAATTGGCTAGCAATGGTTGAAGTGCTGAGAACATGGTGAATCTCCTTTTTGGTGAAACAAAAAAAGGACACCATGCCCCAAGGGGAACGATGTCCCCGCTTGGGTGAGCTGCTTTGGGTGATTCATTGACACTTGCGTGTCTTCTGTTTGTTTGGATTGGCCAGCCACCAATATCAACTCAGCGCAATAAGCGCCGGGTGTGAATCCGCTTTGCAAAACACACCTTCCAATGTGCTTTGCAAAGCCCACCCCCGAAGGGGTGGGCGAGGTTTAATCTACTGCATGTTTCAGCACCTTGGGAATTTTGCCTTCGTACACGAAGCCTTCAATCTCCATCAGTGCTTTGATGAACTCGTCCTTCTTACCGCTTTTCGCTTTGGTGTATTTCTCGCCAAGCGCGGCTTTCAGACCAAGCTCTTCCGCAATCACCTCGATCTCACTCTTGGTGAGCAGATCAAGGAATTCTGCGTTCAACTTCCAGTGTTTTACCAAATCCACTTGCATGAACTTGAGCATTTCCGGCAGATGTAACTTCTCGATACTATCCGTGATTGAAATTACGATCCCGGACAACATCTGCGAGCGCACCTGGTCGTCAACTTCCGCCACCATCACAGCAGCTTCGCCGACATTGCTGACGGGGGGCTTTTGCGATGTCATCGTTTCAAAGCCGGATGCCAGTTTTGTAGATGACACATTCGTTCCGCCGCGCGTCATCATTATTCCGATGAGCATGCACAGGTTCTTATGTGGATCTGCGAACAGTTCTTTCTTCAACGCTTTGCGCCAGACACCGATACGATAGTCCACGACACGTTGCGTGTCTTGAACAGATGTCACGATAGCCTTTGAAGTGGCAGTGGATTTCTCCGCGCCCTTCCCGGCTACAGGCGTTGAACCGGCAGGTTTAGCCGTTATTGGAGCAGTCGCAGGCTTTGCAGCCGCTTTCTTTTCCGCCAACAAGCGTTCGCCAACTTTTTTCGTGTGGCATGAGGTATCGAAGCATTGTGACTCATACACGTTACCCACTTTACCGGGTATCGCGCTGATTGCCGCTCCGAACGACTTGCAACTACGACATGCCGCTGCTTGCTCATCACCCACGCCGGTTGCACCTTCTGCGATCAACTTGATGACCGTGTTGTTTTCGCCTTGTCGGACGATGACAACGCGAGGATAGTTCTCTTCCAGGGATTTTTTCCTGGCTTCCAGCACATCCTCGGTCTTCTTGTTGAAACAGTCGCTGTTGGTGCAATGCCCGCCAGAGACAGCTTCGGCGAACAATGCTTGCTGGTTCCCACTGTTGTGATGACAGCTTGTGCAGTCTGCTTTATCGAAGATTGCCAATGCCATCGACCGTGAAATTTTCTCCAACCCTGCTTTGAATTCAGCAACACTTGGAAGTGTTGTTTGAGCCAGCAGGTTCACAATCGCCTTTTCCTGTCTGTCCTTCGGTGCCGCAGCCAGCAATTCAGCATGACCCAATTGGATCTTGCGTTCATTGAGAGCAGCTATCACAGACGGGCTACAGTTCATCAGCGCAAGACGCTTATCCAGCGTACTGCGTGACCAACCAAGACGCTTTGCTGCCTCATCTCTGTTGCCTTCACAACGGCCAAGAATCTTGGCGGCTGCTGCGGCTTCTTCAGTGGGGCTCATGTTGGCGCGTTGGGTATTCTCAATCAGCGCCATGTCATCGGCTTCTTCGGCAGAGATTGCTTTGGCGATGACCGGAATTTCATAGTCATCGCCAAATACTTTTCTTGATGCGCGAGCGCGACGTTCACCAGCTACAATTGCGTATCCGCCTTCGACCGGACGAATCAGAATCGGTTGTATCACTCCTTTTGCTGCCAGGATTGATGCTTCCAATTCCGCCATCTCTACCGGATCGAAATATGTACGCGGATTGTTTCCAGCCAGAAGGCTGCCAACACGGATGTTGGTGATTGTTTGATGTTCCATTTTGTATCCCTCTTTGGTTAGTGCCCTTGAGGGATAGACCAAGCCCCCAGGGGACTCGATGTATCCCCGTTAGGTGATTGGAAAAAGTTGACTACATTTGATTTGCGGAAAGCCTGGAATGAACATCACCGACCGGCCTGGTGATGTCAATCCAGTTTTCATCGGTCATTTGCTCACCTCATCCACTTTCGCAGACTTGATGCCGGCTTTGAGTATCTTGTCGGCTGCCGAAAAAACCCGTGACGCGCTTTTTTTGCTGAATTCTTCGGATTGCTCCTTTGAACCCAACCAGCCCTGAATATAATCCCGGCTCTCTTCCAGCCCGGGCAATCCAAGTGTGGCGCAACACAGATAGGCCACCGCTTCCGCTTCGGCCTCCTTGATGTCTTTTCGCATCAAATCGCCGTCCGCCATCTGCGCCTCTTTCGAGTGCATCAGGCAGTGAGCCATTTCGTGGAAAAGCGTCTTCCACGGCATCAGTGCTATGGGAGACACGGAAAGGTGTTTCTTGCTGGGGATTGCATACCCTTGCGTGTTTCCATCCAGCAACTCAAAACGTCGTTCCGTGATTCCCAGACCGGACAAAGCTTGCGCCTTGTTCCATTCTGGAATCGCCACCTCGTTGGTGTAGTCCGCTCCCTCTGTTTGGTCCAAAGAGAACCAGTTGTTTTTCAGCACAAACATCGTGCGTCCAGAACTTCCGGCCTCACTGGCGTTGTCATTTGATCCGGCACCGTTTTCAACCTCATCAGCAGACTTGGTTTTGACGGTCACGGGCATGACCAATGCGATTGCCTTCTCGCCCTTCTTCACGCATCGCCCCAATTTCTTCCACTTGTTGAAGGAAGCAATCGGAGTCAACGCCAGCCCCCTTACGGTTAATTGCATGGCGGCGAGGATGGCATTGCCGAGGCTGTAATCGTGAAATACCGAATACGCCTCAGAAACCTTTCCAGGGCAGGAAAGCGCATCCGAAAACAACTTGCCCCAGTTGGCGCGATTTGATTTTTCTTGCATGGTGTTCTCCTATTCATAAAAAAAACGGAGACACCCTGCCCCTTGCGGGGAAGTATCCCCGCGTGGGTTGAATTCGCCGGATTAACCGACGAATTGCTTATTACTTATCTCAAGATGCGTGGCAGCATTCAATCCGCTTCACGGTCTTGGGAATCATTACAACCTCTTCGACAACCTTGCAACGCCCAATCAGCTCAATGAAATTATCCCGAATTTCGTCACACGCTTGATCGAACCGGAGAATCAGCTCAACGTGATTACGAAGTTCTGACATCGACCATTCAGAAAAATCCTCATTCTGGTCGAAGCTATTTCCGGGATACACAAATAAGCGTTTTGGTGGCAAGGTGTAATTGACGCGGCCATATTCGCCTTCAGCGCCACATGCGCCACACCGGTTACCAATGGTGTAATCCCTGGCAATCACCGCAGTCGTTATCACGCCTTCTGCCGTAGCGTCAGGTGTATAAACATAGCGGTAATTTCTTTGGCCGCAGGTGCGACAGTGCGACTTGTGTCCAGTCAACTCATACTTGCTGTTGTAAAGAACGAGGTAGCCACTGGATCGCCCATTGATTCCAATCGTGTACCTCCCACTCATTTCTGAGGTGAAGTCTGCGATTGGTTTGTCTATTTCGTCCCAAAAATCCGTTTGCAGCATGTCGTATGCTGCATTCAATTGCTCGGAAGTCAGGCCCAGCTTGTGCAACTTTATGTTTTGCGCATAGCTTGTCGAGCGATTCCAATTGTTCATTGTGTTGTACCTGTAATGCCCAGCCAGAAAATCGATCATCGTTTTTTTGCTACGCTTGTCCAACGTCTTTTCAAAAAACATGGCGCGCTCCTTTATATGAAAAACGGAGACACCATGCCCCTTGCGGGAAAGTGTCCCCGCGTGGGTTGAATCAAACTTTATTCGGGCACACTCATATCAAACCTCGTTCGGCAAAAGACAAAGCTTCTTGCTCGCCGATCACGATGTGATCGAGAACTCGAACATCTACCAAGCCAAGAGCTTGCTTTAGTGCATCAGTTAGCGAGCGGTCGGCGCTGCTTGGCTCTGCCAACCCTGAAGGATGGTTGTGGCTCAGCATTACCGCTGCCGCGTTGTGCATCAGGGCGCGTTTGACAACCTCGCGCGGATACACGCTGGTTTGTGTCAGCGTCCCGTGGAATAGCTCTTCCGAACAGATAAGACGATTCTGGGCATCGAGAAACAGCACCATAAATACTTCCTGCTGCCGCCCACCCAACGCCATCCTCAAATAATCTTTGACCACCTTTGGAGCGGTCAATGAAATCGGGTGGATGCTGATATCCTCTTCAAGTGCCCGCACCAACAACTCCTTGGCTGCGGAGATGATAGGTGCGGGCACATATTGAGCTTCGTTTTCGCAAACCATTTCCTGACGATTTGCACGCATTCCAAATAAAACGGAAAGCGGAACTTGTGACAGCTTTTTAGCCATCTCATTTCCAATAAGTACGGACAACAAGTCAGGTGTGCTGCAATTTTGAATATTCATTTTGTGTCTCCTTTTTAAAATAAAAAAGGGGACACAAGCCCTATCGGGGATGTGTCCCCGATAGGGTGGTTATGACGATTGCTCGTCTTCTGTTTGTTTTGATTGGTCAGCCGCCAATATCAGCTCAAGGCATAGCCTTGAGGATGAATTCTCTTTTTATGGCGCACTCATCAAATGCGTCATAAAAAGCCCCGCAAGCGGGGTAAAACTGCCTTGGGCAGGCATGGCCATGAGACTGGCCAGCTTACCGTGTGGCGATTTTCTTGGCGGGTGCTTGTTGCACGTCGCCATTGACCACATCCAGCCAGTCAACAGATTGCATCCCTGGCGGAATATCTGTGTCAGGTAGCTTGATGCTGGCCTTTACGCCTTCTTTCCACAGGCGTTTTACCAGTGACTTCGCCGAGCTCAATCCGTGACCCTCTGGATGAAACCTGGAAGGCCGGTCTTTGTCGGCATAGATCACCACATCAACACATTTTGGCGGCACAAAGTTTTCCAGCAAGTAGGCGTTGCCGGCAGCCCATGCAGGCACGTTAAAAGTCCCCATGACGGCCAGCGCTGTTTCGATGCCTTCTGTTACTGCCAATACCCTGCTGCTGCCCTGTACCGCTATCCTCATCGCACCAAACAAATTATCGGCACAGTGCCGCATCATTTTCTTGGGGGACGGG
Source organism: Gammaproteobacteria bacterium (assembly GCA_018823025.1). Classification (GTDB taxonomy): domain Bacteria; phylum Pseudomonadota; class Gammaproteobacteria; order Burkholderiales; family Sulfuricellaceae; genus Sulfuricella. Next base: position 9,258 of record JAHJJI010000081.1, on the reverse strand, counting down.
ACTTGGGCTTTCTCGCCATCGTGTGTAATGTATGAACGATGTACGGTCGAAGGACGACCATTTGCATCGCACACCATCGTGACAATAGCGGGATGCGTGCCGACCCGCTTTCCCTCTTCGTAATACTCAAGCGAAGGGACAAAACGAATCATCCTGCCATCAATTTTTCGATAGTCGATCTGCACGATTCCACGGTTTGCAAAATACAACCTTGCTGCCCGCGCTTCGGGTGCGGTCAGAGGAATGCTGGCTTTCCACACATGATTCAAGGAATCGCGGATGTCCTGCCTGTTTTCCTCTTTTTTGACACACGGTTTTTTGGCTGGCAAGGGCGCGTAATACTTCTCGCCGCCTCCCAACAGCATGTCGTGTATGGCGCGGTGGGTAGTGAGAAAATCCCACCCGTTCGCCCACATGAGTAGCGAATATCCATCGTGACGGATGCCGCATGTGTTGCACACACCGCCACCCGTCTCTTCAAAATCCCGAAACAGCCTGAATCCATCTGTCCCACCATGCACCGGGCACGGTACATGATTCGGCGTGCGCTCTACTGCCTGGCCGAGATGCGGGGCGAGCGATGCAACAATGCTTTCCCAGCGGCCTGCGGCCAACAACTTCAGTTCTTTCGCTTCCATGATGCCTCCTTGGTCTATCCCGCATGGGACACGCCAGCGCACCCGACGGGATGTATTGGTGTGTCCCGTGTGGGCGGGTGGTTGTAAAACCACCGGCAAAGAAGCACCCCTTGGGGGATGATTCCCCCGGTGGGTGGTTGATTTTAGAAAGGGCCTTCGTCAAATTTGGGCTTTTGGCCCGCCTTTGTGGTTTTGCCTTTGTTGGCAGCAGACGCAGCGGGTGCGGGTGCTGCAACGTGGGGCTCACCATCCGTCTTGTTGCCGCCGAGCATTTTCATCTCGGATACAACAATTTTTGTGACGTACCGATCCTCTCCGTCTTTCTGATACTTCTCGGTCGTGATCTTGCCTTCGACATAGATTAGCGCTCCCTTTTTGAGGTGTTCACCAACCACTTCTGCAAGGCGGCGATAAAACACGAGGTTGTGCCACTCGGTTTTCTCCTGTTTTTCGCCTGCCTTGTCCTTCCAGTTTTCGGAAGTTGCCATAGAAACAGTTGCGACTGCTTCGCTCCCCTGGGTGTAACGAACTTCCGGGTCTTTACCCAGACGACCGATTAATTGCACTTTGTTCAACATGGTATTTCTCCTTTGATAGAACATAAAAAAGAGGACACCATGCCCCAGATGGGAACGATGTCCCCGTGAGGGTGATTAAACCAGGCTGCCTTGTTCGGTGATCGCATCTTTGCATTTGCGATACTCGCGCAGAGCGACTTCAAGCTCTGCATCCTCCAAATCCACTTCAGCACGGATATAAATCTCATCCAATGCCTCTACAGTGCTGGCTGATTTCAAAGCCGCGACAACCTTGTCCAGCTTTTCGAGCTGGCTCATTGCTTTTGCCGATTGCGTTTGGCTCTCGGTTTTGGCTGGTGGTTTTTCCTTGATCTCATCCGCATCATCCGCGACATCAACCGGCGCGTAACTGCCGTCGATCACATCGTTCAGATTCAGGTTTTGACCTTGGCCTGCATGCGCTTTTTCATCCATCGCCAGTGCTGTTGCCAGCTCGGGTGATTTAGGCAAGAACTTGCAGATGCGCCGGATGACCGTTTTCAGCCCCATCGCCACAAAGTCGGTATCCCAGACGGATTCCTTCTTGTATTTCTTGGCTGCCTGGTAGCCGCGACTGCCATCACGGATGCTTTCGACTTCTTTACCGCCCATTGCGACAAACGTTCTGCTACCATCCTTGAGGACGCCTACCGCATAGAAGCCGACCACCTCTCCGCGTTCTTCATCAGACGCGGGGAAGCCGCCCGGCGCAGTCAGCGGTTCGTGCTCCAGGTTCCGCTCCATGCCGAGTTTCAGCGCGAACGTGTCGTTCATGCGTACCTCGTGTGCATAGATGTCCTGTACCAATCCGCTATTGCGCGCCAGCTTCATCAGTCCGGTGTAACCTGGAATGAGTTGGCACTGGTTGCCAAACGGGACAAGGTGAGCTTCGCCCATCAGCCCTACTTCCAGCCCGAGTTGCGAGGACTGGATGACGGCGGCAAATACACTGCGCGGGTCACACTCCCCCAGCTTCGGGGTCATGCGAAACGCCGTGAGCGCAATGCGCGCCATACGGTCAGGATTGATGTGCTTGGGCAGCGCGCGGGCGATTTCTCCCTTGAACTGTTCAAGCATTGCCGGGAAGCTCTGGGGCTGCTCGTTATTGGCTGCGGCGGTACGGTTGATGTTTTTGAGTGCTTGTAATGCCATGGTGTCTCTCCTTTTTGTTAAAACAAAAAAACGGAGACACCACGCCCCGGAGGGACAATGAATGTCCCCGTGGGGTTGCTTGAATCGAACCGGTTACCCGGAACGATGCTTAATGCTGTTTTACCTTTCGGCAAGGCCAGCGACCTCTTCACGTCACCGCATTACGCAGCGACTTGAATTTTCTTCAGGCTATCTCCTCTGCTTCTTCAACAGCGGTGTTTTCGCCCTTGCTCAAATCGAGCTCGGCTTCAATTTCTCGTTGCCGTTGTTTTAACCATTCCAACCGCGCAGCCTTGTCAAACGGCTTTGCGGCTTCGGCCTGAATGTCAGCCATGCGTTTCTCGGTCCTGGCCAAATACTCCTGTTCTTCCAGAAGCCACTGCTCCATCCTGTTGAGTGCGTTTTCGAGTACACGCACAAAACCTTGCGCTGATTCCGCTTGGCCGCACCGATACTCGACACCTCCTTGGACAACCAGTTGCCTGCCCATTTCCTGTAATGCCGACAACTGCACGGCAACACGGAATCCGGCAATTTGACCCACTATCCGATCACCACCTGACCTGACACCATACACAGCGTGCAAAAGTGCCTTCCCCGCCTCGGCGCGGTCTGTATAGCGGTTCCCCTCTACTTCCATCAGGAATTTGCTACCAGATACGTCTTGTCGGGAAGCCATGTCGGACTCAATGCCGGTAATTCTGGCCTGGACACGCTCGATGCGACCTGGCAAAGTCGCCAGTTCCTGCTTGTTGCGCCATTGTTGCTGATCCCATTGAGACCGGAGCAACGACAGCTTGGCAAGCTCGGTATCGACACCCGCTTTTTCCAGCACCAGCGGATTGCCTGACGCCAAGGCTTTCACCTCCGCATAAGACAACGCGGCCAATTCAACATCCTCTGCGCTACGCATCCCGGTATCCCCTTGCATGACTTGTGCGATGAATCTCGCCTTTGTCTCAAGCGTCTGCCAGATGTAGGCATCGAACGAGCCTTCGGTTACATAGCGGTAGATGCGCACACGCTCGTTCAGGTTGCCCTGGCGAATGATGCGCCCCTCCCTTTGCTCCACATCAGATGGCCGCCATGGGGCATCCAGATGATGCAGTGCCGCCAGCCGGGTCTGGATGTTGGTCCCGACCCCCATCTTCTGCGTGCTGCCCAGAAGAATGCGGATACGCCCATCACGCGCGGCCTTGAAAAGCTCTTCTTTGGCGGAATCGCTCTCGTAGTCGTGAATGAAGGCGATGTCCTCGATTGGCACGCCTCTCTCCAGCAGATTTTGACGCAACGCCTGATACACGCTGAACCGCCCGTTTTCCACCGGAGTGGACAGGTCGCAGAACACGATTTGCGTTCCACGGAACAGCCTGGTTTCCCCCCAGATACCGAATACTCTCTCGGCACAATGGTTCACCTTGCCATTCTCAACCTCAGCGAATGAATCAATCAGACGCATGTCCAACGCTGCCTTGCGGCCATCGTTGGTAACGGCCAGCATGTTGTCCACAGAGGGACTGACGTTACCGTTCCTTATTGCTTCTGCCCGCTCCACGAGGGTTTGGACGAGTGCTTTCAAGTCAGCTGTCGGCTTGATTGTTACCGTTTCCTTGTGCGCGGCCGGCACCGGCAATTTCAGCATCTCCGCAGTACGAATATCCGCCACCTCACCGAACATGGACATCAGTTCTGGAAGATTGACGAACCTCGCGAAACGGGTATGCATCCGGTAGCCTCTGCCATCCGGAGCAAGCTCCAGAGCCGTTACCGACTCGCCGAAGTTGCCCGCCCAGGTGTCGAACATCCCCACCTGAAAGGCTTCCATCGTCTTCGGTTGCAGGTATCGCTGCATGACCCACATTTCGGCCATGCTGTTGGATACCGGCGTGCCAGTCGCGAACACCACGCCTGCCCTGCCCTTGTGTTTTGCCATGACGCTGCGAGTCTTGACGAACATGTCGAATGCCCGCTCCGAATTGCTGTTAGGCAATCCGGCAACCCGTGTCATCTTGCTGAACCGCCACAAGTTCTTGAACAGATGTGCTTCATCGACAAACATCCAGTCGATGCCCAATTGCTCGAAAGACAGAATTTCATCCTTCTTGTTTTTGCCTGACAGCTTTGCCAGCTTTGCTTCCCATGCTTTTTTCGCACGGGCCAGCTCCTTGACGATGCGGTTACCGCGTTCCTGCTTTTCAGCACGAATGGCATCTTCAATGAGATCAATTTCATTCTGGATATATTCCTCCATGAATCCATCGCTCATCTTGATGCGCTCGAACGAAGCATGCGTAATCAGCACACCATCCCAATCGCCGGTGGCAATACGGGAAAGAAGCTGACGGCGCTTATCGCCCTGAAGATCGTCTTTCGACGCGATCAGGATGTTGGCGCCGGGATAGGCACGCAGGAACTCGGCTGCAAACTGGTGAAGCATGTGGTTTGGCACCACATACATCGGTTTGCTTGCCTTGCCCAGACGACGAAGCTCCATGCCGGCACAGATGCAAGTCAGCGTTTTGCCAGCCCCAACAACATGGGCAAGCAAGGTGTTTAGCTGACTCGCGACAATACGCCAGATGGCATCTCGCTGATGATCGTGCAGGCTGACTATCCGGGAATATCCCGGCAACACCAGATGCCGGCCATCAAACCTGCGTGGCACAACGCTGTTGAACGTATCGTTGTAAAGCCTTGCCAGCCTCAGCGCCCGCCCCTGCTCCAACCACAACCACTCCTGAAATTTCTCCTTGAGCGACTGCTGCTTCTCGCGTGCCGCGATGGTCTCCTTCTGGTTGACCACGCGTTTGTCACGATCCTCTGGATCAGGATCATGCACGGTCGGCACTGTTTGATTCAACGCCTGGTCGAACAGGGTTGCCGCATTGACCCGCTCGGTTCCAAACGTCTGCGTAGCTGCTATCGACGATTTGGCACTGTAATGCGTGTCGACATTCCACGCGCCTGCTGCCTGGTTGAACGTCACGGTGTTTCCGTTGCACTCCAGAGTTACATCCAGAAATGCTTCGTAATCGCCTGTCGGTATCCAGGTGGACCCGATACGCGCACCGATTTCGCCTGGTGTTAAATCATCTGGAATCACGGCTTCCAACGCTTGCGCATTTCGGCTGTAACGCTCACCCGATACCTTGGCAGCAGATAATTTATTACGGACATTACCGGCAAGATAACTGTCTTTGGTTTCCCAATTGCCGGTTTGCGGGTCGAGGAAAACTGCGCCCAACGCTTCAAGCTCCTTCATGGCTTCGCTGCCCGGTTTCCCGAGCAATTGGCCAATCCGGTTTTCGACGACGTGACCACACTCGGTCAGGCTGACCAGCAAGGCCTCTTCCGAGGTTTCGCAATGATCGACCTTTTTGAACATCCCCACCGTGCGCTGAAAAAAGATGTCTGCCTTTTCGGCGGCCTGGGTTTCCCCATCCCAGCGTTCCAGCGACATCAGCAACGGCAGGTCAGGATCGCCTTTGAAAGCGGCCCTGTTTGCCCTGGTGTGGATGCTCCCGCATTTTGCGACGAAGTGGTCATATTCGATATTCAGCAACAACCGGTAAGCGGCAAGAATCGCCTCATCCCCGGTTTCTACCTGTGACCGAACAATCTTGCGTGCCGCATCACGAATACCGCACATGCCCGCGATGCGTTCCAGCGTTTTTTGCGGCGCGATGAATTGCGACGCTTCCAACCCGTCATTTGTTTCATACACCTTGCCGTCAATCATCCTGAAACCTGGGCGACCATGGGCGTTGTACTCCAGACGCAATACAGCTTTTGTTTTTTCGACTTCCTGAATCGCCGCGTAGATACCTTCCGGCAGCATGGACACCTTTTCGGCCAGTGCGCTTTCAAGGTCGCCCTCGAATATGCAGCCAGTCGATTTTTGGTAGCCATTTTCAGTCAGTGCAAGCTTGCCGATGACCCATTGAGGGTTCTCGGCAAAATACTGGTTACACGATATTTGTTGATGCCTCCAGTATTCCTTGCTTTCCCCGTAGATTGGTGATGTTTCCGGCAGAACGAATGTTTCCATCCAGCCTTTTTTACTGCTACGTCCTTCCAGCGGTTTTTGCAGCACCAGTATGTCGGTTGTCACTTCGGTGTTGGCGATCCTCTTGAAAGCGGTATTGGGCAGGCGAACTGCCGCCACCAAATTTGCCTTGCTGCCAAGATATTGCCGCACCTTGTCATCGTACTTGTCCATCGTCCCGGAGGACGTGATGAACACCACCAACCCGCCCGGCCTGACAACCTCCATCGCTTTCGCAAAGAAGTAATCGTGTATCAGGAAGTTGGCGTAGGGAACGTTGCGCAGTTCCGGCACCTGGTAATTCCCGAACGGAACATTCGAGATAGCCAGATCGTAAAACGCATCCGGCAACTTTGCCGCTTCAAACCCGCTCTGTATGACGTTTACCCCGAAATCCCCGTAAAGAGCCTTCAGGATGCGCGCTGATAGTTGATCGAGTTCAATTGCCGTGACTGTGCTTTGTTGGGCAATTTCCTGCGGCATCGCGCCGAGGAAGTACCCTGCACCGGCGGATGGCTCAAGAATGCGGCCACCCTTGAAACCCAGCCGTTCCACCATGCGCCACGTCGCCTCGATAACTTCCAGTGCGGTGTAGTGAGCGTTTGGAGTGCTGGCTTCGGCAGACTGGTACTCGTCTTCGCTCAGCAATGCCTTGAGGCGTTCGGCGCGGGCAACCCACGACTGTTCCTTTTGGTCATCATTGAACGCTTGCGGAATGCCGCCCCAACCGGTGTAACGGTTGAGCACTTCTCGATCTTCCGTGGTCGCTTGCCTCTTCTCGGACTCCAGCTTGCGCAGGCATTCGATTGCGGCAATGTTGGCCTCGAATTTGGTGACGTTGCCGGACAAGCCGGAAAACGTAACGGCATCGAGACGCGGCCATACTGCTTTGATTGTTGCGACTTCTGCAGCCAGCGCTTGGGGAAACGGGATGATCTCGGCTTCGCGTTGCGGAACAACCGGCCCTTGTAAAACAATAGGGGGGCTGTCTTCTGGCTCAAAACCGGGCAACCACATGACTGCCGCAGAGATTGTTTTCAATTTCATTATTGCCTCCGGGAATTAAAAAAACCCCCGAAGACACTTCTCCCCCTGGCGGGAAGAAATATCCCGCAGGGGTAGTTGAAAACACATCACAGTGCCTCGTGATGCAAGTTGATTGTTGCCTGGTTGCTGGCTACGACTTGTCAGGCGTGCAACCCATGCACACCTCCTTTCGGAGAGAAGTCATAGATAGCTTCACCGGACGCTTTGTCGTACACCGATGACCAATAGCCATCGCTCGCCCATTGCCTTGCCTGATGCAAGGCAATATCTCGCGACTCGGTGCAATACCCCATTGTCGGCGCATCATTCATGCCCTCGTTGGTACGAGGATCACGAACGGTAGCGACAACATGGTAGTCAGCCGAAGATAGAAGGTTTGCCGCCATGTACAGCGTGCTGCCATTTGCGACAAAAACGCCTCTCATGGTTTGTGCTTGAAACCTTCCTTTAATGCCGAATACCTCGCCGATACGCTCATCTTCCGCGTTTCGGACCAGCCAACGGCCTTCGGATACTTTTTCGATCTTGCACAGACTGGAATCTTCGCAGCGATACGATTCATACCCGCGAATCCTGGATCGACGATCAGTGTGATGCGTCCTGATGTCTGCTTCGATACCGGCTTCCTTGATTGCAGCCAGAAAAACCGACAAGTCGCAGTCCTCTTCCAGATAGGCCGTATCGCCACGTTGGTAGCTGTATGGCGTGATCTGAAAGGCGATGCCAAAACTTCGCAGGTAGTGCTTTTTGACGGCGAGCCAGCCGTGACCGGGGTCGGCGTAGAAATGAAAAACTTTTTTCATGGGATCTCCTTATCGCTAATAACCACGGAGACACCATGCCCCTTGCGGGAACGATGTCCCCTCGTGGGTGGTTGGCTAGTTAACGCAAGCCGGTGCATCCACAGCTTTTGCTCTGCGGATGCGCTTCTTTTTCTTTTCAGTCAGAACGGGAAAGGCTATCCCGCGCCGGATGAATGTGGGTGTTTCAAGGCCTGCCCAGTTTTGCTCGTTCGGCATTGATGCCGATTTAACTTTAGCCGCAAGCTTTGCCCTGGCGCGTGAATTGATAAACGCCACCACGACCCGAATGCCCCAATAAACTGCCAATGCGAGGCCCAACAAGATCAAGATGCCCATTTTGTGTCTCCTTTTTGAAATTAAAAAAGGGGACACAAGCCCTTGTCGGGGAAGTGTCCCCGATAGGGTTGTTGTTACGCTTCGATATCGAAGTTTGCTGCCCAACGCGGAAGATCAATCGTCTCGATCTCGCCGCTCGGTTGATAACCAGGGAACTGTTTGTTTTCCTGGCACCATTTCAGCAACTCAAGCGCGCCGCGATACTTGACACGCCCTACTTCGATCATTTCCTGACTGGCGATGTAACAAGCCGTCGAATATGGTGCATTTTTTTCCACTGCGATAAAGTAAAAGTTGACTGATTTTCCAGTCACCGCCTTCATGCCATCAGTGTAAAAAGCGGCCTGCACGTCATAGCCAAGATTGGCTATCGCTTTGGAGAAGCTGTCTTTGCTCGCACCACAGCAGCTTTTAAGGTCTGCCATACCGTACTCGCTCATCCAGTCTGGACGTATCCTGCACGGCAATCCCGTGTAGTCATCAGTCCAGAACAAGGATGTCTCGGCTTCGCCATCCTCAAGCATTCTGGCCGCGCCAGCGTGATTGAAAACGCTCACCCTCATTGCGGCAAGCGTATCCATCTGCTCTGCGGTCAAAGGTGTCTTGCCCACATTTTCAACATCCCACTTTGCGGCTATTTCCTTGCCTTCCTTGGTGCGTCGGTCGAACTTCGGCGCGAG
>JAHJJI010000080.1 GCA_018823025.1 Gammaproteobacteria bacterium | reverse complement strand
GAGCATTCGGATCGCCATGAAATTCATCATCATTCACTCCTCTTCGCAAAAAAACGGAAATACCGGCAACGACGCGGGCCTCATCCCCATTTCTTGAATACTACAGCGTGAATGCGGGCGGGGCCAGCCCCGCCGTGCTTGAATTATTGTTTTACTGCATTGATACTGGCGCCTGCATTACCCAGACCGAGCGTGTAGCCAAATGAGACATAGTGGTAACGGCCTATCGTATAGTCATCATGAATGGCGAAGCCGAAATTGTATTCCTTGCCTGGCTGCAAAGTCACGTCGCCATCACCGCCTTTGAGCTTGCGCTTGAAATTAACCGTCCAGGTATCGCCATTCAACTCACCCTTGGCTTCCTGCAACGCCATGCCACCTTCCATCACGCGCTTGTCTGCGATATGCCCATCGACCATCTTCTGTCCACTGCCGCTTCTGAACTGGAAGAGATCGAAGAACTTGCCCGTAGCCAAATTACCGTCTTTAACATATTTGGTTTTCTTGTCATCCTTAACGCCGGGCATGGTGCGTACGTCGTTATGACAAGTCGCCCAGCACCCTCCCGTGGAATCAAGTTCGACCTTGCCGATCTCTTCCAGCATAACCGCCAACTTGAGGGGGTTATCAGGATCCATCTTGTTACCACTAAGAAAACCGGTGTTCTTCCAAGTGAAGCGTAGATACAGGTTGTCAGCATCATGAGAGGCTTGCACGCTTACCGGAATACTACCCGGCTTACCCTTGACAGGTTCAGGCTCAAGTGCCGCATTCTTGGATTTTGCCCCGGAAAGAATTTTTGCTCCGATTTCGGCCGACTCGTTCATCCCGGTTTTTTCATCGACATGACAACCCGTGCAGGGCTCTCCCTTTTTAACGGCCTTTGCACCACCATGTTCGGTGCCCGTCAGTATCCATTCCATACCCGAACTACCCGGGTAAAACACAACAATGTTCTTGGCAGGCGCCTGCCCCACATCGGCGGCGAATACTGGCCCAATGGCAGACGCCATGGCCAGACTTAATGCAGAAACAGCAATTAGAGGCTTGATCATCGCATTCCCTTTATCACAATTGATTTTACAACCATTGAACAAAATTACTTAAATCCTGCCCTCAAGAATGCATCGGGGAGCATACGCTCCCCGGGCATCATCAATCAGGCAAGTTGTCCGGACATATTCCCTTCAAACATTTCCACCGTCCTGGTGCTTTTGAATCAAGCCTTACTCAGCTTTATTCCGGCGCACCTTCAGGCAGCTTATGAGCAATACCCTTATGGCAGTCTATACAAGTCTTGCCAGAGCCAGGCTCTGCGGCCTGAGTATGTTTCTTCTTGGCCATCTTGTCTTGTACCTCCATATTCATCCCCTCGTAGCTATGGCAGTTGCGACATTCGCGCGAATCCGACTTTTTCATTCGGTCCCATTCATGCTGCGCCAATTCCAGCCGTTTGGCCTCGAATTTTTCCTTGGTATCAATACTGCCTGTCAGCTTGCCCCATACTTCTCCGCTCGCCTGAATCTTGCGCTGCATCTTGTGTATCCAGTCCCTGGGAACGTGGCAATCGGAACAGACGGCACGCACGCCGGTGCGATTCGAGGCATGGATGGTTGTTTTGTATTCCTGATAAACGGTGTTCTTCATCTCGTGGCAGGAAAGACAAAATTCGAGCGAGTTAGTCGCTTCCATCGCGGTATTGAACCCACCCCAGAAAATAATACCCGAAATGAAGCCACCGCCCAGCAATGTCAACAGTGAATAACGGGCGCTAGGGCTGCGCAACGCCGCCCACCAGCCTTTACTAGAATTATGTGCATCCGACATGCTGAACCCTTTAATTTAATGCTACAGCCACTTTCAACCAGCTGAAATGTCCTGTTACTGAACACGCCATTGGCGCCATTCCCAAATTATCAACAGCTCAATTTTTCTCGAAATAAAACCCGGGAAGTGTACGCTTCCCGGGCTTCATCGATCAAACCAGCGTCACGTGTATTACTTAAAGCTGCCGTAATAATGAACAATCGCTTCAACCCCGGCCTTGTCTAATTCTTCCAGTTTCGGCTTCATCTTTTTGGCCATAGGCCGCTTGCCTTCAGTGAAAAACTTGATCTGCTCCTCCAGATAAGCCATCTTCTGGCCTGCCAGGACACCTGAATCGTCACTTGCCTCACTGCCTCCTTCGGAATGACATTTTTCACAAAGTTTATCGTGTAGCCCTTTACCCTTCTTCGCTAATGCCGGATCAAATTTCTGTGGGGTACGAACAAATTTCTGCTCGGCATAAGATTCGGCAATTTGCTTGATATCGGCGTCACTCAAGTCCTTGACCGCCTGACACATATCCGATTTGCTACCCTTCTTGGCACCGGCAGGAATCTTGACCTCCGGACAGGGACGTTCCTTGGTCTTGTATAACTTCAAAGCCCCCTTCATATATTCTGCGGAATAGCCACCGATATTCGGAATAGCCGCCTCCGTGCTAGAACCACCTTTACCATGACAGCCCGTGCAACTCTCTGTCAGCTTGTTCACATCGGCGCTTGCGCCTGTTGCAACTGAAATCCCGAATAGAGCGCCTGCTGCCAACAATGCATATCCAGTGTAGTTTTTCATCATAATCTGCCACCGTTCCAATATTTTTTAATCATATCTGCTTAAGAGTCAAAAACCCGGGGAGCTGGCTCCCCGGGCTCAACCTGACAATTAATAGATGTCGTGCTGGGTGTTCAAAATGTTGAACTTGCCGGTCGGCGTGATCAGCTTGGGATCCTTGATCACGGCCTTCAACTTGAGCGTTTTGTCGTCCAGGATCACGATCGCGGACGGCTCGGTCTTGCCCGCCCAGATAGAGTACCAGACTTCGTCGCCAGCCGCATTGTACTCGTCCTGCACCGCGCGCTTGACCGCTTTGGACTCGGGCAAGTCAGCCATTTTGGCAACGTTGATGATGACCGGCGGTTTGTCCAGGTTCTTGATGTCGTAAACCGTCACGGATTCGGCCACATCCTTCTCCGGATTCAATGGCGCATCCGCGTACAGGTGGTTGGACTTCGGATGGGTCTTGACGAACAGCGAACCGCCACCATGGTTCTTCAACTCCTGCACGACTTTCCAGGCATACTGCTTGTGCTTCGCTGGATCGGTGCCGATCAGCGAAATCACATCAGCGCCCAAGTGGGAAGTCGCCCAGACCGGACCAAACTTGGGATGGACGAAGTTGGCGCCGCGGCCAGGATGAGGCTTGGCCTTGGTGTCCACCAGCGCAGCCAGTTTACCGGTCTTGGTATACACCACCGCCACCTTGTTGGAGGCGTTTGCCGCCACCAGGAAGTAACGCTTGGTCGAATCCCAGCCGCCGTCATGCAGGAACTTGGCAGATTCGATCGTGGTTTCCTTCAGGTTCTTCAGATCAGAGTAGTCGACCAGCCTGATCATGCCGGTTTCCTTGATGTTGACCACCCATTCAGGCTTGTCCTCGGTTGCCACGATAGAAGCCACGCGTGGCTCCGGATGGTACTCGCCATCCACGTCTTGGCCACGGGTCGACATGATCTTCAACGGCTTGAGCGTATCACCCTCGGTAATCACGTACTGTGGCGGCCAGTAGGAACCCGCAATCGCATACTTGTCCTCGTAGCCCTTGAACTTGGAGGTTTCCACAGAACGGGCTTCGATACCCACTTTGAGGGTTGCCACTACGGTGGGCTTCTCGAACCACATGTCGATCAGGTCAAGCTTGCCATCGCGGCCAATCACGTATACGTAGCGGCCGGACTTGGACACGCGGGAAATGTGCACCGCATAACCGGTCTTGACGATGCCCCATATTTTCTTGGTATCGCCATCGATCAGCGCCACTTCGCCGGTATCGCGCAACGTCACCGAGAACACATTCTTCAGGTTGATCTTGCTCATCGGCTTCTTGGGGCGATCTTCCGGCTTGATGACCAGTTTCCAGCTCTTCATCATATCCTTCATACCCCACTCAGGTGGCGTATCCGGTGTTTGCTGGATATAGGTGGCCATGCTCGAGATTTCCTCTTTGGTGAGGATATCGTCGAAGTTCACCATACCGCCTTCCGTACCGTAGGAGATGATCTTCTCCAGACGGTTCTGACCCAGCTTGATGGAATTGGCAGGCTCCAGATTTTTACCCGTGGCGCCCTTGCGCAAGATGCCGTGGCAGCCGGCGCAACGTTCGAAATAAAGCTTCGCGCTTGCAGCCTTGGCTTCCGGCGACATGCTTGGCTCATCAGCCGCATATGCCACGTTAAACACCCCAGCCACGGCCAATGCCAATGCGGAAACGGTAACCTTCTTCATCATCAAACCCCCTTCAGACGAGTTAATATCACTCTGCGCTTTCAAATTCGGAAAACCCTAAATATCTCAGTACACGTGCGCTTAACACGATGAACAAATAATCCCCTACTTGAATTAGGGCAACCTTGACTTACATCAAGACTTTCCAATTTTAAGTGGAATCCATTGCTGCGGTTCTTTGAGCGGCCCGACGTTTTCACTATAGAACAGAGCTGTCGCAACCGGTTTTTTTCGAAAATTTATTGCTTTTTGATTTGCGTCAAGGTGATAAAAAAACCTTGGGCGCAATCTGACCACAATACAGCTAGAATTTATTTTTGTCATTATCGCAAAGGTCAACAATGAACATTTCAGGCATCGTGGTTCATGCCAGTCCGGGCAAAATCGATATGGTTCGCACCCAGCTGGGAAAAATCCCAGGCGTGGAAGTCCATGCTGCCAGCCCCGAGGGCAAGATGGTTGTCACCATAGAAAAACCCAGTGATCGGGAAACCGCAGATATGTTCGAAGAAATCGGACGTATCCCCGGCATACTCTCGACAGCGATGGTCTATCATCATTTCGAGCCGGACACTGAAGCAACTGCATAGCGTTTCAAGCAAATGAACGACACCAACGGCAAAGCACCTGGCGCCAGGCAGGCCTCACGGCGCCAGTTCCTGATCGACATGGCGAAAACCGCCTGCACCGTCGGACTGATGGGCACGGGCTTGGGGCTCTATGCCAAGCAAGCGAAAGCTCTGCCGCCACTCGCCATTCGTCCGCCCGGCGCGCTATTGGAGGCTGATTTCCAGGGTGCCTGCATCCGGTGCGGGCTGTGCGTGCGCGACTGCCCCTACAACATCCTCGAACTAGCCAAGCCCGAGCACGACGTCGCTACTGGAACGCCCTACTTCGTGGCGCGCAATCTGCCCTGCGAAATGTGCGAGGACATCCCTTGCGTCAAAGCCTGCCCCACCGGGGCGCTCGACCATCAACTCACCGACATCAACAAGTCGAAAATGGGCCTGGCAGTGCTGATCGACCACGAAACCTGCCTCAACTTTCTTGGCCTGCGCTGCGACGTCTGCTACCGGGTCTGCCCGGTGATCGACAAGGCGATCACCCTGGAAATGGCACCCAATTTACGCACCGGCAAGCACACCATGTTCCTGCCGACGGTTCATTCCGACCACTGCACCGGCTGCGGCAAATGCGAAAAGTCCTGCGTGCTGGAAGAGGCCGCGATCAAGGTCCTCCCGGCCAAGCTGGCCAAGGGCAAGCTCGGCTACCACTACCGCTTGGGCTGGGAAGAAAAGACCAAGGCCGGCAAGAGCTTGGTGGCGCCCGATGTCGAGCACCAGTACACCCTGCCGGAAGGCTACAAATATGAGCAGGGGCGTGGCCTGATCCCGGGCAGCAGCGGTGAATCTGTAGCGCCGGGGACGCAACCCGGAATCCCCAAGGCACTACAGGGGGATAAACTATGAGAGAGGCCAAGAAGATTGGTGCCGAGGCCCTCGCCGAAAAGGGATGGCTCACCAGTCACAAATGGCTGATCCTGCGGCGCATCTCACAGCTCGTCACTCTCGCCCTGTTCCTGGTTGGGCCGCTGGCCGGCCTGTGGATCGTCAAAGGCAACCTCGCCTACAGTCTGACGCTCAACACCCTGCCGCTGGCTGATCCCTACGTCCTGCTTCAGTCGCTGTTGGCCGGCCATATTCCGGAAAAAATGGCGCTGATCGGCGTCGTCATCGTGCTGGCGTTCTACTTCCTGGTTGGTGGGCGCGTCTATTGTTCCTGGGTCTGCCCGGTCAACATGATCACCGACGCGGCCGCCTGGCTACGCGGCCGCATCAATATCAAGGGCGGTGCGCACATCTCGCGCAAGCTGCGCTACTGGGTGCTGGCAATGACGCTAGTGCTGGCGGCCGTCACCGGCACCATCGCCTGGGAGCTGATCAACCCGGTATCGATGCTCCACCGCGGCCTGATTTTCAGCATCGGCATGACTTGGGTAATCATACTGGCAGTGTTCCTGCTCGACCTGTTCGTCAGCGCCAACGCCTGGTGCGGCCACGTCTGTCCGGTCGGCGCGTTCTACAGCCTGCTCGGCAAATGGAGCCCGCTACGGGTCAGTGCAGCCCAACGCGAAGCGTGCAACGACTGCATGGACTGCTACGCAGTCTGCCCTGAGCCGCAGGTGATCAAACCAGCGCTGAAGGGGGCGAAACAGGATATCGGCCCGGTCATCCTCTCGCCCAACTGCACCAACTGCGGGCGCTGCATTGACGTGTGTTCGAAGGACGTGTTTCACTTCGGGCTACGTTCAGCCAAATAATCAGTCGCCGGACACCGCCGCCCAATAAGTCTTGTGGCCAGCGACGCTGACCTCTCGGTCGACCGTCACCTCGATCAGGTCCGGCCCGTCGTGTTCCAGTGCTGCCGCGAGCGCGGCGTCGAAATCGTCGCTGCATTCCACCTTCTGATAGTCAAGGCCGTACATCCGGGCGGCATGGGAAAAATCCAGCTCGGTTGGCGTCAGCCAGCCACGCTCGAATTCATCCAGCCCGGCCTGTGGCAGGTAACTGAAAATTCCGCCACCACCGTTGTTCAGAACAATAAAGGTGATGTTCAACCCACGCGCAGCCAGCAAGCCGTTCATATCGTGATAGAAAGCCAGATCCCCCAGCAGCGCTGTCACTGGCTTACCCAGCGCAGCGCACAAGCCCAGTGCCGTGGAAATATTACCATCGATGCCGCTGGCGCCACGGTTGCCGATGATGCGTAGCGGTGTCTCGCCACCCGTGGCAAAGTTATCGAGGTCGCGGATCGCCATGGAGTTGCCACTGAACAGACAGCCTCCCGCGAGCTGATGTATAAGAGATTCAACCACCTCGGCCTCAATCGGCTTCACTGAGGTATGCGCCAATCCCGCTGCACGCTGTTCCTCCGCGGCAAAACTCTCCAGCCACGCAGCAGGCCCGGCTAGCGGCTGAGCGGCGGCCAAGGCTGCGCATACCGCATCGGCGTCAGCGCGCAACATATGGGTAGTTAGATGCAGGGGATCAGGCCAACGCCCGTGTGCTTCCACCAGGAAATGCGTTGCCTCCGTGCAAGCCGCCAAGCTGTTCTGCAACTGCCTGGACACCGGCATAGCGCCGAAGCGCAGAATCCATTCCGGACGATGGGTTTCAGTAAAGCCGGTGCGTCTCAGGAAGGCATCGTAGCGACTGAAAATATGCGTGCGATCATGTGTGCCGAAGCGCAGATTGGACAGCGGATCGGCCAGCACAGGGCAGGCCAGTTGCTTGGCGAGTTGCGCCAGCTCAGCGGGGAAGCCATCACTATACTCGTCCTCACCGCACACAATCAGCCCAGGCCTGCCGGACAACTCTGTTGCCCAACGGGCGATTTCATCCGCTGGCGGCCGCATGGCCGGGTAACTTACCGTCTTCGGCTTCGCTACAACTTCATATTCCGGCAAAGCACCCGAAGGCACCAGCGGCTCGCGTAGCGGCACGTTGATGTGCACCGGGCCGGGTAGTGTCCAACGACTTTGATCCACCGCGCGTGCGGCCAGCCAGCCCAGATTTTGTAGCGCCGCCACTGTCGTTTCTGCCATTGGCAATTCGTGGCTGGCGCGCACCTGGCTGCCGAATAGCTTGACTTGGTCGATGGTCTGGTTGGCGCCGCAATCGCGCATTTCCGGCGGTCGGTCTGCCGTCAGCAGAATCAAGGGAATCAAGCTGTAATTGGCTTCGATCACTGCGGGAAACCAGTTGGCCGGCGCCGAACCGGAGGTGCAGATGAGTACGACCGGACGGCGGTCAGCTTTGGACAAGCCAAGCGCAAAAAAACCCGCGCTGCGCTCATCCACCTGGATCCAGCTGCGCAGGCGCGGATGACGCAAACAAGCCAGCGCCAGTGGGGTCGAGCGCGAGCCGGGAGAAATCACGGCATGCCCCACTCCCGCCGCAGCCAGACCATCCACCAGCGCCATCGCCCAACGCAGGTTAGCGGCACCGACATCGTTCACGCCTGCCCCCCCAGCACACGCAGCATGGCATTGAGCTTGACCTCGGTTTCTTCCAGCTCGGTGAGGGGATCGGAACCGGCGACGATGCCCGCGCCAGCACACAGTTCAGCCTCGTTGCCGTCCAGCCAGGCACAGCGCAGCGCCACCGCTAACTCACCGTCACCATCGTAGCCTATCCAGCCGGTAGCGCCGCTGTACCAACCTCTCCGCTCCTCGCCATTTCTCGCCAGCCAGTCCAGCGCGCACCGGGGGGGCGCACCGCCTATCGCAGGGGTCGGATGCAACCGCTCGACCAAATTCAACAAGCTCACGCCCGAATTGGCAGTGCCCCGGATCACGCTGCGCAGGTGCCGCAGTTCCTGCAGCTCGAACACCTTCGGACGGGCAGGGATTTGCAGGAATCCACATACCGGCTCAAGGGCTCGGACAATCGCGTTCACCACCAGACGGTGCTCGTGCAGGCTTTTTTCGTCATCCAACCGCCCGGACTGCCAGTCGGTACCCGCCAGTGCATCACTCACCACTTGCCCGGCAGAAAGAGCTACCAGCGACTCCGGCGTAGCTCCAAGCAACACGCCGCCGCCGGAGAAAAAATGGGTGAAATGAATGCAACCGGGATAGCGCGTCTCCAGCGTCGCCATCAACGCGGCGGGAACAAATGGCTGAGTTGAACGGACGCGAATGCTGCGTGCAAGGACCACCTTATCGATTTCGCCGGCACGAATATCCGTCACTGCGCGAGCCACCCGTGCAAGCCAGACATCGTCATCGGGCTGGCTGGAAAGTCGCTGCAGAGAAACGCTAACCGGAAGAGGAGCCTCTCGGCCCAAAGCCGCCACCACCTCGCCAGCCAGCGCCAGCCAGCCAGCCAGTACCGCATCCGGGGCGCCGCCCCGGTCACAGGTGAAGGTCATGGCGCAGACTTCTTCGCGCCGCTGCACCAGCAGGGTCGGAATCGTCAGCCGTGAATTCGGCACATCCCCCGCCCCTTCCTGACCGAAGGCAAAGCCGGTCAAAGCAGCGGGCTGGAATCCAACACCATCCGCATCCACCGCATGCCAAAGGCGGCGGTATTCAGCGAAGGCCGCATCCAAAGCGCGGAAACGGCCTTCACCTTGTGCCTCGACGCTGGCCGCCACGCCCAGTCCGAGAAGGAAACGGCCCATCGCAGGCCGAGCCCAATAACTGCAATCGTACAAGCCATCGGGCAAATGGTCGAAAGCTAGTTCGGGCGTCTCCAGCGTCAGACTCAGCAATCCGCTGCCCCCGCCATGCAAGTGCAGCAGGCTACCGAGGCGCGTTTCCAGGGCTTGCAGCAAGGAAGGAGTGCGGTGTGCCAGTTGTGTCATGGTATTTTAATTCTACTCCAACTTTCGCCTGGCCAAATCGCGCAACGTCTGCCGGTCCAGCTTGCCAAGCTCATTACGGGGCAGCGCAGGGAGGCGGATAAAACGCCGCGGACGCATTGCACCGGCCAACTCATTGCGACACCATTTTTCCAGTGCCGCGTCGTCCACTTCGGCAACCACAGCCGCCACCAGCAGGTCACCCCAGACCTCATCCGCCACCGAGGTCAGCGCGGCATCCGCAACGCCCGGGCAGCGCTTCAGCACCTCCTCCACTTGCTGCGGATGAACATTGGTTCCGCCGCTCACCAGCATGTCGTCATGGCGGCCCAGAACAGTCAGGTTGCCCTGCGCGTCGAGGCTACCCAGATCGCCGCTGGTGAACCAACCCTGATCGAGCCCCAGCCCCGTTTGCCGCTGTGGGCTGGCGTAGCCCGCCATGACCGCAGCCCCGCGGATGCGGATGCGGCCAATGCCGGAAGTGGGGCGACCGTCTTCGCTCACCACTTCCACCTTGCACCCCGGTAAGGGCGAACCGACTTGGCCGGGTTCCCAGCCCTTCGGCATATCGCACAAAGTCGCCACCTGGGAGCCGGTCTCGGACATGCCGTAGCTGGCGCATACCGGCCAGCCTGCTGCGCAGGCACGTTTAGCCAGCGCTGCGGACAACGGACCGCCACCGATCAGCGCAACCTTGAGCGCAGGCGGCGGCGAGCCGTGGCAAATATCCAGCAGCCGGGCCAGCATCGCCGGCACCAGAGAAATATGGGTAATGCGGTATTTTTCGAGGTCATTCCAGACCCGCTGCGGGTCGAAGCCCTCGTGCAGCACCACCGCCGCGCCGGCCTCGGCGCAACGGTAGAGGATCGCCATACCGCCGATGTGGTAGAGCGGCAGACAGGCCAGCCAGACGTCCCCCGCTTGCAGTGGCAGTCGGCTGCGCGAAGCCTGCACCCCGGCCAGCAGATTCTCACCGCCCAGCATCACGACTTTCGGCTCGCCCTGGGTTCCGCTGGTTGCGATCAGCAATTCGATGCCATCCGCTACCGGCCCACCAGCCGCTTGCAGCAACACCTCGCGCCGCTGCGGGGAAAGTGCGGGGTTAAGCGGAAAAAAAGCGCGGCCAAGCAGGGAAGCGGCATGGGCGGACAGCGCAGCCTCAACCATAGACACGACTTGCAAGGCCAGCACGGTTCCTCGCGTGACTTCAAACAGTTGTGCCAGTGTATGCGAACGATCGAGCAATTGACGATAGCTCAGGGTTTCATCAGAGAGGATCAGCGCTACCGCATCAGGACGGGTCGCTGCCACTCGATTAACCCAGGAAGCAAGCAGGTTCAAAGTGGTTTATTCGGCTTTCGTCGCGCTATGCAGGCAGGCGATGCCGAAGCTCAGGTTGCGGTAGCGCACGTCGGAAAATCCGGCCTGCTCCATGGTGAGTTTGAACTCCTCCTGATCGGGGAAGCGGCGGATGGACTCGACCAGATAGGTATAGGCTTCCGGTTCGCGCGCGATCCAGGCGCCGAGGCGAGGAATCACGGCAAACGAAAACAGGTCGTAGAAGGGTCTGATCGGTGCCCAGGGGCGGGAAAACTCCAGGCACAGGAAACGTCCACCCGGCTTGAGGACGCGCAACGCCTCTTTTAGCGCATGTTCCAGACTGGTGACGTTACGGATACCGAAGGCGATGGTGACGGTGTCCACCGATGAGGAAGCCAGCGGAATACCCTCGCCACTGCCGGCTAGCCAGGTAACATGGGGGATGCCGCGCTCGCGGCCAACGCCCATCATCGCCAGGCTCGGATCGCACACCAGAATCTGGCGGTTGCCAGCGGACATCAGTCTGGCTACATCCCCGGTGCCGCCGGCCAGGTCGACAATAATTTGCCCCGGCAAAGGGTTGGCAGCACGTGCCAGGGAACGCTTCCACAGGCGATGAATGCCGAAGCTCATGGTGTCGTTCATCAGGTCGTAGCGGCAGGCGACGCTGGCGAACACCCTGCGGATGCGGCGGCGCCGCTCGTCCTGGTCTACATCCTGGTAACCGAAAGTATGGGAAAGGTCAGGCATCATTCACCACAGAGTCCCAGAGATAACCGGAACAATCTCTGTCTATTCTCTGTGCCTCTGGTGGTTAAAAAGCCAATCAGGGCAAATCGCCGCGGCGGAACAGAAGGAAACCACCGGTAGCCGCCAGCGTGCCCAGCACCACCGGATAGATCAGGGCATAAATCTTGAACAGCGGACCGCCGAAATAATCGAAAATGACATAGGCCGCCGGGCCGATCACCACCAGTTGCGGATCGAACAGCATCAGCGCAGCAGTGCGGAACACCTGTAGCGGGTTGGCCAAAGCGGCGGCGACGACCACTTCGGGCGAGACATGGCCCTGGATCATAATGCCGAGGAGAATCAAATCCAGGAACAACAGCATGGTCAGCCAAACCAGGAAGGCCGCACCCTGGGCGACGTCGATCGAGCGCGCCAGCGTGGAAATCAGCATGCCGATGCCGAGAAAGCACCAGGAAATGGAAGCCAGCAAGCCGGTGTAATACAGGAACATCTCCCACGGCACTTCGACTTCCTTGATCGTGGCCCATCCGGCGGCGGCGGCCATAGCCGCGAATACCGGCAGGAACACCACCAGATAGCGCCCGATAATCTTGCCCCAGAACCAGGCGGAAAGCGAAACTGGCAGGGACAGCAAGTATTCGAACACGCCCGCTTCGCGGTCACCGGCCACCGAACGCACCGTAGTGATCAGCACGAAAATCGGCAGGATCGCCATGGACAGCTGGATGTAGGTGACCAGCAACCGGGAAAGCCCGATAAAGCCGAGCACGCGAGACTCGGTCAGGCCGAAAGCGAACAGCAGTGCGACGATGCCGCCGAACACCAGGGAGTAAATCATGAACCAGCGCGCGCGCAGGGATTCCACGATATCAAGTTTTGCGGTGAGCCAGAGATGCTTCATATTCGGTCTTTGAATTTATCGTTATTTATTTGTCTTTGGCCAGCAACTGTTTCCTGACCTCCTCAAAGCCGATGCTGCCCGGCAACACCTCACCGGAGGCGCCGAAACCGTAGGCCATCGGCGTGGTCTTGCCGGTGACATAATGGGCGGTGCGTGCATCCAGCCACTTGCCGCTACGGTAATCGGTAACCCAGATTTCCGTAGCCGGGTCGTTGACCCAGGGTTGATCCTTGAGCCAGTAGACAGCACAGCCGATGTCATCAAACTTGAACACCTGGTGTTTTGGCCCACCACGCACCTGGACGGCGTAATGCCGGTCGCTGACTGCCATGCTGCAGCGTTTGCAGGTATCACGGTCCCACTTGAGCTCGACCGGGCCGGTTTCCGGCTCACGCGAGCAGGCGGCAAGGAGCAACGCCACTGCACCCAACAAAAATATTCTTGCCGGCAGGCGCATCATTGCCCTGCGCTCCGCTCGGTTTCATCCAGGGAAATCTGGGTCAGCAGCCCGACATAGCGCGACAGCACGCCGAGGAAGCGCAACCGATCCGGACCGGCAATCATGCCTTCCCATTCTGTGCCGTTGCCGGTGTCGCGAAAACCCCAGCCCATCAACGCCTTGGCGATGGCTTCCTCGGGTCGGCGCAACGTCAGACGGCAGGCCAGCTTGCCGGAAAGTGAGGCATCGTCCGCCACGCGGTCGTCCAGCACCACCTTGCCGCGGTCCATTTCCAGCACGCGGTTGACCAGGGGGGCAACTTCGTCGAGGCGATGACTCGAAATCAGCATGGTCGTGTTTTGCAGCCGCTCCGCCAGCAATTCGAAAAAGATATGGCGCGCATCGGGGTCGAGGTTGGCAGCCGGTTCGTCCATCACCAGGACATTGGTATCGCGTCCCATGGCGATGGCGATCAACAGTTTCTGCTTCATGCCGCCGGACAGCTTGACGAAGGGCAAGCGGGCTATCTTGCCGAGATCGAGGCCGAGACGCTGGGCAACGTCTTCCATGCGCTTCCGTTCACTGTTACACAGTGAAGCGGCAAAGCCGACCAGCTGGCCAACGGGCATTTTCAGAGGGGGTGGCAACTGCGGCACGAAGCCGATTTTTTGCAGCACCTTGGTACGCTCGCGCCTTGGCACCAAGCCATTTACCGTGACCTCGCCATCGTAGACGTACTCACCAAGCAGACAGCGAATCAGGGTGGTTTTCCCGGCGCCGTTGGAGCCGACCAGGGCAATCCGCTCTCCGAGCTCGATTTTCAGATCGATATTGTCGAGTACCTGATTGCGCTTGAATGTTTTTGAAACGTGATTGAAATTGATCATTTTTAATTATATTGGTTTTTCGGTACCCGATTCCTACATTATTCTTCTCAGGCCCTTGATCTCGAATGTTAAGGCACCGCTTGGGCAAACATCGATACACATGCCACAGCGGGTACAGTCCGCACCGATGTCCAACTGGGCGGCCGGCGCACGACCCTTGACGATACAGTCCAGCACATGAGGCACCTCGCAAACCTTTTTGCATTCGCCTTCATGATGGCAGTTGGCCAGCTTGTAGGTCACGTGCAAGGGCGAAAACACGCCGACGATGCCGTAAGTCAGTCCAATCGGGCAGACATATCGACACCAGGCGCGCCGCGAGTAGAATACCTCAAACAGCAGCAACAGCACCACCCACCCCAGTGCCAATCCGGGACCATAGATCAGCGCGCGGCTGAGGATGCCGACGGGCGAGATGGTTTCGAACACGGTATAGCCGGTAATTATCGCCATCAGGGCAAATAGCACCCAGAACACCGTGCGCACACCGCGGTGGAAAGTATGGTCGGAAATCTTCTTTTTCCCCACCAGATACACATGCAACCGCTCGGCATTTTCCGCCAGGAAATGGTAGGGGCAGGCCCAGGAGCAAAAGGTGCGTCCACCCACCACCAGCCACAGGACGAAAACCGTACCGGTACCGATGAACAGGTTAACGATGATGTGCTTGTGCGCCAGCATCACCTGCAGCGCGGAATTCAGATCGATCAGGTGGAAGCCCAGAAAGCGCGATGCGGTGAGCGCGCCTTCCAGAATCTGAATATCCAACCAGAATGACACCGTGAACAGCAAGTTGATCACCAGCAACGTGATCCAGCGCCGCCTGAGCCAGACGCCCTTCTTTTGATGCGCATGGGCTTCGATCCTGAGCGCATCAAAATCCAGTTTTTCACTTTTCTTGTAAAAATGGATGGTCTTGGCTTCTTCAGAATATTCCGCAGGCTGACTCTTTCTTGGGGTCGCCCCCAGCATCACCCGCATCGATTCCCAATATTTATTCGCCATCACGCACCCCACCCTTTGCGCGCTTCCACCACGATTGCCGCAGGTTCCACCGGACAAATCATCTCGCACACGCCGCAACCCAGACATGGCTCATGCACCGTTGGAGTCATGCGCTTGATGCCATCCTTATCCACCACGGGCTGCAACGAAATCGCCCCCTTGATCGGGCAGGTGCGAACGCAAAGATCGCACAACGGCAGGTCAAAGGGATGCTCCCGAAGGGGGGTCGGCTTCCAGCGGTCCACCTCGATAAAGCGCATGGTGCCCTTGAAATCGGCACCACGAGCCAGCCCTTTGAAGCCCTTGCCCTGAATGGCAAGACAGGCATCCGGGCGCACCAGACGTGCCAATCCGGTCCGTTCCTTGATGTTCAGAGTTGGCTCTGGATCTTTTTCCTTGGCGATCAGGATGGGCGGATTCGCCACCATCATCTCGTTGCGGGTCGGCATGAAACCGGGTTTGTTGTAAACCAGGGAGCCGGTGGGGCAGGCCAGAATGCATTGCACGGCGTCACAGGAGAAATCGCAAGCCTGGCTACGCGAATCGATATAAGGCACACCGACACCGAAACCCTGATCGATGTCGTCGAGTTTGATCGCCTGCACCGGGCAAACCTGGACACACTGCCCGCACTTGATGCAGGAAGAAAGAAAATCCCGCTCTTCCAGCGCGCCTGGCGGACGCATGCGCACGCGCCAAGCACTGGCTACCGGGATATAACCCAGGGTGGAAATACCCAGCACTGCCGCGCCCAGAATGATCGAACGCAGGAAGCGACGACGTTCTTCAAGCTTGCGCTTATTGACCACCCTGGTCTTCGGGGCTGCAGGGGGGGAGTCGGCTGTCACTTTCGCACCTTTCCTGGTTTATGAAACATCGGCGCATCATCCTGGAGGATCAACTCCGGATTGGAGAAGGGCGCCAAACGTTCAAGAAAATCGAGCGCTTCCATCAGCGGCGCATTCTTGAAAAACCTTGCGTGAGGGAGTTCCATCCACAACCGGTCTGCGTAGGCATATAGTTTGTAAGGAGTGTCACCGATGCGGTCATTATTGCGGTCGAACCCCTGATAGTCGTCCCAGTAATTACCATGCCACACGTTACGACTGGACGAGCCGCCCCCCCCTACCGCCACGTCGGTCAGGTTGCCCTCAAAAACATTTCTTTTGAAGATATTGCCGTCCCGATCACTGTTGAACATCACGCCAATGCCATTGTAGGCAATGCGGTTTCCCTCGATGCGAATCGTCGAATCCGGCTGAAAAGGGGAAAGATCCGAGCTTATTCCTGTGCCGCAGTAGATGA
This sequence comes from Gammaproteobacteria bacterium, assembly GCA_018823025.1. Classification (GTDB taxonomy): domain Bacteria; phylum Pseudomonadota; class Gammaproteobacteria; order Burkholderiales; family Sulfuricellaceae; genus Sulfuricella. The sequence goes on along the minus strand of JAHJJI010000080.1, from coordinate 27,010 downwards.
TCTCGTTGTTCTCGACTATCCCTCCGCTCGACTCTTTGAATCCTATTCCCATGCCCGTGGACCCGTTGGAGTGGGAGATCACGTTGTTGCGCACTATCATGTTTTCGGTGTACATCAGGTAAATCCCCACCGAATTGTCGTAATAGTAGTTGTTATCCACCACATTCTGGCCGGCGAACATGAAATGCAGGGAATACCGGCTTCTGACCGTTTTGTTTTTCAAAAAGAGATTGTCGTTAGAATACCAAGCCACAGTGTCCCGCGAATCGGAAATGTCATTGGATTCGATCCGGTTGTTCATGCTGTACCAGAGCCGGATGGCATCGCCGCGTACCCCCAGTTCAACAGCTTTGGACTTGATTTTGTTGTTGCGGACTACGTTGTTGTTCGCTTGCTTGAGGTCGATACCGAACAGACAGTCGTCGATGACCAGAGACTCGATATAGTTGTTGTTGCCGCGCACATTCAGGCAAGCATCGTCGGAATCGTGTGACGAACCCGATCCGGTGAGGCGCAGTCCGCGCAGTGTGGAACTGTTGGTTCGCAGAACGAACACCGTGCTCTTGTTGCCGCCGTCGATGGTGACCTTGCCACCACCGTCAATCACGATAGGCTTGTCCACCAGAACAGGCCCGGCATAGAGCCCGGGCTTAGGCTTGAGTGTACCCCCGGCGGGGGTGGCATCAACCAGCTTCTGAAAAGGGATCAAAGAATGGATGCGGGGGTCGCGCTCGTAGAGTGGAATCAGTACTACGGGTTTATCCACGTCCACGCGTGGAGCAGTGCTCAAGTCGGGGCTGCCCCCGAAATCGGCGGCAACACCCACTGAAAGAGGCGCCACCAGCAACATCCACGCAAATGCCGTTCGCAAACAGTTAATCACAAGCTCAACTCTAATTTGGTTTATTCCTCAAAGGGCCGCAAGAATTCCCTGGTGATTTGACCATGGAATTGCGCATTCTATCCCTTCAAGCCTGTTCTTCCCGCATCATTTTGCGGCGAATCAGAATAGCCGGGAATAGTGCGGCAGAGGTCAGTAGCAACATCGCATAGCCATAATAAGGATAGGAGTAGGTGCTGAACTGCGCCACCTTACCCTCACCAAACACGGTCGGCATGAAAGGTTTGACGGTGAAAGCCCCCCAAGGATGCAGATTATGTCCGAAGAACCACAACCAGCCTGCGTAATCCAGTACGAAGAAAATCGGGAGCAAGGCCGGGACCACGGCCAGCAGCAGCGAAAACTGCCGGATTTTCCAGACGCCCAGCATGATGATCACCATGGCCACAATCAATCCTCCGATCGCGGCATGGGTAGCAAATTTCAGATTGGCTACCCATCGGCTCAGCACCTCGGGTTGATTGAAGAAAGTGGCGGCAGCATCGTGGTAAACCACGGCAAACTTATCCAGATTGCCCATGACGATCTGATCACCCACCATCCAGGCGCTCACCGCCGCAAAACCCGCACCGAGCACCATGAGTTGCTGCTTGCGCTGAGTCACCATGAACCCCAGCAGCATCACTGCGAGGAAACCAAAGATGAATTTCGACAAGCGGAGTTCCACCGGGGAGCCCGTCAGGATCGGATACATTCCCACATAGTGGTTGATGGTGTTCATCTCATGCACACAATCGAGACCCACCTGCTGTTTTTCTCCAGATTCGCCACCCTCGTCACGGTGGCTGAGATCATCTCCCAGATCGGCCTGCAGAGTTTCCTGGTACATCAGGCTGGTTTTTGGCGGCGCCTTGCAGCCATTGTAAACGCCGTCAAAGTGGAAATGGATGCGGATGCCATCCGGGAAGGCTTCTTTCGGATAGTTCGGTGCGGTCAGCGATACCCACCAGATCGGGGTAAAATAAGCCACGACCATAAGTATCAAAGCGACCAGCGTTAGCCCTTTGACAACTAAATTCTGTTTATTTCCAACATTCATTGCTTTAACTCACCATGTTGAATTTGAACGCATGCCCAATCAGGCGTAAAGCAGCCAGAGACATCGCCTAAGCCGTCTCGGCAAGAGATATTCTTAAATATACTGAAAAACTTATATTGTTATGCTATAGGGAGCAGGTTTCCCTGCTCCCTATAGTTTTTCTTGAGCTGCCAGACGTTGCTACTATTTACTTCTTCTTTCCGGCCTTAGGCTTGCACATCGAACCCGGCATTTTCAGGCTGGACTGGTAGGCGGAAATCGCCACCAATTGATCATTGGTGTAAGGCTTGATCACCTTCACCATATCCGGATTGGCGTTGCGGCGATGACCATCGCGAATTTCAGTCATCTGGCGCAGCAGATATTTGTAATGCTGGCCGGCGATAACAGGATAGAACTTCTCCTTGTTACCTTCGCCATTGGCACCATGGCACTCCTTGCACTGCTTCTCGTAGAGTTCCTTGCCTTTGTTGACCTGAAGAGCGGCATCGGCACCTTCATACTTGCCGTGATCGGGGGGGACGCACAGTTTTTCAATGTAGGCTGCCGCATCGGCCAGTTCCTGCGGGTCGACCAGGGTGATGGCAAACGGATACATGGTCGGATTGTCGCGCAGACCCGAACGAATATCGGCCATCTGCTTGATGATCACGGTGGTATGCTGGCCGGCCAACTGCGGGAAGGTGCCGTCGGGACGGCCGGCCCCGCTGGGCAGGTGACAGGCGCCGCACACTTCATAGGCTTCCTCGCCGCGCTTGGCATCACCCTTGAGCTTCAATGCCTCGATTTTCTCGCCTTCCTGAGCGTTCCAGACATAGCCTTTTTCCTCGATACCCCCTTTTTTTGGCGCAGGGGCACCAGCGAACGCTACGGCTGGAGCCAAGGCCATAACCAGAGCCACTAATAATGTTTTTTTCATTTCAATCCTTTCGATATTCATCAACAGTTAAGACTTGCGAGTAATTGCTCAACATATAATCTTAGTAATAATATGGATTTATGAGAAAAAACGCATTGATATAAATCAATGCGAGGGTTTTCTTCCCATAGCAGGCATCAAGGCTTCAACTTGGACAAGTACTCCGCGATATCCTTGATCTCCGCTTCACTCACGATAACCATCACGCCTTTCATGGCTGCGCTGTTACCGTTGGCACGAACACCATTCTTGATGTCCAGCATCTGTTTTTCAATATATTTGACGTTCTGGCCGGCGATCTTCGGGTAATCGGGCATCAGTGTTTTCTTGCCATCCTTGCCATGACAGGCAGCACAGGTTTTTTCCGCGTACAGCTTGGCGCCATCAGCAGCAAAGGCAGAGCTGCAAATCAAGGCAGCCGACAATGTGGCGGCTACAACTGGTAAAAGTTTCATACTTTATGACTCCTAAATCGAAATAACGACAGTGTTTTTGCAACGCCAAAATTTTAACCGTTATATTGACGTAGATCAACTAAATTTGAGATATCAATGTCATTTTATCTCGTATATATCCTGTTACAGCCAAAAAAGCGGGGAGCATTTCCATGCTCCCCGCTTTTGATGCTACAGCCTATTCAGCAGGCTTATTTACCCACCTTCTTGGCGCCATGCTGCTCCAGGTAGGTCTTGGCACGCAGACCGATGTCGGCAGCTTTCACCTGATACTGCCAGACCTGCTCGGCCCACAGGGTAGCATTCTGCCAATCGTTCTTCTTGGCCGAATCTTCATGCTTGGCCTGAGCTTCCTTCATGCGGTTCAACTGGTCGGTTGCATCTTCCACCAGTGCCACCACATCCGGGAAGTCCTTGTAGTTGACGCTGGTGATGTAGCCCACCACGCTGTCGATTACCGCCTGGGTATCGGCAATCTTCTTCACCTGCTTGTCGTAGTCAGCCTTAGTGTAGACAGCCTTGGCTGCAGCCACTTTGACTTCCTTGTAACCCTTCGGCTTGACTAGCAAGTATCCCTGCATCTCCAGGTGCAACGCGGAGCAGAACTCGGTGCAGTAGTAAGGATACACACCTTCTTTGTCCGCCTTGAACTTCACCTGCACGGTCTTGCCCGGTTCGATGGAAGCATGCACGTTGTAGGTGCTTACCGTGAAGCCGTGGGTTTCGTCCTGAGCGCGCTCGAGGTTGGTCAGGTTAATGGTCACCTCGTCGCCTACCGTCACCTCGATGGTTTCAGGTGTGATATGGGAACGGATCAGGGTGCCGAATACCTCGACCTTGTTGCCCTTCCTTACGGTCTTCTCTTCGCCTGCTCTCACCATGCCCGGATGTGGCTTGTCGGTACGGCTGTAAGTACCCACTTTGTAACGCACGCCCGGCTTGAGAGTTTTGGCATCGATTGCCACGACATAATGCGGCTCACCCAGCGGAATCGGCATATCGTACAACAACTGCATCTTGTCGTTGGCGATGTCTATCAGCTGATGATTCTGCGGATGCAGCGGGCCCACCGGCTGGAAGCGGTCGATCGCCAGTTTGTTCAAGGCGATCAGGTAACGACCTTTCGGATCAACCGTATCACCTTCCATGGCGCTCAGGTGGCCAATGTTGTAGTGAATGGAAATCTTGTCCAGCACCTTTCCTTCACAGTAGTCCCACTTGGCAACCTGGGAATCCACATATAGCGAGGTGTAGGCCACGCACTTCTTGGCATCGTACTGGGTGTGCAACGGACCCAGTCCCAACTGAACCTGCTTGTGCAGCGCATCCTGCATAGCGATCACGGGAATGCCGTAGGGGTCTTTACCCTCGAACTTGCCCGCCTTGATCGCAGCCTGGATTTTCTCGAAGCTGTATACCGAAACGTGCGTATCCAGCTTGCCGGCCACCGTGATGAATTTACCATCAGGTGTTACATCGACACCGTGCGGGCTCTTAGGCTCCGGGATCAGGAACAGGATACCTTCCTTGATCGAGGTTTCCATCATGAGCACATCATGGCCGTTGATCTTCTTGGCCTTGCCGGCAGCCACCAGTTCGGCGGCTTTCTTCCAGTTGATCACGTGCATGTAGTCGGTGTCTTTAGCGGAGCAACCAGCTTCATACGGAGGACGCCCCTTCTCGATACCGCCGACATAGCGCTCGGTACAGAAGGAGTTGGTGAAAGACCAGCCGTCGGAACCCAGCTTGCCGGCATCGGACAAGTCCTGGCTGTAAGGCGGCAATTCGAGCGAGAAGGATTTCTTCACGTCGATCTTGCCTTCCTTGCGGTCGAACTTCCAGTAAGTCACACCACCGCGATACTCTTCATTGAAGCGCTCGAGCGGAACGAACTTCTTGTTGGCCAGCGGGGTAGCGTACTGGGCAGCCTCGATGATGTAATCGGTGTTCTGGGTCACGAAAGCGCCGCCGTGCTCCGACTTGAAGATCGGGTTGACCACGATCTGTTTGGTTTCGAAGTCGCGCAGATCGATCACCGCCAGACGAGGATTGGCCTTGTCGTTGATGAACAGGAACTGGCCGTCGTACTTGCCGTTGGTTTCGGAAAGCGCTGGGTGGTGGGTATCACCCCAAGTGATATCCTTGCCGTCAATACGACCTTCAGCCAGCACTTTTTTCGAGCTCTCGTCGAAACCATAACCCTGCCAAGGCTCCGGTGTAAACACGCCGATGTATTTCAGGATGCGCATGGACGGGACACCGTACACGATCACCTGGCCAGACTGGCCGCCCGAACTGAAGGCGACGAAATCGTCGCGCTTGCCGGTCGGAACATAGGTTTTGGACGCAGCCAACAAGTCCTGCTGCGACAAGCCGCGACGCTTCATTACGTCCTGCAGCGATTCCGCCGCCCAGGTACTGGACACTGCGGCAAAACCCATCCCCGCCGCCAATGCCAGCGTGGCTGTTTGCTTAGTGAAGAGATTCATAAACGTCTCCTATTTATTAAAACCGTATTTAAGGAAAAACCCGTACCCGACCTAATACCAACAAAAATCCAAGGTGTGCGATTTGACACACATATTCTTATGTATAGCACATCTTAAATCTTTGACCTAGATCAAGTTAACCATGGTTTATCTACCCCTACTCCCATGTTTTCAGCACGATAAGCGCTCCGACATTCAGGATATCAATATCCGTGAGGCGTGTAATATAACACTGCCATCAACTTATGATCCAGATCAACTAATAAATATTTTTTCAGAATGTTCATTTTCTTTGCTGGGAACGCATCCCAACCCTGGCTTATCTCCAAGCTTCAACACCCCGCGTGTTGGCCGCGGCGGATTTCCCACATCACTTTCCAGCCAGGTCGAAGTAGCCAATCCATGCGCCAGATCGTTCTCCACGGCAGCGGCCAAGTGCAGGGCTGCGGTCACCCCGACCGCACTGTCCACCGTGGTCGTTACCACGCATCCCACACCCGCCTCACTCGCCCGCTGCGCCAGCGCCAGTGCAGACGCCAGCCCACCCATCACCATTGGCTTCAATACCAAACGCCGCACCGGCGGCTGATTTAGCACCGCATCTGCACCCATGATTCGCAAGGATTCATCCGCCGCCAGCGGGAAAGGAACTTTAGCCTGCAAACGCAACCACCCCGCCCTATCCGGGTTGATCAAGGGGTCCTCGACCGATTCCACCGGCAGACCGGACAATGCACCGAGAAAAACTTCAGCCTGCCTCTCATTCCACGCACAGTTCGCGTCCAGCCGCAAGGAAACACCCATCGGCAGGCAACGCACCAGATCATGCAACAAAGAGAGCTCTTCATGCCCTGCCGCCAGCCCTACCTTCAGCTTGAGCACTAAATAGCCTTCGCCCACCGCGGCCAATGCGCGCTCAACTATCTGGCTATCCAGACCACCGAGCATGGCATTAACTTTGACGGCGGCGGATGAATGCGAATTAAGCCAGCGCGCCAGAGGAAGCCCGGCTTGCTGCGCCAACAAGTCGAGCAACGCCGTTTCCAGACCGCAACAGGCCGCAGGCGCTCCGGCTGCGCCAGCGGTTATCCTGCCGAGTGCCACCTCCAGCGGCAGCCCGGGTAGAGCCGCAACCCAACCCGACAGGCAAGCTAAGGCACTGTCCATGCTCTCTGTGCCAGCCTGTGGAAGCGGGGCACAATCACCGTAGCCGGTCAGTCCCGCGTCGGTCTCCAGCATGACCAACCAGCCTTCGCGCACGACGAATCCACCACGCGCACTGACCCACAACTGGCGCAAAGGCAAACGATAGGGGGCGAAAGTGCAGTGGGTAAGGCGCACTACAGGAGAGGATCGAGCGTCTTCTGCAGAAGGGCTGGCGTCATGATTCCGCGCTTGGCAGCAACGATGTTGCCCTGGCGATCGAGCACGATAGTAAAGGGCAGCCCTGCGATCTTGTTGCCAAGGGCACGCAACAGGGCAATACCTTTCTCCTTACCGGCCATTAATACAGGATAGTTGATGCCATAGGCCTTGCCAAAATCACGCACCGAATCGGCATTATCCTCAACCGCTGCGCCCATGAAAACGATGCCGCGTGGACCATACTTTTCCTGGGCCTCGATCAAGTGCGGTATCTCCGTGCGGCAAGGCCCGCACCAGGTCGCCCAGAAATTCAGCACCACCAGCTTGCCCTTCAGTTCCACCAGCGGCACCGGCCTGCCGTCGAAATCGGCCAGCGTGGTGGCAAACACCGGGTCAGCGGAAGGCATGAGCTCCATTTCGGCGGCAGCGGATGCCCCGGCCGTCAGGCAAAAAACCAGAGTAAACAAATAAGCCAGTCTAGTCATAACAGCAATCCGATACTTAGCAGAATCCCGAAAATCAGCTGTAGTTGCGCAGTCTGCGCCAGGATGTGGTTGAACACCGGCCCTGGCTGCGCACGCCGGAATCGCTGCTGCAATGACAATGCCAAAGGCAGCGACAACAACGGCAGCCCTACCCCCCAACCGAGATGACTCAAATAAACCAACAGCGGGAGCAACAAGTAAGGCGTAAACAGCAACAGCGCATATTCTGCCTGACTGGCACCGCGTCCGATTCGCACTGCCAGGGTGTTTTTGCCGATCTTCCGGTCACTGTCAAGATCGCGGTAATTGTTGACAGCAATGACGGCAGCGGCAAACAGGCCAATCATGCAGGCGGCGACGAAAACCGGGTAGTTCAGCCGCAGGGTTTGCAGGTAATAGCTACCCACCACCGCCCCGAGCCCAAAAAACAGCCAGACAAATAGCTCCCCCAAAGCACTGTAAGCAATCGGGCGAGGCCCGCCGGTATAAGCCCAGCCGGCGGCAACGGAACAAAGCCCGAGCAGCAGGATCGGCCAGCCACCATGCCAGACCAGGTAAATCCCCAGCAGCACAGCCAAGCCGAAGCAGACGAAAGCAGCGCGGCGCACGACTACAGGGGCGAGCCACCCGGAGGCGGTAGCGCGGGCCGGGCCAACACGCTCAGCGTTATCCGCACCGCGCTCGAAGTCACTGACATCGTTATGCAGGTTAGTGCCGATCTGAATCAGCATCGCCGCCAGCAATGCTACCAACAGGGGAAGCCATAGCAGAACGCCGGTCTCAGCATAGGCCAGGCTGCTACCGACCATCACCGGCGTCAGCGAAACGGTCAAGGTCTTGGGCCGGATCGCCAACCACCAGGCGTGAAGTGCTGAGTGCTGAGTGCTGAGTGCTGAGTTGCTCATCTCATAACGCGTGATGACGCTACGGCCGGCGCGGGAATTTGCCGAAATCGGGGGCCCGCTTTTCCAACCAGGCGTTGCGGCCTTCCTGTCCTTCCGGCGTCATATAATAGAGCGCTGTGGCATTGCCGGCCAATTCCTGAATACCTGCCAGGCCATCGGTATCGGCATTGAACGAGGCCTTTAGCACGCGTAGCGCGGTGGGCGAGAGTTGCAGCATTTCTTTGCACCACTTCACTGTTTCGTTCTCCAACTCGGCCAGTGGCACCACGGCATTGATCAAGCCCATCGCCAACGCCTCCTGAGCATCGTACTGGCGACACAAAAACCAGATCTCCTTGGCTTTTTTAATGCCGACCGTACGCGCCAGTAAGCCTGCGCCGAAGCCGGCATCGAAACTGCCGACGCGTGGGCCGGTCTGCCCGAAGCGGGCATTGTCGGCCGCGATAGTCAGATCGCAGATCAAATGCAGCACATGGCCGCCGCCGATGGCGTAGCCCGCCACCATCGCCACCACCGGCTTGGGCAAGCTACGAATCTGGCGCTGCAAATCCAGCACATTCAGATAAGGCACACCCTGCTCGTCGTGATAGCCGCCATCGTCGCCGCGCACTCTCTGGTCACCGCCGGAGCAAAACGCCTGGTCGCCCGCGCCGGTAAGGATGATGGCACCGACAGACGAGTCCATATGCGCCTGATGAAATGCGTCCATCAACTCCCGGACGGTTTGGGGGCGAAAGGCGTTGCGCACCTCCGGACGGTTGATGGCAATCCTGGCAATGCCTTCAGCCTGGTGAAAAAGAACGTCGTCAAATTCACCCGCAGATTTCCAGTTCATATCGACTCAACCAGTTTGGCCCGAAACGGCCACAAGTATATGCAAGCGATCATGAATTAACAAACCCTTCCCACCTCATTTCCAGCTTCATCGACAAACTGCACGCCTGTGCCAAATTGCACACCTGTAGAATCGGAGCGTACAATCGCCAATGCAGCACACTACAAAGCAACCCTTAGTAAAGAAAAACCCTGACCCAGCTGTTCGGAGATCAATGATGTTTAGCAAAATAAATGTAGCGCCTCGCCTTTTTCTGCTGGTTAGTATAATGACCGCTTTCATGATCACCATCGGCGTGATCGGCCTGCGCGCGACTTCGAATGTGGTTGCCAGCCTGGAGACAGTTTATAACGACCGCACTATTCCTCTCGCCGACCTCTCCAAGGTAGGGAGCTTACTCAATTCCAACATCGATCAGGTCCTGCGCGCGCTTCAGCACAACCCCAACCAGGAGATCGCCAAACTGCACGACCACCCGGTTTCCAATCATATCAAACGCATCGAATCCAACATTGCCGAAATAAATATAATCTGGGATAAGTACATGGCGACTTCTCTCACCCCGGAAGAAAAACAGCTGGCAGAAAGCTTCGCACAAAAACGTAAGGCATTCCTCGAAGACACCTTGCTGCCAACAGTGAACGCCCTTAAAAACAACGATTACTCCCTCGAAACCACCAGCCGCTTCCTGATAGGCTCACGCACCAATTTAAAAGACATGAGCGAGGTCCAGCAGACATTGTTCGACCTGCAAACACGAGTCGCCGGGGAAGAGTTTCACCTGGCTGAAGCCCGTTATGGCACGGCACGCGCCATTTCGATCGGCGCCATCGTCGGTGGAGTATTACTCGGGCTACTCCTGGCATGGTGGATCATCCGCTCGATCAGCGGCCCGCTCAATCAGATGCGCGTCACCATTTCCGATGTCGAGAAAAACAGCGACTTCACCCGGCGCATCCCAGTCAACTCCGAGGATGAAGTCGGGCAAACCGCCAAATCCTTCAACCAACTCATGGGCACATTGCAGCAGATTTTCGGCCAAGTGCTCGACAGCATCGCCAAGGTCTCGGATGCGGCACAAACCCTTTCCGCCGCATCCGGTCAGGTTGCCACCAGTTCTTCATCTCAGAGCGAAGCGACCGCCTCGATGGCGGCCAACGTCGAGCAAATGACGGTCAGCATCAACCATGTAGCCGACAGCGCCAATGAAGCCGTGGAGATTTCCCGCAAATCGGGCAAGCTTTCCGCCGAGGGGGGGGAAGTCATCCACAAGGCCGCCGCAGAAATGTCCCAAATCGCCGAAACCGTGCGCCACACCGCCCAGGCCATCGAAGAACTGGGACAGCATTCCAACCAGATTTCCTCCATCGTTCAGGTCATCAAGGACGTCGCCGACCAGACTAATCTGCTCGCCCTCAACGCGGCGATCGAGGCCGCCCGCGCCGGTGAGCAAGGGCGTGGCTTTGCCGTGGTGGCGGACGAAGTGCGCAAACTGGCCGAACGCACTACCAAGGCCACGGAAGAAATCACCCAGATGATAGCCGCGATGCAGCACAGTGCCCATGCCGCTGTCTCCACGATGGGCTCCGCCGTTGATCAGGTCAGCGGCGGCGTGGCACTGGCAAACCAGGCCGGCTCAGCCATCGTCCAGATCAAGGACGGCGCAGATCAGGTAGTTGGAGTCGTCAATGATATTTCATCGGCCCTGGCCGAACAAAGCAGCGCCAGCAATGATATTGCTGCCCAAGTGGAGAAAGTGGCGCAAATGACCGAAGAAAACAGTGCTGCTGCAGCTGAAACCGCCAGTGCCGCGAATAACCTGCAAGAACTGGCAAACACTATGCGGGCCGCGGTGAACCGCTTCAAGATCTAGCAAATTAAAACAAGCCGCCCTCATTCCAACCGACTCCCACCGGAAGAAGGTTGGAATGAGGGCAGGCGGCAGGATATTGAGCTTTGATCTGGCCGCTAACCAAGCGACGCGAAACCTGTTCCCGAATTCATTCTCCAGGTCTGCAGTCATTGCACCAAACACCCGTGCTCTCTACAATTAACTAGCATTTGTTTTTGTCCAAATGCTGGCTACAATAGACCCCCCGGTTGCAAGGCAGCCAGTGCGTTATTCAGGAAACCCAATGAATCAGGAAGCTGGCGTTCAAGCCGCCCCCTCCAGTGCAATTAAAGCCTCAGCCCACGGAACCTACAAGATCCCTGCGCTGCGGGTTTTATCCGAAATTACCAGCAGCCTGTCCAGCGACAACAATCTGGACTCTTTGCTGGAACGCTTTCTCGGCACCATGGTCAAGCTCGCCGGCGCGGATGCCGGCGCGGTACGGGTATTGACCGCAGATGGCCTTTATCTGCGTCTGGTAGGTGCGCTCGGGCTTCCTCCAGAGGTGCTCGAACAGGAGCGCTATATCCCTGTCGATTGCGGTGTCTGCGGCGAAGCCGCGCGCGCGCATACCGCACACAACAGCACCGACCTGAAAGCTTGCGAAGAGCGCACCGCCCACGGCTACTTCGGCAAGCAATGCCTGCGCGTAGTAGCGGTACCATTGCGCTATCAGGGCAAGATGCTGGGGGTATACAACCTGTTCATGGCCACCGACAGCCCGGTACCGGAGGACGTATCGCTGCTATTTCAATCGATCAGCGAACACCTCGGCATGGCGCTGGAAAATGCCAGGTTGACGCGGGAAAATCTGCGCATCAGTCTGACCAACGAACGTCAGATGTTGGCCAACGAACTGCATGACTCGCTCGCCCAAACCATGGCCTACATGAAAATGCGCCTGCCGCTGTTGCGCGACGCCGTGGCGAACCGCGACGAGGCGCGCTCCAACAAATACGTCAACGATCTCGGTCAGGCGCTGGATTCCGCCTATGCTGAATTGCGCGAGTTACTCACCCAGTTTCGCAACCGCATGGACCCGCGTGGCTTGCTGCCGGCACTGTACGATATCGTTGGTAATTTTTACGACAAGACCGGCATCACCATCGATTTCATCAACCACGCACCCGACATCAACCTCAGCCCCGACCAGGAGGTCCAGGTCTACCACATCGTGCGGGAAGCGCTGAACAACGTATCCAAACATTCCCGCGCCAACCACGTAAGCCTGGCGGTCGAGATCAGGCAAAGCCGTTACGTCATCAGCGTCGAGGATAACGGCATCGGCATCACCGGCAAAGTTAACACTGACAGCGGCATGCACCTGGGCCTCAACATCATGCGCGAACGGGCCAAACACTTGAACGCCGAAGTGACCGTCACCCCGGGAGACAAAGCAGGTACCCGGGTAACCCTGAGTTTCCCGGTCTCCGCCGGACATCGGGAGGATAGCCTATGATCCTGAAAACCTCAGTTGACCGCTTATTTGGAATGCATAGTCCAATGATTAAAATGGCTTTTACGTTGTTTTTCCGCCTCACCGGTTGGGTAAGTATGCTACGGGGTAGATTGCACGGTTCTGACGGCGCATGGCGGCGTTACAACTCCTTGGAATGGAACAACCATTCCGCGTCGTTGTGCCTTGCCCTGCACCCCCATAACCGCACACTCCATCCCGTCCAACTGAGGTTTCCAGGATGAGCGACCCGATTCGCGTCATGCTGGTCGACGACCATACCCTGTTCCGCATGGGTCTGGCCGAACTCCTGGAGCAGCGCGGCAGCATCAAGGTGGTGGGCGTCACCGGCAATCCGGACGAGGTGCGCCGCCTATTGACCGAGCAGCAGCCCGACGTACTGGTGATGGATCTGCACATGCCGCCGCTCGACGGCCTGACCCTGTTCCGCCAGCTGCGCCAGGAGGGGTTTACCACCCCCACCCTGATGCTCACGGTCAGCAACGCCGAGGAGGACCTCTCCAATGTATTGCGTGCCGGTGCCCGCGGCTATCTGCTCAAGGACATGGAACCGGACGACGTAGTGGATGCGATCCTGCGCGCCTCACGCGGCGAAACCGTAGTGGCCCCCGCGATGACCATGAAGCTGGTCAAGCTACTGCAAAACGACCAGCCAGCCAGCTCTTCGGCTTCGATGCTCGATTCGCTGACCCAGCGCGAACGCGAAATCCTCACCCATCTGGCGCTGGGTGAAAGCAACAAGGTGATTGCCCGCGCACTCGACATCAGCCACGATACCGTCAAGTTGCACGTGCGCCACATTCTTGCCAAACTCAACCTGACTTCGCGCGTTGAAGCAGCCGTCTTCGCTGTCGAGCACAAACTCAGCAACCAAAACAGCGGCCAGCTCACCAGCTAACCGCCTTACCTCAACTAACGGATCACGATATGGATTTTTTCCCGGTTTTTTTCGACATCAAAAACAAGCCTTGCCTGGTCGTCGGCGGTGGCGAAGTGGCAACGCGCAAAGGGGGGATGCTGATGCAGTCCGGCGGACTCGTCACCGTCGTCTCACCCGAGCTGACCGACACCCTGAAAGAGCTGGCCGATACAGGGAAAATTACCCATATCGCAGAAAAATTCCGCCCCGAACACCTCGGTACAGCCATTCTGGTGATTGCCGCCACCAATGACCGCGCTGCCAACGAACAGGTTTCCGTGGCCGCGAAAAAGCTGCGGATCCCGGTCAACGTGGTGGACAACCCTGATTTGTGCTCCTTCATCATGCCCTCGGTGATCGACCGCTCGCCGCTGGTCATCGCGATTTCCAGCGGCGGCACTTCGCCAGTGCTGGCACGCGTCATGCGCGCCAAGCTGGAAACCTTTATTCCGGCGGCTTACGGGCGACTGGCACAGTTTGCGGCAAGTTTCCGCGACCAGGTAAAAGATCGTATCCAGCCTGCCAAGCGCCGCATTTTCTGGGAAAAAATATTGCAGGGTCCGGTGGCCGACATGGTGCTTGCGGGCAAGGATAAATCTGCCCGAGCTCTGCTGGAAAAAGCTCTGGCCAGCGACGCGAACGATACCACCCCCCCAAGTGGCGAGGTCTACCTGGTCGGCGGCGGCCCTGGCAACCCTGACCTGCTCACCTTCCGCGCCCTGCAACTGATGCAGCAAGCCGACGTAGTGGTCTACGACAACCTGGTTTCCCCCGCAGTACTGGAACTGGTGCGACGCGATGCCGAACGCATCTATGTCGGTAAAAAACGCGCCGACCACGCCATGCGTCAGGAAAATATCAACGAGCTGCTGGTCAAGCTGGCCCAGGAAGGCAAGCGCGTCGTGCGACTGAAAGGCGGCGACCCATTCGTATTCGGCCGCGGCGGTGAGGAAATCGAGACCCTGGCGGCTCACGGCATCCCGTTTCAGGTCGTCCCCGGCATCACCGCCGCCACCGGCGTTTCATCCTATGCCGGCATTCCGCTGACCCACCGCGATTATGCGCAATCCTGCGTGTTCGTCACCGGGCACCTGAAGAATGGCAGCGTCAACATCGACCTCACCGGCATCGCCAAAACCAACCAGACTATCGTCATCTACATGGGGTTGATGGGGCTGCCGACGCTATGCGAGGAACTGGTTGCCCACGGTCTGCCGATCACCACGCCGGCCGCTATCGTGCAACAGGGCACCACCTACCAGCAGAAAGTGGTCACCGGCACATTGGCAACCCTGCCCGAACTCGCCGCCAATGCACACATGAAACCACCCACCCTGATCATCGTCGGTGAAGTGGTGAAACTGCAGGACAAGCTTGCCTGGTTCAAGCCGCAACCGATAGAGGGCGGTTCCGACTTCGTACAAAACAACGACGATTAGGGATTGCGTGGGCCAAGCCAGCGCTTGGCCCGCTTGCAGCCATCAGAGCGTACCGCCCTACCGGCGTGTTATACCCAGCAACTCGATTTCGAACAGCAACGTTGAGTTGGGCGGAATCAAGCCGCTCACCCCCCGCTCACCGTAGGCGATAGCCGGCGGGCAAACCAGCTTCGCCTTGCCGCCGACCTTCATGCGCTGCACGCCCTCAGTCCAGCACTTGATCACGCGGTTCAGCGGAAACTCAGCCGGCTGGCCACGTTTGTACGAACTGTCGAACTCCTTGCCGTCGGGCAGTGTTCCCTTGTAGTGCACCTTCACAGAATCGCTTGCGGCGGGGCTAGCGCCGACCCCATCATTCTGGGACAAGAAAACGAGCCCGCTATCGGTGACGACCGCCCCCGCTTCCCTGGCGGCGTTCGCTGCCACATCGGACTGGGCCCAGGCAGGTATGGAGGCAATGACGAGCAGAATGGCAAATACAGTTTTCACGGCAATACTCCAAGAATCAGGGTTGCCGAATGATCCACGATTTCCCTGAGTCGCGCAAATTTTCAGATTCTCTGAATGGGGCTTAGCCACCGAGGTAAAGTACCAATTTCCATTCCTGCTAGAATTCGAACATACGCATAACCATCAGGACAGCATGAAGCCTACATTTACTCGATCACCTTTACTGACTGGCAACGACGTCGAACTGAAGCGGCGGGAGATACGGGACTATTTTCATGCCACGTACGACCGCTACGAACAGCTATTCGAAGTGCTCGCCAGCGACGAGGCCTATTACAAGAAACCGATCCCGCTGCGTCACCCCCTGATTTTTTATCTGGGCCATACCGCGACCTTTTTTATCAATAAACTGATCCTTGCCGGACTGCTCAAGGACAGGATCAACCCGAAATTCGAATCCCTGTTCGCCGTGGGCGTCGATGAAATGAGCTGGGACGATCTCAGCGAGGCCCACTACACTTGGCCCGGAGTCGACGAAGTCAGGGCATACCGGAAAGCCGTGAGGACAGCAGTCGGCCAGCTCATCCAGAACACCCCCCTCGCGTTGCCGATAGACTGGCACCATCCCTGGTGGACGATCCTGATGGGCATCGAACACGAGCGGATTCACCTGGAAACTTCTTCCGTACTGATGCGCCAGCATGCGCTGAAGTACGTCGCACCCCACCCGGCATGGCCTCCCTGCCGCCACAGCGGAAACGCGCCGCAAAACCGCCTGGTGGATGTACCGGCGGGCGTGGTGCAGCTGGGCAAGAACAAGAACGACCCGCTCTACGGATGGGACAATGAATACGGCCATCATGTGGCGGAAATTCCGGCGTTCCGGGCCAGCCGCCATCTGGTGAGCAACCGGGAATTTCTCGGCTTCGTCGAGGCCTATGCTTACGCTGACGAACGATTCTGGGAGGAAGAGGGCCGTGCCTGGAAAAATTATACGCAGGCCGTCCATCCGACTTTCTGGATCAGGAACGAGAGCGAATGGCGGCTGCGGCTGCTGGCCGAAGAAACCCCCATGCCTTGGGACTGGCCGGTCGAAGTGAACTATCACGAGGCCAAGGCCTTCTGCAACTGGAAAAAAGACCAGAGCGGCCAGCCTGTGCGGCTGCCCACAGAGGACGAATGGCATCGTCTTTACGATTTTTCCGGGCTATCGTCTGGTCAAGTTGAGGCCAATATCCATCTGGATCACTACGCGTCCCCTTGCCCAGTCACCGATTTTCGCCATGGTGAACTCTACGACGTGATCGGCAATGCCTGGCAATGGACGGAAACCCCGATCTATCCGTTCGACGGTTTCGAAGTGCATCCCATCTATGACGATTTCACTACGCCCACCTTCGATGGGCGTCACAATCTGATCAAGGGCGGCTCCTGGATTTCCTGCGGGAATGAAGCCCTGCCCGGCTCACGCTATGCCTTCCGCCGCCACTTTTTCCAGCATGCCGGATTCCGTTACGTAGTAGCCGCATCCCCTGCCTTATCGCAGTCATCCACTTACGAAACCGACAAACTGCTTTCCGAATATGCCGAATTCCACTACGGGGATACGTATTTCGGTGTGCCCAATTTTCCCCAGGCACTGGCACGGCTCGCCATCCGGGCGATGAGTGACAAACCGGCACTCAAGGCACTGGACCTGGGCTGCGCGACCGGGCGCGCCAGTTTCGAACTGGCTCGTCATTTCGATCAAGTCACGGGCATCGATTTTTCGGCCCGCTTCATCGGACTGGGTGTCCAGCTTGCCGAACAGGGCGTGCTGCGTTATACCCTGGCTGACGAGGGCGAACTCGTCTCTTACAAGGAACGCACGCTTGCCGATCTAGGCCTGGATGAAACCAGGAAGAAAGTGGCGTTTTTCCAGGGTGACGCCTGCAACCTCAAGCCCCTGTTCGCGGGCTACGACCTGATTCTTGCCGCCAACCTGATCGACCGCCTGTACAGCCCGGCGAAATTCCTGACAACGGTGCACGAGCGCCTGAATCCGGGCGGAATTTTGTTGATCGCCTCCCCCTATACCTGGCTGGAAGAGCATACCCGACGCGAAGAATGGGTCGGCGGCTACAAGAAGGACGGCGAGAATTTCAGTACGTTTGACGGGCTGAAGAGCTTGCTCGGAAAGCACTTCCGCCTGATCGACGGGCCGCTGGAAGTGCCCTTCGTGATCCGCGAAACCAGGCGCAAATTCCAGCATACGCTGTCGGAAGTGACGATCTGGGAACGCATCGCGTGAGTGTCGATTTCGACCATGAAATCCCGCGCAACGGCACGGCAGCGCTCAAGCACGATGGCTGCGAGGCTTATTTCGGCACCGGGGATGTGATTCCGCTGTGGGTCGCCGATATGGATTTTGCCGCGCCGGAAGCGGTTACCCTTGCGCTCGCGGCGCGCGCAGCTCACCCGGTTTACGGCTACACCGTCTATCCGGACAGTTTGTTCGACGCGCTCATCTATTGGTTGAAAAAACGCCATGGTTGGGAAATCCAGCGCGAATGGATACTCATGTCGCCGGGCGTAGTGCCCTCCCTGCACGCGGCCGCCCTGGCCTTTGCCCAGCCCGGCGAGGGCGTGATCATCCAGCCACCGGTCTATTTCCCCTTTGCTTCGTCGGTGGCCAACACCGGGCGGCGCCTGATCATCAATCCGCTCTGCCTCAAAAACGGGCGTTACGAAATCGACTTCGCCCATCTCGAGCAGTGCGCCGCACAGGGCGCGCGCCTGCTGCTATTTTGCTCGCCTCACAACCCGGTCAGCCGCGTCTGGCGCCGGGATGAACTTGATGAAGTCCTGCGCATCGCCCGTCGCCATGACCTGATCGTCCTGTCCGACGAAATCCATGCCGACCTGGTTTACCCCGATTTTCACCATGCCCCATTGGCCGCACTTGCGGATAACGGGAACAATATCATCACGGCCGTGGCGCCGAGCAAAACCTTCAATATTCCCGGGCTCGGACTGTCAGCGCTGATCGTGCCGAATCCTGAGCACCGCGCTGCCATCGGCAAAGCGTTCGACATGCTGCATGTAAGCGCGGCCAACCCCTTCAGCATCGTCGCTTTCGAGGCGGCCTACCGCGAAGGCGAGGAATGGCTGGACAAGCTTCTTACCTATCTCCAGCAAACCCGGGATTTCGTCAGCGCGTATCTGCTTCGTCACCTGCCATCCATCCATCTGATGCAGCCCGAGGGCACCTATCTGTTATGGCTGGATTGCCGGGCGCTGGGCATGCCGGACCGACAACTTCAGGAATTTTTCGTGCATGAGGCCAGGGTAGGCATGAGTCCCGGAGTGGTATTCGGCGAAGGCGGCAGCGGATTCATGAGGCTCAACATTGCCGCACCGCGGCATATCATCGTCGAGGCACTGGATCGCATCAGGCTTGCGCTCAACGCGAGGTGAATCCGGAAAGGGCGTCGCCGCAACGGCGATTCACTGCAGCGCAGGCCACCGATCCCAACGAGTCTTTGCCAACGGTCTGCTCCTCGGCCTCAGCGGTCGGTCGCCCTCGCTAGGGTTTGATTGACAATAAATGACGGGTTTACGGCAGTCAATTCGTAAAACGCAATTCCCGCAGTGTGCCAGTTTCGGACCTTCACTGATCCCCCGCCAAGGTCTGGTATGCCACGAAAAACAGCCACCCAGCCGCTTGTTCGGTACTTTCCCGCCATTGACCGGCCTCCGGCGCTACATTCATTTAGCTTCGTTCCCATAGTGCCTCGCCCATAACAGGAGCATAATGTGTCTGTCTCCGGTCTCCTTTTTCATAACGTAATAATCGGACCGATGATTAAGAATAATATTAACAATCATCATGATGGGATCGAATAATGGCCGTCTCTATATTAATAAACGTCCGGATCCATGGGTCTCTTGATTAACTGTTGGGCGTCATAGGAGGCAGTTCGATGGACGAAGAGACTCAGGCATTCATCGACGCATTCAAACGTCCCGACGGAGTCATGGACTGGTACAAGGTGCTTGATGTACCTCGCTCAGCCACGCAGGAGCAGATTCGTGATTCGTTTGCTATCCTTTCCGCTACGTTCGGTCCAAGAGCTGAGGGGCGCAGCAAGGAAGACACAGTTCGGCACGTGCTTCTGAAACAAGCGTTCGCTGAACTCGATGATCCGGCACGGCGAAAGAAATACGAAGCCTTTCTAAGACACGAGCAGGATCACGCGCGGCTGTTAGTTGCGATCGATAGCGAACGGCAAAAGCAACGAATCGCAGGAACCAACGCAAAGTCAGCTTCTGGCATCGTTGAGATCATCAGCCGTAAGGTAGATAGCCGTCTCAAGCGCATTGCTCTGGTGGCTTTCCCTTTCCTCGTTGCCGTCGCACTCTTCAGACTGTCTCAAGACTTGGATCACTACAGCTGGGAGCCATCCCTCTCATTCGTCCTGTTCTCTATGGCGTCTGCACTCTGCGTGCTTATCGCATTCACGAAGTTCGGCAACTGGCTCTCAGGCCACCAGTAGTGCCCGCCATGCGCATGACGCCCAACCCTTCAATCGAGAGGACTTGCCCCGGCAAGCCTCTCATCTCAAACGTTGGGCGTCATGAGAGTCGTCGTCGATAGCAATCGTCTCCAATCGGAGGTGCTGCGCGGCTACCTGATGAAATCCAGATCGAACTTTGCGGTCCTTACCGACTATGCGGCCATGGAGGCATACAAAGGTGACACGCTCGCGAGCATCTACAAGTCCATGGCAATACTCTCTGAGTTTCCCGGCCAAGTCATCGTCCTCAAGGGGACGCGCGCCGCATGCGGCCTTAGAGGTAGAACCGCCGGGCTTCAGCGGCGCCTCATTGACGAGGCGCAAAGCTCTGGTTTTGCCATGTACGCTAACCACCTACGTCAGGCACAAGCCGGGAATAGACACCTACAGCAGCAACTACTAGATCACGGGAAAGAGGCTACGGCTCACCTAGATCGAATGCTCGCTGACGCTCAGACTACAGGCGCCGTAATTGATAACATTGCCACCTTGTACTCAAAGGCGGAGCGCCACTCAATACGACTCGGAGAGAACTACTCACCCGCGTTGGTCGACAAGACAATCAAGAACATCTTGCATATCGCGGCCACAGTCTTCCACGAGCATCCTGACGTCCGTGTTACGCCTACATATGTTGAGCTACCGAATACCTATATATTCCGGGTAGCTCTCTGTACTTATCTCCTCGCACTCGAGTGGGGTGCGCGAGGTGGAGCGAGACATGCAGCCCCGGCAAGGCTGCGAAACGATTTTGTAGACATGAGTTTTGCAGCATATGCAACGTACTTCGATGGTCTGATGACGGGCGATGCCAAGGTTCTTCGTATCCACCAGGAGGCTCGAGTCTGGCTCATGGCGCTGTTCGGGTGCGAGCTCCCCAGCGGCCTGGGGTGTAGCCCGAACTGAGATGGCGCCCAACCCTTCAATCGAGAGGACGCGCCCCGGCAAGCCGGGTCACGCCTCTCATCTCAAACGTTGGGAGGCTCGGCCATGAGTGACGACAAAGAACTAAAAGGGCTCTGGGATACAGGGCTTACTCATGAAGAGTGCATGATTATTGGGGATATCGTTGCCCAGTGGGGAGCTTTAGAAGCGGAAATCTTCAGTCAAACACTGGAGAGCTTTGGCTCTGATATTCATGTAAGTCAGCTCCCCCGTGCGATGAGAAATCGAAATTTCTCGGAGGTTTTGGAGCTTTGGAAGGAGCGTGTAGTGGATACAGCAGAAGACGCTCTTAAGAAAATTCTCAAAGAGGCTTACGAAAAAATATTAAAGCTAAAAGACGCTCGTCACTCGATAGTGCACGGCATGTGGGACTTTACGGTGAGTGAGCCGAAAACTATTTCCACCTTCAGAGTAAAAGACGATCAAATAATTCATACGACATTCAAGGACGGAGCGCTTGCTGATGTGGGCATGCGAATCGCGGAACTAAACATGAGCATTCGGTATCCCGGTGGAATAAGGGAGTTCTTTAAAGAGCAAATGAGTGGTGGGGTGTATGTCAACCATGCCGAAATGCGCCGAATGAAGCTCCAGTTAGAGCGCGAGCAAAATGAGAAAGCCTAACCTCTCGGTCAAGCGGGACCGTCTTCCGGCGTGCCGCTGTAGAAAATCCCAATAACTCCTTATCTGATTGACCGCTTCTCGCCGCATACCCGACCTAATTACTACCTAGCCGGAACGTCAGCAATTGGCACTCTGCGGGAATAGCGTCTTGCTAACAGCCTGCCGCAAAGCTGTCGTTCATAATCAATCGAATTCTGACGGGGGCTACCGACCACTGAGGCCGAAATGCCGCCATCCCACTCCAACCGCAAACAAATAATGCCCGCAAAGATTCGCGTGAAAATGGACAATAAACCGTATTGGGTTTGCAAGCAGGAACCCCAAATATGGCAAACGACTATTGGGTCGGCCTAGTAAAGCGCCATTGTCAGATCTATTTCCCTCGCCCAGGCATCAATGCCACCGTCCAGATTGACGACTTGCGCGAAGCCAGCCCGCTCCAGAAAAGCAGCCACATGCATACTTCGCACGCCGTGGTGACAAATCACGATGATTTCCTGCTCTGGGTTCAACACCTCTATCTGTTGGGGTATTTGCCCCATCGGGATGAGCAGCGATCCCGCGATGCTGCAACGTTCAAATTCCCAAACTTCCCGTACATCCAGTAATAAAGGCTGAACAGAGCTATTTTCGAGATGGGCTTTAAGCTCGGGAGGTCTTAGTCTTTTAATCATTGATTATGATGCCTGGAAAGAATGAGAAGAAATAATATAGCTAATCGCAAAAAACATTCCTGTCGCATTAATAAATATGCCTCTGTACCATTCTCAGGCGATTATTGCGCAGATCCGCTTCCCCCTTTGGAAAAGGGGGACTGAGGGGGATTTTCATATTCACACAAACTACAAATCCCCCCTGCCCCCCTTTTTCAAAGGGGGGAATTCCCACCACCTGAAAATTGTTCATAGGCATATTAATAAATTATGGAAAAATGTAGTTGATTTATTCGTGCAAGCACCTCTCCCTGGACGCACGTTTTTCACTTAAATGTCACTTTTGACAGCGATGTACAAGCTACCCCATACTTGGCCTCAGGTGGTTGAAATGCCCAGCCGTAAGTGATGCTGTGTGATCGTTTTGCTTTTTGATATTTTGTGACCTTAAGAAAATGAATTCTCCCGCGCCACTCTCCTTTACCGCCTTTCTCCAGTGCGCAGACTACTCGCTGCTTCGATGCCTCAGCGCCGATCCCGAGCAGGCCCGCCACGCGCCCAACAAAACTCTGCGCCAGGTAAAGTCCGGCCACTACGTTGAGGTTCTCCCGACGCCTCTGCCGACTCCCCGCTACGTCATCCACAGCCGAAGTTTTTTCCGTGAGCTGAACTTGTCCGAAAGCGCCGCCAGTGAGGATGCCTTCATGCAATTCTTCACTGGCGATCCGACGGTTGCCGTGGGTGCTGCAAACGCCGATGTCGAGCCCTCCCGCGTTCTGGCCGGCGGCTGGGCGAGCGGCTACGCCCTTAGCATCTACGGGCAAGAAATGTATCATAACTGCCCCTTCAAAAACGGCAACGGTTACGGGGACGGGCGTGCCATTTCCGTGCTCGAGGTGCTTCTCCCTGACGGCCAGCGCTGGGAGTTCCAGCTCAAGGGCGGCGGCACGACCCCTTATTGCCGCGGTGGCGACGGCCGTGCGGTGCTGCGGTCCAGTATCCGCGAGTTCCTTGCGTCGGAAGCGATGGCGGCGCTGGGGGTGCCTACTTCACGGGCACTCTGCCTGTTTGTCTCCCGCAGCGAAACCATCTCGCGTCCCTGGTACTCCCCGGGTGCCAAAACCGAAGAGCCGGACCGCATGGTGGACGAGCCGGCCGCCATCACAACGCGTGCCGCCCCCTCCTTCCTCCGCGTCGGGCAGCTCGAACTGTTCGGGCGGCGGGCGAGAAAAAACGAGCACCCGCGTGCCCTCGCGGAGCTCGAGGCGATCTTCCTGCATACGCTAGCACGAGAGTACCCTGACATCGCAACCCAGCTGTGCCACCCCGAGGCAACGCTTACCGACAAAGTCATAGCCGTCGCGCGGGAGTTCGGCGCGCGCCTGTCCCGGTTGGCCGCCCATTGGATTCGGGTGGGGTATTGCCAGGGAAACTTCAACAGCGACAACTGCTCACTAGGAGGGCGGACGCTGGACTACGGGCCTTTCGGCTTCATCGAGGCATATGACCCGATGTTTCAGATGTGGATCGGCGGCGGAGAGCACTTTTCCTTTATGAACCAGCCGATGGCCGCTGTGAAGAATTTCAAGATGTTCTGCTCGGCCGTTGTGCCGCTGCTGGGGCAGGACGCGAACGCGGTTCAGGAGCTGGGGGTGATTTTGGAGGCCCTGCCGGAGACCATGAACCGTGAGATGAATCGCATGTGGGCGGAAAAGATGGGCCTTACCGAGTTTCGCATGGAACTTTTCGCGGAGCTTCACGCGCTCATGGCGGAAACGCCGGTGGACTATACGATCTTCTGGCGGGAACTCTCGAACCTGCCCAAGCAAGAAGCGGCTCTGCGTCCCGGCTTCTACGAGACACGTGGGGGATATGGTCAGGACAGCGTCGCGATGGAGGCACGCTGGGCGGTGTGGCTGCAGAAGTGGCACGCGGCGCTGAGACAAGAGGGGCGCGATCCGGCTGGCGTGTCAGCGGCAATGAAGCGGGTTAACCCTAAGTACATTCCGAGGGAGTGGATGATGGTAGAGGCGTATCGAAACGCCACGGACGCCGGGGATTACAGTCTTGTGCAGAGGTTGCACGACGTTCTGGATGATCCGTACGGCGAGCAGTCGGAGGCGGTGGCGGCGCTATATTACAAGAAAAAGGAGGAGAAGTTCTTTGACTTGGGGGGCACGTCGCACTGCAGCTGCTCGTCGTAGGGGGAAAAGGTTCTGTCGCGATAACGGAGTCTGGCGGAACAGAGTTGCGCTTTCGCGTTGCCTTTGTAGTAACCAGAACAGTTGATTCTGTCGAAGCTGTTGTATGACTGCAATCGGCCGGGGCGACTAACTGCAATGAGCTGAAGCACTCATTCAGGATTCAAGGTTGAGTGTCTCTTGAGGGCATACTGCGGCAATCGTTGTTGCTAACAACCTGCCGTAAAGCGGTCGTCCATAGCTTATTGAGTGCAGATGGGCGCGACCGACCGTTCAGGCCGAGGAACGGTCACGAATACCTCATCAGACGAGGCCAGTGTTTAAGATCACAATTTACGGCCTTGAAAATTCTACAAACAAAAAGCCTCGCATCCCTGCGAGGCTTTAATTTTTGTGTGCTTGCGTCTCAATGGTGCAGCGCTTTATCCAGCGAATGGAGAAACTTCTCGGCGTCGTGTTGTGTGACGTAATATTTCACGGTTGGGCCGGCCATCAATTTGGCACAGGAGTCCACCAGTTCCATGGCGATAGGATATTTGCCGATGGCGATGGCTTCTTTTAGGGCGGTGAGTCTATTGCCTGCGTCTTCCAATGTAATGCAGAAGTGGTGCGCGTCATCGGTGATGCTGATGTTTTTGATGCCTTCGTGAGTAACCGCTTGGCAGTGGAACCGTTTCTTGGACATTCTCTTCTCCTGTGGCGCTACATGGTTTGCGAATGCGCGGCAGTCTGCGCCCCGTCACCTTGTGTGTCAAACCGCGGCTCTGGAGCGTTGGTATCCAGTCACTTTGGTTTGTTGCAGCGGCTACAGTGCCGGGTGTTCTTCGGGAAGCTTAAAGAGACGGTTACTATGCCGAAAAGCCACAACCAGTCCCACCAAAGCGAACAGGACGAACCAGCCCAGCGCCCATTGCGCGATGGACAGGTTAAGAAAGGTCCAGGTTACTTCGGCGCACTCGCCCGAACCTTTGAAAATCATCGGCAGAATTTTGGTCAGCGGCATGGCCTCGAGCATGTAATCCAGACCCGGCCCGCATTCAGGTGCTTGGCCGGGAGGCATGTGCTGCAAATACACCTGCCAGGCGGCGATTCCTCCACCCAACAGCGATAAAAAAGTCAACAATCCACTATATACGGTCCAGCCACTGTGTTTTGGATTATGAATAGCCGCCGTCAGTGCCATCACACAGATAGCGATGAAGACGATGCGCTGCAGGATGCACAGCGGGCAGGGTTCGAGGTGAATAACATGCTGCAGCACCAAGCCAAAGCCCAACAACCCGAAGCAGGCCAGGAATACCCCAAGAAACAGCACGCGGTTATTGATCGTCACCAGCAACTCCTTTTAATAACGGCGTTTCACCGCAAGGGACGCGAAGGTTCGCAAGGGAAACGGGGTAAGCAGGCATTTCGCCGCAAGGCGAAAGCTCGCAAAACAATGAGTTAATAAATCGCAATCCATCACCTATCTTACAAACAAGTTAAGCTGTTTAACCCTTTGAATTCCTTCGCGTCCATTGCGTCCTTTGCGGTTCAATAGATTTTTCCAGGCTTAACGGATACGGCGCTGCGCCCGGGGCAGCTCCAGCACCGATTTCACACTCAGATCCACGCAACCCGGGCGTTTCGGCAACGCTCCCACCAGCACCGTCTTCATGCCGAGTTTTTTTGCGGTTTTAAGATTGACCAGCGTATCTTCGACCATGATGCACCGCGATGGGTTCAGTCGCATCCGACGGAACAAAAGACGAAATCCTTGAGTGTCCGGTTTCGGCCGATAACCGGCATGCTCGATCGTGAACACTTCTTCGAACAGGTCCGCAATGCCGAGCAACTCCAGCACCCGGTGAATATAATGAGCCGGCGCATTGGAGTACACCAGCTTGCGGCCAGGCAGTCTTTGCAACGCCGACCTCAGCCCGCGCTGCAGCAACACCATCTGGTGCAGCGCCGGAAACTGATGGGTGTGCCAGAGAAAATGATCGGGGTCGGTGCCGTGATGCCGCATCAAACCCTGCAGGGTCGCGCCGTAGCGCAGCCAGTAGCGCTCGCGCAGCTCGTTCGCACCCGCTTCATCGAGATTGAGGTGGTCTTGCAGATACAGCGTCATCGCCCGGTTCATGTGCGGGAAAATATGCGCGCCGGCATTGTGCAGGGTGTTGTCGAGATCAAACACCCAGGTCCGGGACAGTTTCAATCGTTCGCCCGGATCAAGGTGCCCACGCCCTCATCGGTAAGAATCTCCAGCAGTAGCGCATGCTCCACCCGACCATCGATGATGTGACTGCTCTTGACACCGTTCTTCACTGCCTCCAGCGCCATGGCAATTTTCGGGATCATGCCGCCGCTGATGGTACCGTCTTCGATCAGCGCGTCCACTTTGGCTGCGGTCAGGCCGGTAAGCAACTTGCCTTCCTTGTCGAGCACGCCGGTGGTGTTGGTGAGCAGAATCAGCTTCTCGG
>JAHJJI010000079.1 GCA_018823025.1 Gammaproteobacteria bacterium | reverse complement strand
TCAATCCTCTGCTCTACCGACTGAGCTACCGGGCCATGCTATTTAAGCGGGAACTGATTTTACTCGGAGTGAATGATCAAACCAGCTAAAACCAAAGCGCGCTATTAAAGCCTTAAACCGGGGATTAGTCAAGAACAGATTGTTTGTTTCTGTCTGACCAAGTCATGGAGATTTAATGGGAAATTTAAGCTGCATTAGCCTAAAGCTTCGGGTTTGTGTATGCCGTAGCCCTGCGCATAATTAACGCCGACCGTTTTCAGTCTTTCCAGAATAACATCGTTTTCTACATATTCTGCTATGGTCTTGATCCCCATTTCCTGTGCGATCCGATGAATCGCCTCTACCATGCACAAATCTATTTTGCTGCGACCAATTTCCTTGACGAGGGCGCCGTCAATTTTCAGGAAATCAACCGGCAATGATTTCAGGTAGGTGAACGAAGACATGCCGCTGCCAAAATCATCCAGCGCAAACCGAAATCCCATGGATCTCAGTTCCCGGATAAATTCAGAAACCTTTTGCAAATTGTGGACTGCAACGGTTTCGGTGATTTCGAAACAGATGGCATGGGGAGGGGTGTCATACGCGGCAATTTGTTCGCGCAGGAAGTCGAAGAAGTGGTCGTCGTTCAAACTGGCGCCAGAAAGGTTTACCGAGCAAAACAAGTCCGAATGGATATCGCCTGCGGAGCCGGTTTTAAGGGCCGAGCGCCAATATTCACTTTTACGGGCAAATAATGTACGAATAACCCATCGGTCAATAGTGGGCATCAGATTGAATTTTTCAGCCGCCGGGATAAACTCCCCCGGGCTAATCAGATGGCCATTTTCATCAATCATACGCAGGAGAATTTCCTGATGTTCTACATTCGAGCAGGGCGAAGCAATCGGCAGGATGGTCTGGTAGAAAAGGCGAAAACGTTGTTCCTCAATAGCGAGGTTAATGCGTGACACCCAATTCGTTTCACGCAGTTTGAGGGCGAATTCCTCTCCGCCCGAATACAGTTGAATCCGGTTACGCCCCTTGTCTTTTGCAACATAGCAAGCGGCATCGGCAAAGCCGAGAACCTCAGTTGTGTTTTCACAGTTGGCATCTATCGCTGTCACCCCGATGCTGACCCCAATCTCAAAGCGTTTCCCCTGCCAGTGAAAGTGAAAGTTTGAAATGGTCTGCCGCAGTACTTCTGCAATTTTGATGGCATGGTCGACAGGACAATCCGTCAGCAGCACGCCGAACTCATCTCCCCCCAACCGGGCTAGCGTGTCGTTCTGGCGGACTCTGGCATTGATCAGGGCAGATAGCTGACGCAATAATTCATCGCCCGCGATATGGCCACAGGTGTCGTTGACTATCTTGAACTGGTCGAGATCCATGTACAGCAGCGAATGTTGCATGCCATGGCGCTTTGAATCTTCAAGCAGGGTGTTGAGGCGATTGCCAAATTCACGGCGGTTGATTAGCCCTGTCAGGTCGTCGTGGATAGCCTGACGTTCCATTTTCGCCATGGCTACCTTGCGCTCGGTGATGTCGCGCATCACGCCGATCACGAGATCGCCGCCGTCAAGGTCGACTTTGTTCATGCTGATTTCCACCCAACGTTGCGACGCATTTTTCGGGTGAATCCGGCACTCAAAACGGACCGGTTTGCCGGCGATAACCTCCTCAAATTTCTGGGAAAACAGGGCCTGACTTTCTTCGACGCCTATGAAACTGGTAATAGGTACGCGCTGGTTCTGCATGGTCAGCGTGGTCTCGGTTTCACCCAGCCATGATTCAAGCAGCAAATTCGCAACGTGGAATTTCATCTCGTCGCAAATAACAAAAATGCCATCATTCGCGCTGTTGATATAGGCGCGCAGTAGCGTCAGATAAAAAGCACTATCTTCTTCCTTTTGGGATAAGGAAGGGCGCGGGGTAAAGGGGTCTTGATTATCAGGCATATAAACCGGATCGAGAAGCGCTTCCTGAGAGTGGAATTGAATTTAAAGCACAACTTGATTTACAGGGGAAACACTTTGATGTTATAGCAGTTGTGGGCTATTTGTCGATATCGATCTGCTGTTTCAATAGCGTCAAATCGCGGTAATTTAAGGGGTGAAAAGGGGGAATTTGGTGCGCACCCTGAGTCCGCCAGCCGTCGTAGCACGAGAGAAGGCAATGCGGGCCTGGTGAATTTCCGCAATGCGCAGGGCGATGGATAATCCCAGGCCGACGCCCTCGGCCTGGGTCGGGCTGAAGCGTCTAAAGCGCTGACCCAACTGGGCGAGTTGCTCATCCGGCACGCCGGGGCCGCTATCGCAGACTTCAAGCTGATGCGTTGAATTATTCAAAGCCTGTATCGCCACGCCTATATGTCCCCCTACGGGCGTATAACGGATGGCGTTGTCCAGCAGGTTGCGCACCAGCACGCGCAGAAGGTCGGGTGAGCCTGAAATGGGCGCGCTATCTTCTGTGGTCAGTTCCAGTTCGATATTTTTGGCGAGCGCCTCGGGCCCCAGTTCGGCGCAGCATTCGCGGGTCACTGCGGCAAGGTCTACCGGTTCGAGGTGAGTCGATGCGGAGAGCTCGTCGAGCCGGGCCAGTGTCAGCAACTGACCGACCAGATGGCTCATCCGGTCCGTTCCCTGCAATGCCTTGTGCAGGCTTTCCAGGCGCTCCGCAGAGTTCTCGGTCAGCATGGCGGCCTGCACTTGCGCACGCAGTGCGGCAAGCGGAGTGCGCAGTTCGTGCGCGGCGTCGCTGGTAAATCGCCGCTCGTTCTCCAGCGTTCCTGCGACTCGGGCAAACAGGCGGTCGAGCGCTTCGATTACAGGCGCGATTTCGGCGGGGCTGTCTTCCAGGCGAACCGGGTCGAGCCGTTCGGGCGAGCGCTGGCGCAGTTCGTGGGCCAGCTTGCGCAGCGGTTGCAGGCCAAGGCGGATGGCGATTAAGGCGGCGACAGCCAGTAGCGGAAGTCCGAACAGGAAGGGCTGCAAGTTGTGCCAGGCGACTTCCCGTGCGAGATCGTTGCGCGCCAGGTCGCTTTGGCCGACGACCACTTCCAGTTCGCGCCTGGTATCGCTCTGCCGATAGTAACGCCAGCGTTCTCCCTGCCATTCGCCATGGCTGAAGCCCTCTTCCGGCAACGAGTCGGGCAGCGCCGTCGCAGACTTGCCGGAATGCAGGAGCAGGCGAGGCTGATCGTGTTCCGTACTCCACACCTGAAAGGCCAGGGCGCGCTGGTATTTGTGGGCGACCTGCCCGGTGCTTTCGGTTTCGTCATCGTCGGCATGGATGGCGACGGCAAGCAGTGTCTGGCCGAGCTGGGCGAGCTGGGCGTCGAAGAGTTCATCAGCTTCATGCAGTGCGTTGCGGTAGCTCAGGATGCCGGCCGCCAGACCGAACAGCAATACCGTGGCAAGCATCAGACCGATCAGACGGACTTGCAGGGAGAACTGACGGAGCATCATGTTCGTTCCACGCTATAGCCGATGCCGCGCAGGGTGCGGATGAAATCCGCGCCCAGTTTTTTGCGCAGGTGGTGAATGAATACCTCGATGGTGTTGCTTTCGACGCTGTCGCCCCAGCCGTAAAGGCTCTCTTCGAGTTGCGCGCGGGTGAGGACGCGGCCGGCATTTTGCATTAGTTGCTCGAGAATGGCGAATTCTCTGGCTGACAGCTCGACCGGTTGGCCCCCGCGCCATGCCTGGTGCGCCGCCGGGTCAATCTCGATGGCGCCGATGCACAGGCGCGCCGTGGCATGACCGCCGGAGCGCCGGATC
The DNA here is from genome assembly GCA_018823025.1 of Gammaproteobacteria bacterium. Lineage (GTDB taxonomy): Bacteria > Pseudomonadota > Gammaproteobacteria > Burkholderiales > Sulfuricellaceae > Sulfuricella. Next base: position 15,053 of record JAHJJI010000079.1, on the reverse strand, counting down.
AGTGCGTGCAGTCGCGCCGCCAGTTCTTCCATATCGACCGGCTTGATCACGTAATCGTCCGCACCCAGGCTGAAGCCCTTGAGCTTGTCCGATTTTTCGTCGCGGGCGGTCAGGATCAGGACGGGGGTCTGCAATCCGGCTTCTCGCGCCGAACGCAGCACGGTAAGGCCGTCGAGCTGCGGCAATCCGAGGTCAAGCACGACCGCGGCGTAAGTCTCGCTCGCCAGCGCATGCACGGCTTGCCGGCCATCGCGCAGCCAGTCAACGGTGAAACCCAGATGGCCAAGGCTTTTCTGGATGCCGTCACCGAGCAGGGTGTCATCCTCGACCAGCAGAACTCTCATCGCGCGGCCTTCACAGCATTAAGCATCGGTTAAGACTCATGGTTCACACTCTGTTCCGAGCCTCAGGAAAAGCACATCGGAACTGTTTGTTGGATAAAGGAGATTGTATTATGACTGCAAAGAAAATCGGCGTCGCCATTCTGTTTATTGTAGGCGCTGGCATCGCCTACGCGGAAACGCCATCTAGCCTGATTGCCGGCTACACTGCCGAGGCCTCGCGTGCCACGCCGGGTTTTGCTCCTTCAGCGGAGCGCGGTCAAAGTGTATTCATGCGCAAATGGGGGGTGTCGAAAACCATGCCGAGTTGCGCGACCTGCCATAACGATCAGCCCACGGCGGAAGGCAAGCATGTCGTGACCAGCAAGCGCATCGCCCCGCTTTCTCCCGCCGTAAACCAGAAACGCTTTACCGATTTGGCCAAAGTCGAGAAATGGTTCGGGCGCAATTGCAAGGAAGTGGTCGGACGCGAGTGCAGCGCGGCGGAAAAAGCCGATTTCATTCAATTTGTCAGTAAAGGGAGCCAGATATGAAAACGTTCATTGCCATTCTTTTGATTGCACTCTCGTCTTCAGCGCTGGCCGATGGCCGCAAGCTTGCAGTGCCCGACAACCCGCTATGGCAGACCGAGTGCGGCAGCTGTCACATGGCTTATCCACCCCAACTGCTGACGGCGGCAAACTGGCGGCAGATGATGAAGGGGCTGGATAGCCACTTTGGCGCAAACGCTACATTGGATGCGAAGGAAGGAGTCGAAATATTGGCCTTCCTCGAGCGCTATGCGGCGCGTGATCAGAGGTACAGCGCGAACACGCAGCGCATCACCGATACGGCGTGGTTTCAGCGCGAGCACCGCGAACTGTCGAATTCGGTCTGGACGCATGCCAAGGTCAAAAGCCGCGCCAATTGCACGGCCTGCCACGTGACCGCCGAGCGCGGCGACTGGTCGGAGCACAGCATCCGCATGCCTGACGGGCGGCGCTGGGAATAAACCTTAAAAAACAGTCTAACCGCAAAGGACGCAAAGGACGCAAAGGACGCAAAGGAATTCAATGGCTGAAAAAACCTGATCGGCCTGCTCAGTTTGGTGAGGCATTTCAAGGCTAAGTTTGTTGATTTGTTTTACCTTGCGAACCTTCGCGTCCTTTGCGGTGAAATGCCATTTTTTAGAATCAAGGGGGTGCATCATGAATAAGATACTGGTTTGGGACCTGCCGACACGGGTCGGCCACTGGCTGCTGGTGGCGAGCTTCGCCGTGGCCTGGCTGACCGGCGAGAGCGAAACTTTCCGGCTGGTTCATGTGGCTGCCGGCTATGTGATGGTGGCCGTGCTGGCTTTTCGATTGTTCTGGGGAATCGCCGGTACGCGTTACGCGCGCTTCAGCTCGTTTCTGTTTTCGCCGCGCCAAGCGCTGGATTATCTCGCCGGGTTGCTGCGCGGCGGGAAGAGCCACTGGGTCGGCCACAACCCGGCAGGCAGCTACGCGATCTATCTGCTGATCCTGCTCGGATTCGCTTCAGCAGGTAGCGGCTGGGCGTTTTATAATGAATTTGGCGGCGAATGGATGGAGGAGTTCCACGAATTCCTGTCCAATACCATGCTTGCCGTGGTTGGCTTGCACGTGGTGGGTGTTGTGGTGAGCGGATTGCTTCACCGCGAGAACCTGGTGCGCAGCATGATCAACGGTTACAAGATCGGGAGCAGCGAAGAGGCAATTTCATCAAAGCGGGTGCTGTGGGCAGTGTTGCTGATCGGGCTCGCTGGATGGGCAGCGGTGACGGCTTTCCTACCCTGAGTGAATAGCTCAGGCAACCTTCAGTATTCAAGCCCGTGCAGGGTGCAGAGGCGTCAAGTCAATGGGGTTACAATCATCCGGCGTGATTGCGAGTCGGCGCATCAGGCGGCGGATGCCACTCAGCATTTGAACCACCTGGTGCAACAGTTGCAAAGCAAGGTCAGTCAGTTCAAGATATAGTCGGTATGCGTTTTTTCTTTCTGAAATTCGCCAACGCGCTGGCACAAGCAGTCTTCAGCTTGGCTAAGGCCGCGACAGGCCCTATGTAACTTCAATATAACTCCATTCAGGACACGGCTTTAATGTCTGCAAAGATGATTAATCTGCTGATGGCAAGCTCGACTGAAACGGCCGCGGCCATTGAGCAGGCGTTGCAGCGGCACGACGCCGAGATTTTCGTCCGCCGTATCGATAAGCAGCAAGACTTACACCAGGCGCTGGAAAGCCAGGATTGGCACATGGCTTTCAGCGATCTCGAGCTTTCCGACTTTTCCGCACTTGAGTTTGCTAAAACGCTGCGCGAAAAGGGCATCGAAATTCCCATTGTCGTGATCAAGGGCACGGGGGGTGAAGAAGTCGCCATTCGTTGCCTGGAAGCGGGTGTGCATCACTTTATCCGGTGCAACGATCAATACCTGGAACGACTTCCCGACCTGATCGATGCCTTCCTGAAGCATGCAGAACAAGAGAAGGACCGGTGCAAGATCGAGAGGAAACTGGTCGAAAGCGAGGAGCGCCACCTGGATATTTTTGATAACACCAGCGATCTGATCCAGTGCATTGCGCCAGATGGCTCATTCATCTACACGAATCGTACATGGCGAACAGCCATGGGGTATATCGAAGAGGAGGTGAAGTCTCTGAACCTTCTGGATGTGTTGCATCCAGATAGCCAGCCCTGTTGCCGGGACCGATTCAAGCGTCTGCTTAATGGTGAAACATTGACGTGCATCGAATTCAAGTTCCTGAGCAAGTCGGGTGAAACGGTTCATCTGGTCGGTGATTGTGGCTCGATCATCAAAGAAGGGGTATCCATATCGACGCGTGGCATCTTCAGAAATATTACGGATACCGTGCGGGCGGAAGAAGCTTTAAAAGCCAGTGAGGCACGTTACCAGGCTTTGTACGAAAATGCCCCGGATATTTACACTTCAATCAATGCAATGGGCGAGATCCTGTCCATCAATCACACCGGCGCCAGAATGCTCGGCTATGAAGTCGAAGATCTGATTGGCGAATCTGCGGCAAAGGTGATTCACCCCGAAGATCAGCGCGCCGTGTTCGAGTATGTGGGAAAGTATTTTCACAACCCATCCGATGACAGTGGTATTGAATACCGGAAAATCAGGAAGGATGGTTCGGTTTTTTGGGTCCATCAGCGTGTCAGCCTGGAGCCGGGCGTGCAAGAGCCTCGCCTGCTGGTAGTCTGCCGGGACATTACGGAAAAGCGCAAGCTGGAAGAACGACTGGCCCACCAGGCGGCGCACGATTCGCTTACCAGTCTGATCAACCGGCGTGAATTCGAAAGGCGGCTGCAGCGGGTTCTGGCAAGCGCTTCTGTTTCGGCGGAGCAGCATGTGCTGTGCTTTCTCGATCTCGATAAATTCAAGATCATCAACGATACCTGCGGCCATATTGCCGGAGACGAATTATTGCGGCAGATTGCCACCTTGCTGGAAGGGCAAATGCGTTCGCGCGACACGCTGGCCCGTCTGGGTGGTGATGAGTTCGGCGTCTTGATGGAACATTGCACCCTGGACCAGGCCGCGAGTTTTGCCGAAAAAATTCGCGTGACGATAGCAAATTTCATGTTTCATTGGCGTTCCCATCATTTTTCCCTGGGGGTCAGTATCGGGTTGGTTCCCATCCAGAGCGGGTGTTCCATTTCTGATACGCTGAATCTGGCGGACGCTGCGTGTTATGCCGCCAAAAAGGGCGGCCGGAACCGTGTCCACATATCCCAGGTCGATGGCAATGCCTTCGGCGTCCAGAATGGCGATGTGTGATTCAAGGCGGTTGCAGGTCGCCAGTATTTCGAAATGACTCAGAGCAGCAGGCCTGGCGTTTCTTTATCGCTCTGGCAAAGGTGGGTATACTCCCCGGCAGACAGGATTCACGCCATTCGAGGTTTTTCATGAGCCATCCCCGTTTCAATCCCTTCGGACTCGACAACGATGTCGACTACCAGAACTGGCGCAGTCTCAAGCTGGAAAACTACCCGGCCAGCTTCGCTGACCTGGTGGTACAGGTCAACGATCCGCGCCACCTGACCCGATCCGAACATGAAGCCATTCTGGCGTTGTGTCGCAAGACCAACATGGCGCTACACGTCAGCAAGGTGGGGCAGGAAGCCGATAAGGAAATTGCACGCCAGCTAGGCCTGCAATTCGGCTTGGAGCGACTCGACCGTAATCTGCTTGCCGATGACGACGGCATCACCTCGATCGCCGTGCATGCCAGTGGCGAGCGACAGCATTACATTCCTTATACCGACCGTCCGATCAAGTGGCACACCGACGGCTATTATAACTCGCTCGAGCGCAAGATCTGGGCGGTGCAGTTGCACTGCGTGTGCAGCGCGGCCAGCGGCGGATCCAATGGTTTGATAGATCATGAAATCGCTTACATTCTGCTGCGTGATGCCAACCCTGATTATATTCGTGCCCTGATGGAGCTGGATGTCATGACCATTCCCGCGCGCATGGATGATGACGGCATTGCAAGGCCGGACCAAACCGGCCCGGTATTTTCCCTGCACCCGACCAGCGGTGATCTGCATATGCGCTACACTGCCAGAACGCGGAGCATCAGCTGGAAAAAGACGCCCTTGGTGGAAGCCGCTGTCACCTTTCTCGATCAGTTGTTAAACAGTGATTCGCCCTATATTTTCCGCGGTCGCCTGGAGCCGGGCATGGGCCTGATCTGCAACAACGTGCTACATGACCGCACCGCATTCAGCGATGATGAGAGCAGCCGACGTCTGCTGTACCGAGCTCGTTACTATGACCGCATCAAGGGCACGGAACTGGCGGTAGCGTACCCTGCCTGACAGATCAAATCGAGCAGGATGCGGAATGGTGTTTGACGAATGTCAGCGTAATCAGCAAGACCAGCGAAAAAATTTCTCAGTATCGGCATGTGCCGGTCGAGAATGTGGCGTTGCGTGATGAAGCGCGCCATTCTGTGGATAGTAAAGTAAAAATTATTCTGGAGGTGGACGGATGGAAGTCTGGTTTATGTGGCTGGCGCGCCTGATGTTTTTGGGTATTTTTCTCATGGCCGGTGGAATGCTCTTCCGTGTATGGGCCATCGCTGTGCGCAAGGATGATCGCTACGTGGCTGACTGGCGCGGCAGGAAAATCGGTGACGGCAGGACTTGGGCTACGACCGTCCTGGCGGTGAATGTTTTTTGCGGGGTCGGTTTGCTGGGGGTGGGGGTCTCGGTTTTGCTGCTGGGGCTGGAGTTGACCACATGGATGGGTCTGGCGGCCTTTGTGCTGTGGACTTATTACTTTATGTTGCAACTGGCTTCCCAGCGGGCAAAGCGCTTATCTCCCTGAAATTGCCTCGCCCGGCTAGCCGAGAGCAGGCCAGCTACTCTTCATCAAGCCAAGATAAGGGGGCCGGCTCTACGCCATCCCGCTTCGGCTTGGTTTTTTATTCTGTTTGCGCAACATTCTGGTAAAAACAACAAGATAGATATTTATTTTTGACCTTCTGCAGAGCGGCTTACGCAAATCGCGCGGCGAATTTCAAGTGTTATCTATATGACCTATATAATACAAGTGGTTAACGGCTGCCAAATAACGATAGTTCCATTGGCAGAATTTGGTGTAAACTCATTCGCGCAAGTTTGCAGTAGAAGCAGTAGAAACAAGAGCAGTAGAGCAAGATGGGTGATAAAAAATTAACCAAAGTTCACTTCATTTCAGGAGAGCAAAAATGCCGAACCCGCAAGGCTTTGATCCCAAGGCGTATTGGAGCGCCACACTGAAGCTTCTTGTCACAACCCTAATCATTTGGTTCATCGTTTCATTCGGTGCCGGCATCCTGTTCCGCGATGCGTTGGATGGCATCCACCTCGGAGGTTATCCGCTCGGCTTCTGGTTCGCCCAGCAGGGTTCCATCTTTGTCTTCGTTGGCCTGATCTTCTGGTACGCAAAGCGTATGGACAAGATTGACCGCGAACATGACGTCCACGAAGACTAAGGGGAAAAAACATGGAACTTAAAACTCTGACATTTATCGTAGTGGGACTCTCCTTTGCCCTCTATATCGGCATCGCCATCTGGGCGCGTGCCGGTACAACCAAGGAATTCTACGTTGCCGGCGGTAACGTGCATCCGATTATCAACGGTATGGCAACCGGCGCCGACTGGATGTCCGCTGCCTCATTCATCTCCATGGCCGGTCTGATCGCCTTTCTTGGCTATGGCGGCTCCGTCTACCTGATGGGATGGACCGGTGGTTACGTGCTGCTGGCCGTGCTGTTGGCTCCGTACTTGCGCAAATTTGGCAAGTTCACCGTGCCCCAGTTCATCGGCGACCGTTATTATTCCCAGACGGCCCGGATTGTGGCGGTGATCTGCCTGATCTTCATCTCCTTCACCTATGTCGCCGGCCAGATGCGCGGCGTCGGTATCGTGTTCTCCCGCTTCCTCGAAGTGGATATCACGACCGGCCTGATCATCGGTATGGGCCTGGTGTTCTTCTACGCCGTGCTCGGTGGCATGAAGGGCATCACCTATACCCAGGTGGCGCAATACATCGTGCTGATCTTTGCCTACACGATTCCGGCGGTGTTCATTTCTCTGCAGATCGCTGGCAACCCGCTGCCCCAGTTAGGTCTGGGCGGTCACACGGGAGATGTGTACTTCCTGGATAAGCTGAACCAGACCGTGACCGATCTGGGTTTTGCCGCCTATACCTCGGGCAATAAGAGCATGATCGATGTGTTCTGTATCACCCTGGCTCTGATGGCGGGTACAGCCGGCTTGCCGCACGTGATCGTGCGTTTCTTCACGGTGCCCACGGTGCATGACGCCCGTCTTTCCGCCGGCTGGGCTCTGGTCTTCATCGCCATCCTCTATACCACTGCCCCCGCAGTCGGCGCCATGGCCCGCTACAATCTGCACGCTACGGTGAATACCGCTGTTGCAGCAGGTGGCGATGTCTTCGCCCCTGAGTCGAGCATTCAGGGCGAAACCCGTCCTGAGTGGATGAAGCGCTGGGAGAAGACCGGTCTGATCAAGTGGGAAGACAAGAACGGTGACGGTCGCATCCAGTACTACAACGAGAAGAGCAAGGACCCGGCTTTCCTGGCCAAGGCCGAGGCTGCCGGCTGGAAAGGCAACGAGCTGGGCTCTGACAAGAAAGGCAAGTTCGATGGCACAGTTGACCGTGACATCATGGTGCTGGCTAACCCCGAAATCGCCGGCTTGCCCAACTGGGTGATCGCCCTGATCGCCGCCGGTGGTATTGCCGCCGCTCTGTCCACTGCCGCCGGTCTGTTGCTGGTGATCTCGTCTTCCATCTCGCATGACCTGCTCAAGGGCGTGTTCGCCAAGGACATCTCCGAGAAGGGCGAGCTGATGGCGGGTCGTGTTGCCGCCGCAGTCGCGGTGTGTGTGGCTGGTTATCTGGGCTACAATCCGCCGGGTTTCGTTGCTCAGGTGGTGGCCTTCGCCTTCGGTCTTGCCTGCGCTTCGCTGTTCCCGACCATCGTGATGGGTATCTTCAGCAAGACGATGAACCGGGGTGGCGCCATCGCTGGCATGCTTACCGGCCTGATCTTCACCATGACCTATATCGTCTACTTCAAGCGCGATGTGCTGCTCGGCATGGATAAAGTGCCTGACAGCCAGTGGCTGTTCGGTATTTCGCCAGAAGGCATCGGCGTGATTGGCATGATCCTCAACTTCGTCATGGCCTATATTGTGATGAAGATGACCCCCGCCTGCCCGGAGCATATCCAGCATCTGGTGGAAGGTATCCGCTACCCACGTGGCGCTGCCGCTGCCCAGGCGCAGCACTGAAGTTAACTGCTACAGAATACAAAAAACCCCGCTTCGGCGGGGTTTTTTGTTGCACGAATCGGTTCTCAGATCGGGTGAGTCTGAAGTCGTCGTTCACGTTCAAGATCGCGCAGGCTCTGGAAGCTCATGGTCTGTCGTGCTTCCAGCTGAGGCCGCAGGGCAAGCAATAGTTCGGCAGTGGCCAAGGCGTCAGCCAGGGCGCTATGACGAGCGTAGTTGCCGATACCAAATAATTCCATCCACTTGTCGAGCGAGCGATATCGGCGTGCCAGCTGCGGGTAGAGGGCCGGGGCGACGTAGGCCAGGTCGGCCCATGTATGTTCGAATCGAAAACCGAGGTGCGCCTTCATGGCTCGGCCGATCATGCTCTGGTCGAATTCGACGTGGAAGGCGATGAGCGGGGACTTGCCCAGGAATTCCAGGAATGCGAGCAGGGCATCTGCTGGATGCATGCCCTGGCGCTGGGCCTCGCCACCGATGCCGTGAATCAGGATGTTGTCCTTGCCGCTGACGTATCTTTGTTGCAGGACGATATCCAGACTGTCGGCCAAAATGATCTTGCCGTTTACTACCGTTACTGCGCCGATGGCGATAAGGTGATCCTTGCGCACGTCGAGACCACTCGTCTCGACATCGACCACAACCAGACGACTGGCATCGAAAGGAAGCCGAGTGTCCGGTTCGGGTTGGTCCCGCCAGGCTCGCAGGCGATCCACCTGGCTGGCCGTAAGCTGAGGCTTCGCGCCGAACATCTGTTTCAGCAAGCTCATACCTGGTAATCCAGCCCCAGCTTGGTCTGCAACTTGCGTGCCTGGCGAAAAGCTTCTTTCAGAATGCGCTGATCCAGATTGTTAAGGCTGTCGGGATTTACCTTGTTGGTCAGACTTTCACCTCGTTCGGTCTGCTCGTGGTGCAGGCGCAAGCGCAGGAGCTGGATAAACAGGAAAGCGTCGCCGTAGGCCTCGGCGTCATGGGGTTTGATGTTGAGGGGCTCGGCGATCTCGCGCAGGCGCTGCAGGGTATTCGTGGCCGTGATGCCGTGCGCCAGGCTGAAAATGCGGGCGGCATCGACGAAGGGGGTGATGCCGTTGAGCTTGAGGTCGAGGGTATGACCCTCGCCGATGACAAAATCGCGCACCATACCCAGCGGTGGACGGTTTTTCATGGCATTGACCGCCAATTGGTGCTGGAAGCGGGTATTCTTGCGAGCCTCTACGCGCAACCACTCACGCAGCGCTTCGGCCAGATGTTGAGCCCCGAACAGGGGGCGGAAGTCGAAGAAAATGGTGGAGTGGAGGAGGTCCATCGGCGCGCCGTGATAGATCCATTTGTCGAAGGTATTCTTCCATTCGTCGAGGGAGAGGCACCATTTTGGATTCGACGCCATGACCTCGCCGCCACACAGTGGAAAACCGCATGCGTCCAGTGAGTTGTTGATGCGTTTGGCAAATGGCAGCAGTCGGGCGCGCACTTCTTCGGCGCTGCTGCCCGCCGGCACACTGAAGATGAGGCCATTGTCCTGGTCGGTGTTCAGGGTCTGTTCGAGCCGGCCTTCGGAGCCGAGCGCCAGCCAGCAGAATTCGATGTCGCCTACCGGGTTTTCGCGCAGTTCCAGTTCGATGATGCGGTTGGTGAGCAGATCGTTCAGGGTGGAGATGATCTGGGTCAGCTGTTCGGCGGCAACCCCCTGGGCCAGCATGTTATGGGCCAGCTCACGGATATCTCGAGCCGACTGCTGCAGGCATTCGAGTCGCTCCGCGTTGCGGATGGCGCTGCTGACTTGACGCAGACCTACCCTTTGCAGACTGAACAGGTCCTTCTCGGATATCAGGCCCTTGAGTCGCCCGTTTTCTACCATCAGGATATGTCGGAAACCGTGTTTAGCCATCGCCAGCGCGGCCTCGTGGACCAGTGCGTGAGGAGGCAGCGTAAAAGGGTTCGGACTCATGACGTTTGCAAGTGGCATATCCAGGCTTAGCCCAGGCAGAGTGACTCGCGAGAGTACGTCGTGGAGGGTGAAAATGCCCACCGGTTTATGATTGGCATCGACGGCGATCATAGAGCCGATGCTGTGACGGTTCATGGATTCCAGGACTTCGCGTAGTGGTGTTTGCGGGTCGCAGGCGATGGGTTCACGCCGTATGATGGCTGAGAGCGGGCTGGACATGGATTGCTGCTCGGCACTGGACTGGGAATATTGGGCCTGGATGATGTGTTTGGATTGCTCCAGGAGATTCGCGATACGGCGCGTGCAGAAATCGTGGAACGCTTCGCTCTTATGGGTCAGGGCGAGAAAATCCTCGGCGGAGAGTTCGTAGCAGAATACATCCTCACTCGCGCGGTACAGGCTGGTGACAGGGCGCTTGGAGAGCAGGGCACCAAGGGGAAAGCACTCGCCCTCGTGGAGTTCCAGCCAGGCGGCATCTTCCTGGGCGCGAACCACATCCTGCTCGCCCTGAACCACGCCCTGCTTGATGATGAGGAAGTGGGACACCTCGCCTTGTTCGGGTGAGGTAATTATCTCGCCCTTGGCGTAGTAGCCCAGGGAAAGCCGCTCTGCCAGCCATATCAGATGCTCGCGCTCCATCCGGTCGAACGGGGCGAAGCGGCTCAAGTGGTCAAGTGTGGCGAGGATCAGAGAATTGGGTGGTGTGCTGGTCATGTTGGAATCCTTGTTAAACCTGAAAGCCGCAGAGGAAATCCACAACGTCTACGGAGAGTATGGATTTTGTGGCGTCACGTGAATGATCATAGCCCCGGCATATGAATTTCGTCAAAAGGCATTCTTTGTTGCCATGCTTGAGTGTGCGATACTTTGAACCATCCATACCCATCCCGAATCAGCGATGAATACCCGCATCCGTTACGGAGACTATCTCGGCGCCGTCCGGCACCGGCAGCATGCGATCAGCTACAACGTGGTGACGGCCCATGCGCCGTCGCGGCGCCGCATGCGTCTGCGTGTCGTGGACGTGTATCGTCTGATCGGTCCTTATGTCGGTTTGCGTTTTCTTGAACAGGTCCGGGCGGTAGTGCCACTGGCCGTGTTCATGGTGCTGTTCCTGCTGATTGTGTTGCATGTTCAGGTGGCTAACCCCGGAGATGTGGCCCTGGGACTCGTCGGCATCATGGTCGGCCTGATGTTGTTCATGGAGGGGGTGAAGCACGGCCTGATGCCTTTCAGCGAGAATATCGGCTATACCATGCCGGGCCGGTCTTCCCTGATGAGCGTCGCACTGGTGGCTTTTGCGCTGGGTGCTGCGGCAACGCTGGCCGAGCCGGCCATCGGGGCACTCAAGGCAGCTGGTAGCCTGACCAGCGCGGAGGCTTCACCTCAACTTTATAGTATTTTGCATGACCGGGTGCACTGGCTGGTGTTCGCCGTGGCGATTGGGGTCGGACTTGCCGTGCTGGTCGGCATCCTGCGCTTCTATTTTAACTGGCGCCTGAAAACCATACTGCTTATCGTCGTGCCTTCGTGCCTGTTGCTTACGGCCTATCTGGCGTCCGATCCCAAGCTTGCCCCGATACTCGGGTTGGCCTGGGATTGCGGTGCGGTCACCACCGGGCCGGTCACGGTTCCACTGGTTCTGGCGTTGGGTATCGGCGTTTCCGCGGCTACCGGCCAGGAGGACAATCCGCTTTCCGGCTTCGGCATCGTTACATTGGCCTCCCTGTTCCCGGTGATGTCCGTCATGCTGCTGGGTCTGTTTGTGGAATGGGGATGGATGAACGACATCCCGATCGAAAGCCTGGTAGCCACTGCCACCAGCGAGAATGGATTTCAGATGGGGCCGTTTGCCGACATCACCATGGCGGTGCGCGCGATCCTGCCACTGGTGCTGTTCCTGTGGGTGGTGCAGCGTTTTCTGCTGAAGGAAAAGCAGCAGAATCTCAACATTGTTGTGTATGGCGTTTCGCTGGCCATTCTCGGCATGGCCCTGTTTTCCGTCGGCCTGGATTACGGCCTGACCGAGCTCGGCACACAGGCCGGCGAAGTGTTTCCCGCGGCATTCTCCCGTTTCGAATCCGTTCCCGATTCGCCATTGTATTCTCACGGTGTCGGCATAGCCCTGACTTTGCTGTTCGCCCTGTTGCTAGGTTTTGGCGCAACGCTTGCAGAGCCTGCCTTGAATGCCATGGGCATGACTGTGCAGGAGTTGACCGATGGCGCTTTCACAAAAAACACCTTGATCAGGGCAGTCGCCTTCGGTGTTGGTATCGGTACCACGATCGGTGTATGCAAGATCATTTTTGATTTGCCGATTGCCTGGCTGCTGTTGCCCAGTTATATGCTCGCCCTGCTGATGACTATTTTTTCCGGCGAGGAGTACGTTAACCTTGCCTGGGATAGTGCTGGCGTTACCACCGGCCCGGTGACGGTTCCGCTGGTCCTTGCGCTGGGTTTGGGGTTGGGCAAGGCTGTCGGAGTGCAGGATGGGTTCGGCATCCTGGCGATGGCATCGGTAGGCCCGATCGTCAGTGTGCTGACGGTAGGCTTGTGGATACGCATGAGAACCGCCCTGAACCGGCGGGCCAGGGTGATAATCGAATGAGCGACGAAATTGTTGTATTGACGGATGCCGTGCTGATCACGGCGATCGTGCAGCGCGGCGTGGCCGATGATGTGGTGCGTGCCGCCCGCAGGGCCGGCGCACAGGGTGCGACGGTGTTCTACGCCCGCGGTATGGGTGTGCGCCAGCGCCATATGGGCGTTCTCGGCGTGACGGTCAATGCGGAGAAGGAGGTCATCTACATCGTTGCTTCCACTGACCAGGCCGATCACATCTTCGAGCGCATCTTCACTACTGCCAAGCTCGACACCCCCGGCATGGGGATGGCCTATGTCACGCCGCTGGAAAAAATGGCTACCTACATTCCGCCCGAACTCATCGAAAAGTTCAGCGATTCAGAATCATGAAACCGGCCGCTACGCCTTACAAGGCGATCACCTGTTTCTGCCCGGCCGGGCGCGGCCAGCGCGTGCTTGAGGAACTGCGCAATGAGATGGGCATCAACTGCGCGTTCGTGCATCATGCACGCGGGATCGGAGTCGGCAATGTCCAGGAAAAGAAACTTTTCTATATTGAGCGGGAAATTTTTACGGTACTGGTGCCGGTTGATCGCGCAGATGAAATCTTTCGCTTCCTGTATTTCGCCACCGGGATCGACAAGCCCCATGCGGGGATGATTGTCATGGAAAAAACTACGCGGTTGATGCCTATCGTCGAGCCCGTCGAATTGTAGTAAAGAGAAAAGTATCGGTCTGTGTTCCCGGCCACGTTGGGGTGGCACGGATCCGATCCGGCACCGAAGGGTCGGAATGACTCAGCGATGATACACTGTGCTCAGTCTCGGTGAATTGGATCTTAACTTTGTCGTGGCTTATAGCCAGAGGCAGCAATTCCACTCCATAATTGGAAACGCCATCTGACTTTCTGGGACGGCGTCCTCGTCGTTACCCCCAGTTTGCACGTGCCAGCGAGACTGCGATTAACCTGTTCCATCACTCGATCCTGCGTGGCTCACGCTAATTTTAATTCTGTAAGGTGATCGATGATTTACTCCGCCATTCTGGTCGCTTCGGTCGTATTGCTGATCGCTTTTGCTATTGAGCGGTTTGGCCGGGTATCAGGCGTTCCTGCAGTGATCATCATGATCGCTACCGGGCTTGCCAGCCGGCCTCTGCTCCAGGCTACCGGTCTAACGCTGGATGGACTCGAAATTATTGTTCCTATCGTGGGTGCCGTTGGCCTGGTCCTGATCGTCCTGGAGGGCGCTCTGGATATCGAGTTGCGTCGGGACCGCCTGAGGGCAGCGGCTGGCGCTCTCATCATGGCTGGCGCGGGTTTTTTTATTTGTCTTGCCGTGTTTTCGTCTGTCGCGGTCATGGCACTTCATCTGACTCTTTTACAAGCTCTGATCCTCGCGGTGCCCTTTGCCGTCATCAGCAGCGCTATCGCTATACCAAGCAGTGATTTTCTTCCGGCTCACGGACGTGAGTTCGTTGTGTATGAAAGTTCGGCATCGGACATCCTGGGGGTGCTGGTGTTCTTCGCCCTGATCAATTCCGATGGCTCGGCTGGTGGCATCCTGCTGGGACTTGTGGGCGGCGGCGTGATGTCCCTTCTGCTGGCATTGGTCTGCGCTGTTGCGCTGGCTCTCCTGCTGATGCGCATCGATGGCCATATTCGATTTATTCCACTGCTCGCGGGGCTCTTCGGGCTGTATGCCGCAGGCAATTTGCTGCATTTGTCTCCGCTCATTCTGGTACTGCTCTTCGGGTTGGCGCTTAACAACCCCAGGCTGATTACTCGCTTCCACCCTCTGCAGAGCTGGATAGACGATACTTATGGCGCCACGCTCAAGGAGTTCAAGGTGCTGGTGCAGGAACTCACTTTTGCAGTACGCGGGTTCTTTTTCATCCTCCTGGGGTATTGGACCGAATTGTCCGACCTGGCTTCCCTTCATGCCTGGCTGGCGGCAGCGCTTGTGCTGCTGGTTGTCTACGGCTGGCGCTACGGCATGTTGCGGGTGAGCCGACATTCTCTGGCCAGATCCCTGACCTGGATCGCTCCTCGTGGCCTGATCACCGTGCTACTATTCCTGCATGCCAAGGAAGTGTTGCCGTTGCCCAGTTTCCTCGGCGGAACCGTCATGCTGGTGGTGCTGGCCTCGTCGGCCTTGGTGGTGGTGGCCCGTTTGCGGCCCGAGAGCGAAAAGGCCGCACTCATGGAAGAACGCGCCAATAAAGTCTGAGATCAGGAGGTGCCATGCAACTGAAGATTATCGCTGCCATATTCGTCGCCATAGCTGGCGTCGTCTTCGCCATGCAAAACAACGTGCCGGTGACGGTCAATTTCCTGCTATGGCGTTTCGAC
>JAHJJI010000078.1 GCA_018823025.1 Gammaproteobacteria bacterium | reverse complement strand
AGCGTTTTACAATCGGAAACGCCGCCATTCCTCATTGGCCTATCAGAGCCCGGCACAGCATTACGCCAATTGGCTCATGAAGGAAAATCGGGCGGCATGAGCGCTACGTTGGTAGCCGGAAAATACAACCAAGCTCAATCTCCTTCGACAATTTTGGTGGTTCAGCATTGACCAGTGACATTGAAGTGCCTCGGGAACGGTCGATGGGTGAGATGGCAGATAGCTCCCAGTCACCTACGTCCCCGCTCGCAATACTATCTTCTTGAGTTTTGCTCTTGAAATTGCCTTATGGATGGGCAGATTTTTCAGGTGGCGAGGTGGGCAAGTCGCGCGACCAACTCGCCAAAGTAATGGCTCCTCTGGACTATGAACATCTTAACCAGCTATTGGACCAACCAACTGATGAGAACCTAGCTCGCTGGGTTCGTGACCGACTCAGCTTGGATGATGGTGTCAACAACGTGTATGGAACCCGATTAGGCATTTCTGTGATGCTGTACTCGCGCAATAGCTCGGCCAAGTGTTAATAGCGGGTGCATTCGCTGGCAAGATTTTACAGCCTTTCATTGTTTTAGCCTTTTCAATAGCTAATGCGCAATCGACCAATAGGGGATGCCATTCTTTTGGCGCGGACTGAGCTGGCGAGAATTGGGTGGGGTACCATGCCGCAACAGCATGAATATGTCGGTTACCAGTGAGGTTTGTTCGGCGAAATATGAATGCCCCAACAAGCTGGTATCGATACCCGAGGCATCAATGGTGTCCAGACCCGACAGGACGATCAGACTTTCACCCGACTGCCCCGCTCGCGGATAGCCGTGAACCTTTTTCGATGCGGCCAATGCCTGATCGTCGGATGAAGCATAGAGCGTAAATCGGTTCGCGGCGCGCAGCATGGCGGGCGCGATATCGCGTTCAAATACTTCCGCATCGATATCGGGGGCCGCCAGGATGACTTGGCTAAATAGCGGGGAGGGCTGTTCGCTGGCGATGCTGCGCAACACTTTGGTCAGCGCACGGTTGCCCATGCTATGGGCGAGCAAGTGGATGTGCTTGGCACCTGAACGCGCCTGCAAATCTTTCAGGAATGTCTTTAGGTGGCGCTCGGTCCACTCCACCGTGGCCTCATCCGTGGTGTAGCCGAACGGTTTGGGCGATCCTTGAGAGGGCCAGCTGTAGGTTACCGGGACGCCGGGAAAGGGCAAATCGTAGGCAATCTGAGCTGTTCTGCGTACAGCATCCTCGAACGTTACATTGAAACCATGCACGAACACGAACAGATCGCGCGCGGCGGATGCGTCCTGAAGTTTTCGATAGAACGCAGCATTCTGCATCCGGGTCAGGCTCATCAGGACGATATGCTTGGCGGGATCTTCGCGGAATTCGAATTTCCACCATACCGGTGACTCCAACTCCCCTGTCTTATGCCTTTCACCCTTGGGTATGCTGACGGTAGCTGTTCCATACTGCAAGTTGCCGCGCTGGGTGCCGTAAAACTTTGCCGGTTCAGGTCGGCCTGTAGCGGCACGATCGGTCGCATAGAATACTTCGACTTCTACATAATCCTTGTGCGCGGCCTTGCCGTTTTTGGCGGCGGGAAAGCGCGTTACATCCGTAGTCGGCGGCGCCGACCGTGTCAGTGGGGGAGGACCCGAACCCATTTCCGGCGCAGCGCTTTTCGGCAGTTCGACCCTGGGCGCTTCGACTTTGGGAGATTCAGTCCTGGGTGGCTGTTCCGGAGCGGGCTTGGTCATGGGTGCGGTGGTTTGACACCCACTCAATACCAGCATGCCTGCAATGATCTGCCATGCCAGCAGCTTTAAATATCTACCTCGAGCCAACTTCAGGCCAGCCCGTATGCTATAAACAATAAAGGTATTCATGAGATCACCTTCCGGGAGAATTGGTGAATATGTTGCGCCTACATGAGCCGCTTGGCTTCATCATTATTCGGATTAAATTTTGCATGATGGGACGAACTGCGCATGCCGTTTTTGGATCTCGTTCAATCGCGGTTAAACATGACGCTAGCTTATCTTTGAAGCATACAAAATGCGGCTGGGGCTTTCAAGGTTACCTTGCCTGGCTTTTTCTGCTGTTATTGTTGGTTGCTCCGACTGCTCAAGCGCAATTTTTTGCGACGTGCCGCAGCGGTTGCGAAGCAGAGTTGGATGCGTCCATTCGCGCGCATGAAGAGCACACGGAGCGGATGAGCCATAAACTCGTTACTGGCTGGTATCGGCAGGGCGCATTACCCAAGGGATTCAAACCCATCAACCACGCCGATGTATTGCACGGATTGACCCATCTGGGCTCCAGACGCGCGGCGGTATTGTTTCAGGCTTATCAAGATAACCGGTTTTGCAGTTGGCTCATCACGCCCCACGCGCCTTTAAAAGCACATGTCTCCCAAGTTAGTTCGGGCGATCTGCGCCGCTTGCAGCCACAGCTGATCCAGGCGCTGGGTGCCGAGGCACTAGCCAGAAGTCGCGCGCCCCAGCGGAAGCTGGATAGGCGAGGGCCAAGCCGCTCTGGCGAATCGGGTGAGTTCCAGAAACCGGATTTGGTTCAATCCAGCCGATTAGCCACCGTGTTGCATGACACAGCCGAGGTGTTGCTGCCGCAACCGATCGTCTCGGCCCTGCGTGATGCCGAGATTGATACCTTGATCGTGGTGCCGGTATTTGAAACTGGTACGGTGCCGTTTGCCGCGTTGCCAGTCGATTCGCAACACGCGCTGATCGACATTGCATCGGTTGTGATTGCACCGGGGCTATTCATCTTCCGCGAGACACCGCTTTCGGCGCGAAAGTCGTTTCCCGGCGCAATTGTGGTCGGCAATCCATTGGGCTGGGTGGATCCGGATTGGGAATTTCGCCCCCTGACCGGCGCTCAATCCGAAGCGGAAACGGTGGCCAAACTGGTCGATTCCACTCCGCTGACCCAGCATGCTGCGTCCAAACGAAAAGTACTGGAGCGGATTAAGGGTCAGCCCGAAACCACGCTGATCTATCTGGCAACCCACGGCATCGCTGATGACACGAATCCCTTGGATGCTGGATTTTTATTGCTGAGCGATGGGCGCTGGACTGCGCGCGAAATCGCCAAGGCGCCGATCTCAAACAGTCGGCCCCTGGTGGTGCTGAGTGCCTGCCAAACCGGACTAGGCAAGAATTTCGATGTCGGTACCATTGGGCTCGCGCGCGCCTGGCACCAGGCAGGCGCGGCAAATGTGGTGATGAGCTTGTGGAATGTGAGCGACATCAACACCTCCCGTCTCATGGGTTCCTTTATTCTCCATGCCCATACCCTCCCACCCGACAAAGCTCTGCAAAATGCGATGCGCGAGCTGCGAAGCGAGATGCCAAACCCTTTGTACTGGGCGAGCTTTGCGGTTTTTGGCCTGCCCGAGTTGTGAGGAACGGCAGGTCGAACTGACCGGCAGTGCGCATCCAGTTGTCTTTGGTTAATTGACAATGCACAGTGAACGGGCGCATTCTTTTTTTGTATCGGTCCTTTTTTAGAAGGATGAACTCATGATTGCCCGCGTCTGGTTTGTTGTCCTTGCCAGTATCTTGCTCGGGGCGTGCGCAACGTCGCCTCAGGGCCGTATGCAGGTGGCCGTGCCGTCCTCGGTAAGTGCTGTTCATTCCGAGATGGGCATGCACCTGAATCTCGCCTCTGCGGCAGATACGCCTTCACCCTGCGCAGGGGTGGAGTGCAGGCTTGATCGTGCTTTCGATCAGAGGGTTCAGCGGCTGGGCACTCGTCTGGCGCAATCGGCTTTTGAAATTTACCCTGATCTCACTGAGAGATTCAGCCAGTTTGAGTTCGTTACTGCCGAAAAAGCCGAACCGGGGAGTGCATCCTGCGCAACCGGTACGGTGGTGATTTTCCGCGGTGTGCAAAAGCTGCGTCTTGATGAAGAGGCTTTGGCTTTCTTGATCGCTCGTGAGATGGGGCATGTAATCAGCCGTCATCATGACGAGGATTCAGCGACCAGTATCCTGTTTTCCATCGCTGCCCAAGTGTTGTTTCCGGTCGCCAACCTTATTCGCGGTTCCGCTGTTTTGATACAGTCAGCTACGGCGATGGCAACAGCCTCATCAGCGGCTTCGTTTGTCGGTTCCCGGTTAATGATAGAGAGTTACAAACTCGATCAATTGCATGAGGCCGATGCCGTTGCCCTGGACTTGCTGGCTAGCCTGGGGTGGAACAGGGGTGAAATTGCCGATGCACTGGCTACCAGCACGCAGACTGTTGGCGACGACAGATGGTCGAAGGATCTTCAGCTTTCCGCCAGAGGGGTCGTTGGATTGGCTGAAAATTAATTTCGGCTTTGCTCCTGGGGTTAACCATTTGTATTCACTGTTTTTACGATATCATGAGGAAAGTTAGCGGATATTTCAATTAGTTGCCGCCTGTTACCTACTGAAAGATAGATGAATAAGCATGCATAACCTGCCACAGGCGCAAGAGATTTTCTTGGGGTTGAAACTCATTCTGGACAAGCGACAACATCTGGTCGCATATGAATTGCTGTTTAGTAGCGGCGAGTTGAATGCGGCGCATTTTCTTGACAATACGCAGGCCACTTCACAGGCAATCAACGATGCTTTCAGCCGGTTTGAAATTGGAGAAGCCCTGGCGGGATATGAGTGTTTAATCAAGGTGAGGCAAGAGTTGCTGATGAGCGATGCGATTGAAATCCTGTCGCAACATCGAGTCACACTGGAACTGTTGGAAACTGGGGTTGTCGATCTTCCGCTGATTGAACGCTGTCGGGAACTTAAAGAGATGGGTTTTGATCTGGCGCTGGATGACTATGTCAATGACGGCACTTTCGATCCTCTTCTTGACGATGTGGATATTGTAATAATAGATATTACGCAGCAGGATTGGCCGTCGACCCTGGGGATTGTCAGCAAGCTCAGAAATTACCCGGTAAGGCTTCTGGCAGAGAAGGTCGAGAGCCATGAGCAGTACCTTCAGTGTGCAGAGGCCGGGTTCGATTTGTTTCAGGGTTATTACTTTGCGCGCCCCAATTTGGCTATAGGCAAGTGCACTCTTCCTAATCAGGCGATCATGCTCAAATTGTTGGGGCTCATTCTGACCGATGCCCCCGATCAGGAAATCGAGCAGGTCCTGAAACAGGATGCCGGCTTGAGTCTTAAACTATTGCGGTTGGTTAATTCAGTATCAATGGGGCTGAAAACAAAAATATCATCTTTTAATCAGTCAATTAAAATTGTGGGTCGACGTCAGATGCAACGTTGGCTGCAACTGTTGTTATACACCCCGCAACAAGATGAAGTGAGTTACAGTCCGCTGTTGCGACTTGCTGCCAGGCGAGGGAAATTGATGGAATCTCTTGCCCAGAAATGCAAAGAAAGTGACCGGGATTTCCATGATCGGGCTTTCATGACGGGCATTTTGTCTTTACTGGATGCTCTCCTGAATAGACCATTGATGGAAGTGATAGATCTGATCAGTCCGGCAGACGAAATTACTGACGCCTTGCTGAATAAATCGGGCAACCTGGGTGGACTGCTCTCTCTGGCAGAAATGACAGAGCAGGGGCAATTTGATCATGCCGGGGATGTATTGGAAAGTCTGGGGCTGGCAGCACAAGATTTGATGGGCGCGGAAGTGGATGCGTTGCGCTGGTCGAATAGCATCACGACCGAAATGGCCCAATAACGGAGTGTGGTTCCCCATGGTGACTAATGGGGGCGAACAGGGGCCGGGGAGTTGCGGCTTTCTTGAGGCTGCGACGTAGCCAGGTATTACATCCGTGCGGGTTCGAAGCTCGCGTCCAGATTCAGGTCATCACAATAATCGAGGAAATTTCCACGCAAGGTGGGAATGTGAACGTCGGCATGAATACCCACCGTCATGGTGACGGAAAACATGGATGTGCCGGTGTGTGGCGCCGGGTACGTGTCGGTCTGGAGTTCCTCGATATTGATACCGTTCTTGGAGAAGAAAGCGGCCAGGTTGCGAACGATACCGGGATGATCCATGGCCACCACTTCCACCCTGTAGGGAACCACCGGTTGCGTCCGTTCCCGTTGCTGGGTCCGTTTGTGGATGATAGAGAGCCCTAGCTGATCGCCCAGCGCCTCCATTTGTCCTTCAAGCTTGGAAAGCGCGTTCCATGGGCCGGAAAGCAGCATGATCAGGGCGAACTGGCCGCCCAATACGGCCATACGGCTTTCTTCGATATTGCATCCGCTCTCGGCAATCTTGCTCGAAAGCCGATCGACAAGACCTATTTTGTCTTCGCCTGAAGCGGTGATCGCCAGATAATTATTTTGAGTGTCTATGGTCATGGGTTGCTGAAATGCAAAGGTTGAATGGGCTCCAGTGTAATACCCAAAACGATAATGCGCTAGGGCGTGTTTACGCTAATTTCACGCGAAATTAGCGTAAACACGCCCTGGAGAATGGGAGTAAATAAACAACCCCGGCATGCCGGGGTTGTTTATGTTTTCCGCAAGCTTATCTGGCTGGATATTCGATGTTTTCTTGCCAATGAGTGTGAAACTCGCGAAGCGAGACCTCGTCCCTCTCGCCCTCCGGGAGAGAGCTAGGAGAGAGGGAAACGGTCATGGAGGTTCGCCATGACCGTTAGGGCCAGAGGTCACGGTTTCGTCAGAAAAAAATTTCTTTCGAAATGTTGTTGCGCACGAGAATGTGGCGCAGGGATTGTAGCGCTTCAAGCTGAATCTGGCGCACCCGCTCTCGGGTGATTTCGAGGGTTTCAGCAACTTTACCCAGGGTGTGCGTTTGGTGGCCGTTCAGACCGAAGCGCCGTTCTACCACACAACGCTGTTTGCTTCCCAGTTCATCCAGCCATTGCTGGACAAGCGCCTCAAGCTGAGCCTGCTGCAATTGCACATCGGGCGGCGGGGTGTTTTCGTCAGGAATCGCGTCACTCAGGGAGAGGCTCGGGTCGATATCCAGCGGTGTATCCAGAGATACTATGCGCTCATTCAGGTTCAGCACATAGCGTACATTGCCCACCGGTTTGTCCAGCAAGTGTGCCACCTCTTCCGCGCTGGGTTCATCGCCCTTGTGGGACTCAATGAGACGGAACGCCTTGAGGCAGGTGTTCATCTCCCGGATTACATGCACCGGAATGCGAATGGTGCGTGACTGGTTCATGATGGCGCGTTCGATATTCTGCCGTATCCACCAGGTGGCGTAGGTGGAAAAGCGGAAACCCCGCTCCGGATCAAATTTTTCCAGAGCGTGTATGAGCCCCAGGTTGCCTTCCTCGATCAGATCCAGCAGCGCCATGCCACGGTTGATGTAGTGTTTTGCGATGCTGACTACCAGGCGAAGGTTGCATTCGATCATGCGCTGGCGAGCATTGAAATCGCCCTCTCTGACGCGGGTTGCAAGTTCCCGCTCTTCCTTCGCTGTCAAAAGGGGGTTGCGGCCGATCTCATTGAGATAGATCATTGTGGCGTCGCCCTGGAATTCGGCGCTGAATGCTTCGGTTCCGGCCGGGAGTTCCGCTAGTTCTTCTGGCGGCTGAGTGGATTCTTCTTCCAGGATGTCCAGAATGCCATCTTCTTCCGGATCTGTTTTATTGAGAGTCATCGCGAACATGATATTTTCCTTATGTCTGTTCGTTCTTTATAGGAAATGCGAAGTGAATTTCCTCAGGATGCACAACCAGTCTACAGAGGAGGGGAAAGACCGGGAATAAGAAGAGTGCGTATTCTGTTCTAGGTAGAAATGCTTATTTTGTAGTAAGGAAAATGCTTATTGCCGAACCCAATTTTTGATACTGTAATGCGGGTCATTGGCAATGATAAGATGATAATTCTCTGTTCAAAACAGATTGGCTGGGGTATTGGGAGGAATGATCATCGATTCCAATTGCTGCAATGTGGCAGGATTTGGCGTTATCAATTGTCGAATTGCTTACAGCCTATTTCACTAAGTCGATGTCGTGAGGAATCGCTATGAAGCTGGGTATTGACCTCGGGGGCACCAAAATCGAGATCATCGCTCTGGATGACGAGGGCAGTGAACTTTTGCGCCGGCGCGTACCGACCCCTCAGGGCGATTACTCCGGCACGTTGTGGGCAATTGCCGATCTGGTGCATCAGGCGGAAGCTGCACTCGGGCAGGTTGGAACGATCGGCATTGGTACGCCGGGTGCCATTTCCAGGGCCACCGGCCTGCTCAAGAATTCCAATTCCATACATCTCAACGGCCAGCCGATTGTTCAGGACCTGGAGTCCTTGCTGCAGCGCAAGCTGCGGATCAGCAATGATGCCAACTGTTTCGCCCTCTCTGAAGCCACCGATGGCGCCGCTGCCGGTGCCGCGGTGGTATTCGGGGTGATCATCGGGACAGGCACCGGTGCCGGCATCGTCGTTAACGGCCATGTCCTGACCGGCGCCAACGGCATCGCCGGCGAGTGGGGACACAATCCTCTGCCCTGGCCAGAAGGCGTGGAACTTCCCGGTCCGGCCTGCTACTGCGGGCGATACGGCTGCATCGAGACCTTTCTTTCCGGGCCGGGGATGTCGGCAGATTATCAGCGTGTTAGCGGTAAGAAGTTCGACGCCGCGACCATCGTGGCGCGGGCGGCAGACGGTGATGTCGCGTGCGAGCTGACCTTGCAACGCTATGAAAATCGCCTGGCGCGCTCGCTGGCTCACGTGATCAATATTCTCGACCCCGATGTCATCGTGCTGGGTGGTGGCATGTCGAACATCGAATGCCTGTACGAGAATGTGCCCGGGATTTGGGGGCGCTATGTGTTTTCCGATCGGGTGGATACGCGGCTGGTGCGCAACCGGTTCGGCGATTCCAGCGGTGTGCGCGGTGCCGCCTGGTTGTGGGAGTAACGTAGAGAACAGGGCTTGACTAGGCAGGACTTGACTGGCGAACGATCGTTCACTACACTTCAACCCATGTCGAACGATCGTTCTTACCTGGACCAGCTCCAGGACTACTATGCCCAGCATCGGATTTTGCCTTCCTATTCCACCATGGCCGGGTTGCTCGGCCTCAAGTCGAAATCCTCGGTGGCAGCGCTGGTCGCACGCCTGAAGTTGCAGGACTTTCTCGAAGTGACGCCAGACAAGCGGCTCAAGCCGGGCGGCAGGTTCTTCGAACGCCTGCTCGCGGACAGTGTGCGAGCCGGTTTCCCCAGCCCGGCCAACGATACCCAGCACGATATGCTGACCATCGACGAATACCTGGTCGAGCGACCCTCGCAAACCGTGCTGGTGACGGTCAAGGGTGACTCCATGATCGATGCCGGCATCCATCCCGGCGACATCGTGGCGGTGGAGAAGAAGCAGTCTGCCAATGTCGGAGACATTGTCGTCGCCATCGTCGACAACGAATTCACACTCAAATATCTGGAACGGGAAAAGGGCCAGTTTGTTCTGCGGCCGGCCAATCCGGCTTACCCGATTATCCGCCCGACCGGATCGCTGGAGATTTTCGGCGT
Organism: Gammaproteobacteria bacterium; assembly: GCA_018823025.1. Lineage (GTDB taxonomy): Bacteria > Pseudomonadota > Gammaproteobacteria > Burkholderiales > Sulfuricellaceae > Sulfuricella. The sequence goes on along the minus strand of JAHJJI010000078.1, from coordinate 18,174 downwards.
GGTGGTCGGGTTGGTCAGAAAATATAAATAAGGTGAGGGGTGAGGGGAAAGCCCGCGCCGTCACTGCCTTTACGCCTCACCCCTCTCGTCTCACCCCTCACCTGAAAATACCATGCTCGTTACCGACTGGCCTCATGCCATCGCCCATGTCGACGCCGACTGTTTCTATGCTTCCTGCGAGCTGGCGCGCCGTCCTGATCTGAGAAACCGCCCGGTGTGCGTCCTTTCCAGTCAGGACGCCTGCGTAGTGGCCAAGACCTACGATGCCAAGGCGGCCGGAATCAGTACCGGCATGCCGGTGTGGGAGGCGAAAAAGCGGCTTCCCCAGGCCGAGTATATCCCAGCTGATTTTGGCTATTACGGCCAGATGTCGGACAAGCTGTTCGCCATCCTCGCCCGGTTCTCCCCCGAAATCGAAGTCTATTCCATCGACGAGGGTTTCATTGACCTGCGTGGCCTGCGCAGCCTGTGGCGCAAGGGCTACGGCGAGATTGCCAATGCCATGCGGGAAGCGGTCAGGCGAGAAGTTGGTATCACCGTTTCGGTCGGCGTTTCCGTCACCAAAACTCTGGCCAAAATCGCTTCCGAGTTCAATAAGCCGGACGGCACAACCATCGTGCCGGGGCGGCGCATTGACGAATTCCTGGCCCGCGTCAAAGCCCGGGATATTCCCGGCATCGGCGCCAACCGCGAAGCCCTGCTCGACAAGTTCGGGATAGCCACCGCCCTGCAATTCATCGAAGCCGATGAAGCGCTGATCCGCAAGCTGATGGGCCGGTCTGGAACCGACCTGCGGCACGAATTGCGCGGTGATAGGGTGTTCGCGCTGGAGCTGGAACCCCGCCTGCCGAAAAGCATCGCCCGCACCGCCTCCCTGGGGGAGATCATCGCCAGCCGTGAAACGCTGGTCGGCCACTTGACCCATCACACCACCCGCGTGGCGACGGAACTGGTAACCAAGCGCTACCTGGCGGCGAAACTGGCGGTCTTCCTGCGCCTGAAGTCATTTGACAGCGCCAGCGTGGAAATCCGACTCGACTACCCGACCAGCAGCTATTTTGTCCTGTCCAGGGCAGTGCAGTCGGCGCTGGAGCGGCTTTACCAGCCCGACCAACTGTACCGTGGCTGCGGCGTGGTCGCGTCGGAAATCCGGCTCGCCGCCAGCGTGACTTTCGATCTGTTCGGCGTCATGGAACAGGATGGACGGCAGGGCACGTTGCTGGAAACGATGGACGCGATCAACGGCAAGTACGGTAGTGGCACCGTGCGGATGCTTGCCAGCCTGCCGGTAAAAAGGCGTAGTAAAACCCGGTGCTTCAACTATCCTTTATTTGAAGCGGATTGATTGGGCGGGTGATTCCAATTTGCATTTAATCCAACAATAAATTGCAAAAATCTTTCACCGCAAAGGACGCAAAGGTTCGCAAAGGGAAAACCAAACTCTCAGACATGCCAGCCTAATTGCTTTTCCATTGCGTCCCTTTGCGTCCTTTGCGGTTAGTGTTTTTTTGATCGAGAAATGGAATGACGTGGCCAACGCATATTGGGAGCATTTTCCGCACCAGGCCGACATCGGCGTGCGCGGCGTCGGGCCGACCTTGGCGGCAGCCTTCGAGCAGGCGGCGCTGGCGATGACTGCGGTGGTGTGCGACCCGGCGCTGGTGGTGCCAGACGAATCTGTGGAAATCGTCTGCGAGGAGCCGGATGAGGAACTGTTGCTGGTGGATTGGCTGAACGGCCTGATCCTGGAAATGGCGATCCGCCGCATGCTGTTCAGCCACTTTGCGTTGACCCTGGATGGACACCGCTTGCGCGCCACCGCCTGGGGCGAGCGGGTGGATGTGGCCAGGCATCAGCCGGCAGTGGAAATCAAGGGCGCCACCTATACCGAACTCAAGGTTGGCAGGACGGACAACGGGCTGTGGTTTGCCCAGTGCGTGGTGGACGTATGATTTCATTTATCGATCAGAAAAAGCACTAACCGCAAAGGACGCAAAGGTTCGCAAAGGTAAAATCAAATCCTCAGACATGCCAGCCTGATTGCTTTTCCTTTGCGTCCCCTTGCGTCCTTTGCGGTGAAAGATTTTTGCAATTTATTGCTGGATTGAATTCAAATTGGAGTGGCATGGACCTTTCCCAGTTCGAACGCGTATCGGATTACGAGTGGCGCATCGCCCCGTTCGGCAGGATGCGTGTGCCGGCGGTGATCTACGCCGACCAGGCGCTGCTGCTTGAAATGGACCAGAAGGTTTACGAGCAGATCACCAATGTCGCCATGCTGCCGGGCATCGTCAAGGCGGCCTATGCCATGCCCGACGCGCACTGGGGCTACGGCTTCCCGATCGGCGGGGTGGCTGCCTTCGACCCCGACGAGGGCGGCGTGATCTCCGCCGGCGGGGTGGGCTTCGATATCTCCTGCGGGGTGCGCACTCTGCATACCGGCCTGAATGCCGTGGATCTCGCACCGATCAAGCTGAAGCTGGCCGACCGCCTGTTCGCAAAAATCCCGGCAGGGGTGGGCAGCACCGGGCGGCTGCGCCTGGATGCGGCGGAAATGGATGCAATGCTGCGGGGCGGAGCAAAGTGGGCGGTCAAGCGTGGCTACGGCACCGAGGCGGACCTGGATCGCACCGAGGAACACGGTCGCATGCCCGGTGCCGATCCGGACAAGGTATCGGAGCACGCCAAACGCCGCCAGCGCGACGAGGTCGGCACGCTGGGTTCCGGCAACCATTATCTCGAACTGCAGGAGATCGTCGAAGTCTACGATGTCAAAGCAGCCGAGCGATTCAGGTTGGTTCCGGGCGAAGTCGTGGTCAGCATCCATTGCGGGTCACGCGGGCTGGGGCATCAGATCGGCACCGAATTTCTCAAGCAGATGGTGATCGCAGCGCCGGGCTATGGCATCCAGTTGCCCGACCGCGAACTCGCCTGCGCCCCGCTCGCTTCTCCGCTCGGCCAGGACTACCTCGGCGCCATGCGCGCCGCAGTCAACTGCGCCCTGGCCAACCGCCAGGTCATCACTCATCTCACCCGCGAGGTGTTCGCCGAAATCCTGCCGGGCAGCCATCTGACCCTGATCTACGACGTTTCGCACAACACCTGCAAGCAGGAGCAGCATGTGGTGGACGGTAAGCCGCGCACCCTGTTCGTGCACCGCAAGGGGGCGACGCGCGCCTTCGGTCCCGGCCATCCGGCTCTGCCCCAGGATTTGCGCGATGTCGGCCAGCCAGTGCTGATCGGCGGCAGCATGGGCACGGCTTCCTATATTCTGGTCGGCACCGAACAGGGCATGGAGCGCTCCTTTGGCTCGGCCTGCCACGGTGCCGGCCGCGCCATGAGCCGTCATCAGGCCACCCGGCAGTGGCACGGCAGCGATCTGGTGCGTGATCTGGCATCACAAGGCATTCTGATCCGCAGCCCCTCGTTGCGCGGTGTGGCGGAGGAAGCTCCGGGTGCTTACAAGGACGTGAGCGCGGTGGTGGAGGCGGCAGATCGTGCCGGGCTGGCGCGGAAAGTGGCCAAGTTGAAGCCGCTCGCCTGTATCAAGGGATGAACGGGCGCGTCTTCGTCGGCACCAGCGGCTGGGATTATCCGGACTGGTCGGACGGCTTCTATGGCGGCATTCCCCATCATGACAGGTTGGCTTTCTACTCACACCATTTCAACACCGTCGAGGTAAACGCTACTTTCTACCACCACCAGCGCAAGAGCACCTTCGAGCACTGGCGCGACCAGACTCCAGTGGATTTCGCCTTCGCCATCAAGGGACACCGCTATCTCACCCATGTGAAGCGATTGCTCGATCCGGATCCGCCGTTGCAGCAAAGCCGCGAGGCGGCGGCCGGATTGGGTGGGAAGCTGGCCGTGATGCTGTGGCAGATGCCGCGCAGTTTGCACAAGGACATGGTGAGGTTGCAGAACTTTGCCTATGCTCTCGCGGCATGGCCAGAAGTGCGACATGTTCTGGAATTCCGCCACGCTTCCTGGTTCGATGACGAGGTCGCGGCCTGCCTGTGCGCCAACCGTATTGCCAACTGCTGGTCCGATGCCGTCGACTGGCCTTTATGGGATGCAGTCACCACCGATCTGGTTTACCTCCGTCTGCATGGTCATGTCCGTACCTATGCTTCGGTCTACAGCGATGGCGAACTTGGCGACTGGGTCGAACGGGTGAGGGGATTGCAGGCGCAGGGGCGAGATGCCTATATCTATTTTGATAACACCGCGGCCGGGGCGGCGCTAAAAAATGCGCGGCGGATGAAGGAAATTCTGGGTTGAGCAAGAAATGACAATTCATTGGTCGCAGAGTTACAGAGCAGTGGGGGTGCAGTGATGGATGGCTTTGTCGCCCAACTCGAAAAACATGAGCCAGCCCTTAGCTTGAAGGAGGTGCTGAAGGTGCCAAATCGACAAACCGGCCCGTCAAGTATTCGCGTCATCATAAAATCTAAACTGATTGCCCCCTGCCTCTTTGCATTGATACATCGCCATATCGGCCCACTTGATCACCTCTTCCTCACTGGTTTTGTGATTGATAAACAGCACCACGCCGATGCTCGATGTACAACGATGCTCAACGGTCGTTTCCGCTTGCCCTTCGCGCTGAATTTTTAGTACATAAGGCTCTGCCAGAGCGGCACGGATTTTTTCAGCGACGATGCTGGCTTGTGTGGTGGACTCGGTTTTGTTTTCGTCCAGTTCGTTGAGTATCACCATGAACTCATCCCCGCCAAAACGTGCGACGGTATCAACCTCACGCACGCAACGGGTGAGGCGTTTCGCTACCTCTATCAGTAGCAAATCGCCCACATCATGTCCGTACTTATCATTGAGCGGTTTGAAATTATCCAGATCCAGGATCATCAGCACACCATAAAGGCCACTGCGCTTGCTGGCTGCCATGGTTTGTTCCAGGCGGTCGTTTAGCAGGCGACGGTTGGGCAACTTGGTGAGTTCGTCATAGAACGCCAAATTGCGGATTTCATCCTCGGCCTGTTTACGTGCGGTGATATCGTGGGACACAACGACCACACGACTCGCCTTGCCCTGACTGTTTTTGATCAGCCCACCACAGGACTCCATGTGGCGGATATCGCCGTTCGGCAGAACGAATCTGAATTCCGTCCGATGGCCGATCCCGGATTGTATGGTTTCCTTGAATATCCGTTCCAGATGCTCCCGGTCATCCGGATGGATCTCGGCAAAGTAGTCTGTGCCCTTCATGGCTTTAGTAGCGCCAAAAAGTTTGGCGTATGAGGGACTGTTGTAGAGTCGCCGTCCTTCCAGATCGAGTACCGCGATAAAGTCGTCGACATTCTCGGTGATCAAGCGAAAAAACTCTTCTTTCTCGCGCAGTGATTCTTCCAGCCGCTTATGCCCGGTGATGTCGGTCAGCACGATCCTCACCACAGTGGCCTTCCCAGCCTTTGTCAGGGACTTGCAATCCAGGCGGGCGTAAAAACGTGGCCCGTCCTCGCGCTGGAGTGCTAGTTCACAAGTCAGTGGTTCGTCGTGTGTTGGTACGTCCAGAAAATGGCGGTGCCAGCGGTCGCGATCCTTAGGGGCAACGAAATGGGTGAAACGGCGGCGCAGTAGTTTGTTGCGCTCCACCCCGAGCAGCGCGGCACCAGTGAGGTTGATTTCATCGATCATGCCCTCGTGGTCGAGGGTGAGGTAACCGACGGGAGCAAAGTCATAGAAATCCTTGTAGCGGTCACGGGATTCCTCCAGTTCAATCTGGGACTGACGCAAAGCCTCGTTCTGCATCTCCAGTTCGATCTGATGTACCTGAAGGTCGTGCAGGAGTTCCTCGACGGGGCGCGGTTTTAGCTTCGCCTTCGATACGTGTGCAAGTTGCGCCTCTGCTTCCTGTCGTAATTGCGTGGAATTTTTGGCGGTTCGTTTCATGGCCATGAAAACCTGACTTTGAAATTCAGCACGATAAACACTTGCGAAAATTAGGCTCCTTGCGCACTTTAGAGCATTTTCATAGAAAGTGCTTACGCTAATTTACAGTGTAGGTGACGGAAGCATCAAGTGAATGCTCGCCATGCTTGTCCTTCATGTTTTTCGGGGCTGTCCATTAAAGGATTCGCAAACAGAAAAAACATGGAGGCTGTCATGGACTAAGGAGCAGATGATTCAGAAGCTGATGTGCAACATCGAGATAAGTTTGTCTTTCGGCTTGCGACTGGGGTTGATCGACCGGATTAGATTCAACAACGCATTTGAGGACTGGTTCATCCACAATTCAGGTTGTGGCGAGGAGTTACGATCATAACCTCATGATAAACTATGGGGTTATTATTAACATATTGATTATAAACAACAAGAGTGTAAGCGCAGAATTTAGTCAAATTACAGTTCTTCCTTGTTTGTAATGGACTTGCAAAGCATCTATACAGTTTATGCACAATCTTATCCACAGCTTATGTGGAAAGTTTGTTTGTCAATAAGGGTTTCCCCTAAATCGCTATTTAACCGAGGGTATCGGTTAAATAATGACTGAGCTCCGTCATGGCGGCATATTCGGATGCGGCAATCCCGGCCTTGCTGAAATCCAGCGCATCCGGATAGCCGCTGGCGGCTTGGGCTTGCGTCCTGGCTTCGCTACACCAGTCTTTTGTCCATTTTTCAGAGGTAGCCAGATCATCCGGCGCGAATTGACTAATGGCCTGCTGTGCCGCCTGCCAGAAGCCGTTGCGGGATAGTGCGGTGTGTATATCCGCGATTTCCGGCCGGTTACGCTGCCGGATTGCCTTGGCCAGGTTGTCCGCATTTTCGGCGAGTATTTTTGCGCGGGTTGCGATGGCATGCTTTTCGATGACGCCCTTGACTGCTTCATAAGCAGGGGTGTAGCGATCCGCTGGGCGGACAGTGGCAGAAATAAAGGACTGCAGGGCGATCAGCGCCGCCAGGGCATGACTGCTGTTGCGCGATTGTTTGACGGTTTCCAGGCAACGGATTTCGGCAGTATCAGGCGCGAGCAGCAGGGAAATCTCGTTGTGTTCGGCCATGTACCTAGCTCCCGCTGGTTATGGCGGAGATCAGTTCAGCATTGTCGGCATGGTCGATCAGGATGCGCTTGACCCTGTCCTGCCAGAGCAGGCCGAATTGCTTCCGCTCTTCCGCACTGGCAACGCCCATCATGGTTTTTTGCATCAGTTCTTTCATGTCGGGGGAGGGGCTAACCAGCTCCGGATGATAGCTTGTCTCTACAGTGATTCCGGTATCCAGTCGTTTGTAGCGAATCTCGCCGGTGATGGCGGCATTGAAATGCATCAGGTTACGGCGGTCGAATTTTCCTCCGATACCCTTGAAGCCGCCGGCCTGCGCGGCACCGGTGAGAAGGCTGACGACATTGGCGATCACCCCGGTCACGCCGTCAGCCTGACCATCACGGAATGAAACCTGGATTGCACCTCGCACCGGCAGTTCGTCGCCATACAGGCTCGCCAGTGCCTTGCGCGTCATCAGCCAGGCGCCTGCCACTGTGGGGCAGGAGTGTCCGGCCAGTTTGACTGCGTCGAGGTAGTGATACTCTACGATGCCTTTTTCTGCTGCGCCCAGGAACTCGGCTAGCGGGTCGTAAAGGGTGATTTTGGGTGCGTCATTATAGAAACTCGGGGTGTTCATATGATCATGAATCTCCAAAATAGGTATCCAACGATTTTCCGCGGAGCCAGATTTTCCACAGGTCGGTTCGGCTGGCTGAAAATGACCTGGCTTGCCCACTATCGAAAGCATAGAGCGTCAATCGGGAGATTTTGTCGCGGGACAATGCTTGCCGCAGCGGTCCAAACCAGTCTTTTTCCAGGAGTAACAGGGCTTCGCGCCAGCGGTGGACGTCGCCGTACAGTGCTGGTGTGCGTAGTGTGTCGAGAACAACCAGATGATGATCTCTGCCCTGGGTGGCATTCAACCATTCCACGGCGGTCTCTGGTGCGTTGGCGCAGGGGGTGTCGGTGGCGACCGCCAAGCCGCGGGTCAACGCGTTGTCGGCCCAGATATGGACGAAGTAGGGGGGCAGGTTAGTCGGTAGAACTCCCCCGCCCCAGGGCCAGATGCTATTTACCGGTGGTAAGCCGCGCTGCTCTCGTGCCTCGTTAACCGGATGGCGGTGCAGCAACATCTGGGTTTCATTGAGGATGCTGTGCCAGCGTTTGCCGTCCGGACCGCTGGGCAGAATATTCCGGATATTCCGGCCAATGGCGGTTTCCAGGGAATAGGTCTTCAGGTGGGCGGGAGCGGGGGTCAGGCGCAAATGCCAGTGGCCGGACCGAGTCGGAAAGAAGCGCAGGCCTTCATCGGCGAAATGCTCGTTAAGGGCGGTAGTCAGGCTGTTTGCCTCTTCTTGAGTGATGTCCAGATTGCCGGAATCCGCGAGCACCAGCCGGTCGCGTTGCAACTGCAGGTGCACGGGTTCCGCCAGCAGCCAGAAATCACTGCCGGGGTTGCCCCCGTCCGCCAGCAGCGAAAAGACCGCTACCGGCCAGTCGCGCTGTTTTTCGACACCGAAACTTCGGCACAGCCAGGCATCCATGCTGTCATCCGGAAGCGTCTTCTGGTGGCTGCGTGCCAGTAGTGTAGTCAGAGCCGGAAGGGATAAATCCCGGAGCGCTTTTCTGGTTTCAGGGCGGAAGGGCGGAAACAGGCCCGGGATTAGAAGATGGCAATGCATTGAAGGGAATCATTGAACGGGACAATTTTCAGTCTATCATCAGACCCGCGGCCGTCCAAATCCACATTGGCTTCTGCTGACCGGTTTTGTGTTTCCGGCCGTTAAGTGGCAAACTGGCGCCTTTGCCAGCCTTTCCTACACGTGCAACCTTTCGAGCTCTTTGTTGGCCTGCGTTACACTCGCGCCAAGCGGCGCAACCACTTTATTTCCTTCATTTCTCTGGTTTCCATGCTGGGCATTGCGCTCGGCGTAGCCGCCCTGATCGTGGTGCTTTCCGTGATGAACGGCTTCCAGAAGGAGCTGCGCACCCGCATCCTGGGCGTGGCGGCGCATGCCCAGATCAGCGGCGCGAACAATACCCTAGCCGATTGGCAGAGTATTTCCGAAGCGGCGGCGCAGCACCCCGAGGTAATCAGCACGGCGCCCTACGTCATGGCGCAGGGGCTGATATCCTACGACCAGACCGTGCAGGGGTCGGTGGTGCGCGGCATTTTGCCAGATCGCGAAGCGCAGGTATCCGAGCTGGCCGACAAGATGAAGGTGGGCCGGCTGGATGCATTGCGCTCCGGCGAGTTTGGCATCGTGCTGGGTTCCGAACTGGCGCGGACGCTGTCGGTCTCTGCCGGCGACAAGGTGGTGCTGATTGCGCCGCAGGGGCGAGTTACACCGGCCGGCATCATGCCGCGGGTGAAACAGTTCAGCGTGGTGGGAATTTTCGAGGCCGGCATGTACGAATTCGATGCCGGGCTGGCGCTGGTTCATATGGACGACGCGGCCAAACTGTACAGCATGGGTAGCCGCGTTTCCGGCGTGCGGCTCAAGCTCAAGGACATGAATCTTGCGCCGCAAGTGGCACGCGAACTGTCTGGCCGCTTCGGCGACGATATCTACATCAGCGACTGGACGCGGCAGCACGCCAATTTCTTTCGCGCCATCCAGATCGAAAAGAACGTGATGTTCATCATCCTGTTGCTGATTGTGGCGGTGGCGGCATTCAACATCGTCTCTACCCTGGTGATGGCGGTCACCGACAAGCAGGCGGACATCGCCATCCTGCGTACCCTGGGTGCTTCCCCCTTCAGCATCATGAAGATATTCATTGTCCAGGGCACCCTGATCGGGGTCATCGGCACGCTGATCGGCGTGGCTGGCGGCGTGGTGCTGGCGCTGAACATCGACGTGGTGGTGCCGGCCATCGAGCGCCTGTTCGGCGTGCATTTTCTCGCCAAGGATGTGTATTACATCAGCGAACTGCCTTCCGACCTGCAAAGTCGCGATGTTGGGGTAATCGCCATTGTGTCTTTCATCCCCACCCTGCTGGCGACGCTCTACCCCAGCTGGCGTGCTTCCAAGACCAACCCGGCGGAGGCGTTGAGATATGAATGAGAAGTTGGGTGAGGCGTTAGGCTTGAGGCGTGAGGCGATGACGACCGTGGGGGCCGAGGGTTTTTCCCCTCACCCCTCACCCCTCACCCCTCACGGAAGTGTGCTTTCCTGTACCAACTTGCACAAGGTTTTCCACCAGGGCAAGGTCGAAGTGCCGGTGCTGCTCGGCGTGAACCTGGAAATAGCACAAGGCGAGCGGGTGGCGATTGTCGGCACATCCGGCTCCGGTAAAAGCACTTTGCTGCATTTGCTGGGCGGGCTGGATGATGCCACCTCGGGCGCGGTCTCCATCATGGGGCGAAACGTCAATGAGCTGGGCGAATCCGAGCGCAGCAGCCTGCGCAACCGATCGCTCGGCTTTATCTACCAGTTCCACCACCTGTTGCCGGAGTTTTCCGCTCTGGAAAATGTCGCCATGCCGCTCCTGATCCGGCGCATGAAGCCGGATGCCGCCTATGAGCAAGCGGCGGTGATACTCAAGCAGGTCGGTCTGGGCCACCGCCTTGGCCATACTCCCGGCGAGCTTTCCGGCGGCGAACGCCAGCGCGCTGCAGTAGCCCGCGCCCTGGTGACGCGTCCGGCCTGCGTACTGGCGGACGAGCCGACCGGCAATCTCGACCGCCATACCGCTGAAGGGGTGTTCGACCTGATGCTGGAGCTGAACCGGGAACTGGGTACCAGCTTCATCATCGTGACCCATGACCCGGAACTGGCGGCGCGGACGCAGCGTGTACTCAAACTGGTGGATGGCGTGCTGGGAAACAGTGCGTAGGCCGGGATGTGGGAACCGAATCCCGGTGTTTTGCCAGGCATCCTGCTGGGGTGTACTTCGCTTACCCCAGCCTACGCATCAGGACTCAGAACTTCTTTTTCTTTGCCGTCGCCGCCAGCTGATCACGACATGCAGTCGCCACAGCCCGCGCACCAGGAAATAACCACACACCGAGAAGGTCGAGGCCAGGATGAGAACCCCGACCAGCAGCGGCATGCCGAGTGAGCCCAGCCAGTTGAAGAAGGCGGGTAGCCAGTCAGCCAGGCTTTCAGTCTGGAATTCGGTGCGAAGGTTGTGGATGCCATTGCCCTTGCCAGTCACGAATGCGCCGACTTCATAAGCGAGCAGATAGAGCGGGATGAAGGTGAACGGGTTGGTGTAGAGCGTGGTGAACACCGCCACCGGCAGATTGACGCGGAATATGACAGCGAAAATGGCCGCGAACAGCATTTGCACCGGCCCCGGAATCAGGCCGGTGAACAGGCCCACCGCCACACCGCCAGCGACAGAGTGGCGGTTCAGGTGCCACAGATTAGGATGGTGCAGCAGCGAGCCGAACGGGCGCAGATGCCTGTGCTCCCTCATGCTGTGGGCGTTGGGCAGCAACTTTCTCAGGTGTTTTCGCGGCATAGTTAATTTTATCTTATCATGCGCACCAATATTCTCGCCTTCGTCCTCGGTGTATGGTTGCTGCAACAACAAGCTGTACTACCCGGTCTGGCCTGGGTAGTCCTGCTGTTGCCTTTGTGGCTGGCAGGCCGTTTTCTTCCGGCTTTGCCACGTGACCTGCTGGCCAAAGTGTTTTTTCTCGGGCTCGGTTTCTTCTGGGCCACTTTCATGGCCCAGTTGCGGCTGGCCGATGCACTGCCTTCCGTCTGGGAAGGGCGTGACATCCAGGTAGTCGGCGTAGTGGCAAGCCTGCCGGTTGAAACCGAACGCGGGCTGCGCTTTACGTTCGACGTCGAGCGCGTGAAAACCTTCGAAGCAGTCGTGCCCCATCGCATTCAGCTGAATGCCTATAGCGAGGGTTTCGGCAAGAATGCATCCGACGCCGCGCGGCCCGATTTTCACGCCGGCGAGCGCTGGCAGCTGACGGTGCGCCTCAAGCGCCCACATGGCAATGCCAACCCGAACGGTTTCGATTTCGAGGCGTGGCTGCTGGAACGCAACATCCGTGCCTCCGGCTATGTACGCCAGGAGGATGGTAACCGCCGCCTGGCAGAGCGTGTCTATCGGCCCGGCTACATCGTCGAGATGCTGCGCGAACGAGTGGCGCAGCGGTTTCAGGCGGTGCTGGGCGAGCGCCCCTACGCCGGTGTGCTCAAGGCGCTGGCGGTGGGCGAGCAGAACGCGATTTCCCCCGATCAATGGAAGGTGTTCCTGCGCACCGGGGTGAACCACCTGATGAGGATCAATTAGCTATTAAAACGTAGATGCTTCTATAATGTCTTTGCGATATCTCATTACAAAGAAACAGCCAAATGTCCAAGGCGTATTCCTACATCCGGTTTTCAAGTGTAAAGCAGCAGCGGGGGGATTCGGTCGAACGCCAAACCCGACTGTCCGAGAACTATGCAGCAAAACATGGCCTAGAGCTGGATACACAGCTCAATCTACGTGATCTTGGTATTTCTGCCTACGACCGATCTAATCTGAAAAAGGGAGCCTTGGGCCAGTTCCTAAGACTCGTTGAAGAAGGCCGCATTCCCAGAGGTTCTTACCTGCTGGTCGAGAGCCTGGATCGACTGTCACGGGACAAAGTCATGGATGCCTTGTCCATCTTCACAGACATCCTACGGGCAGGAATCATCATTGTGACACTGTCCGATGAGCAGGTTTATAGCTATGAAAAGTCGAACGATAATTGGGCAAGCCTGATTGTATCGATTGCCATCATGAGCCGTGCCAATGAGGAATCCGCTATTAAAAGTAGGCGGATTCGATCATCGTGGGATGCTAAACGTAAAAACATATTGAATAAACGGCTGACAGGCCGTTGTCCATACTGGTTAAAGCCAGCCGAAGGCGACACAGGTTTTGATCTTATTCCCGAGCGGGTCAATGTAGTAAAACGGGTTTTTCAGATGTCACGGGATGGTATTGGCAATTCCACTATCGTAAAGACATTGAATATTGAAAACGTCCCTCGTTTCTCCGATAAAACTGACGGCTGGCAAACCTCGTATATTCAGAAACTCCTCGCTAATCGGGCCGTGTATGGTGAATTGCAACTCGCTCTGCAACGTGATGGTGAACTGACTCCAATTGAAGTTATTCCCGATTATTACCCAGCAATCATGTCGAAAGAGGAATGGCTGATCACTGCTTCCGCTCGTTCTGGCAGGCGCACACGAGGAGGAGTCGGTAAGGGAAAACATCTGAGCAATCTGTTTTCTGGACTGCTACGGTGTGGATACTGCGGCGGACCCATGAACATGGGCGGATATTCAAATATTCGGGCTAATGGGGTTCGGCAAGAAGGCAGGTACACGGCTTGTAGTAACGCCCGTCGAGGTATGGGCTGCAAATTCATCCAATGGGAATACACTGATTTTGAGACGTTGGTGTTGAGATTCTGCAAGGCAGTCGATTTTTCTCAAGTATTGGGTGTGAATCGGAATGCTGAAGCTGATATCAACAATGCCATGCTGAGACTTGAAAGCATCAAGCAGGAGATTATCGCTGTACATGGACGGAATCAGTCATTGATCGATGCTCTGGAGAATGCCGGTCAAGGGGAAACTCCCAAAGTCATTATGGATCGTCTGACAGCAAACGAGGCTAGTATTGTTCGTCTGAATGAAGAAAAGAAGCAGACAGAAGACGAAATCATGACGCTGACTAACTCCCGTGTTGACGCCTCTATTCAACAGAATTTGATTGTTGATCTGTTGCAACAACTGGAAAGCTTGGAAGGCAATGATCTACGCCTGCTCAGAACCCGCTTATCTGAGGCGATTAGACGGGTCATTTCCAAGATTGTGATCTTTCCTGGGGGTAGGTGGTACACCGAAGAGGAAGTCGAGGATTATCGCCGTGATTTGAGTGCCTCAGGCGAGTTCGACGACGAAAGCATCGAAGTGATGTGTGCGAAGCTCGACATTAATCCCAATAAGAAAAACAGGCTTTTGATGTTGGAATTCCAGAATGGTGAGCACCGCACAGTCTTGTCATCAGGGAAAGTGCTTGATCAGAAGACTCCACCGCCTTCTGGTTGGGATATCAATACATTGTTCACAAGCCTAGCGTTAAAGGTGTTCAAACACGTAGATGCTTAAAATGTGAGAAGTTGGGTTTAGTCTTACAGGCAGCGTTAGATCAAGTCGGAACTTATCGGTCAGCAACGTGCCATAAGACGACAGTGGTCACACCTTGCTCAACCGGCAGCAATATGGCGAACAGCGGTCAATCAGACAAAGAGTTTTGGAATTTCCTACAGTGTCCGGTGGGCTGCCGGGTTCGGCGGCATACTCGGCATCCAGTACACAACCGGAGAAATGGGTGCAAACGGTTGGCGCTCAAGAGCGAACAGGTCTTCCCACCCAGTAGCTTTGACCGTCATCGCCCACGCGCCCAAGGCAGCCAGAGCAGCATCTCGTTCATGTTCCGATAGATCACCACTGCAAAACGAAAAGAACTCTGAAAGTTCGCGCATTGTCACGGACTTCACCGGCTGACGTTCGGTTGCAACTCCAATGAGCCAAAGCAACGCTTTGGGATGGGCTTCCGTAATAGTGATTGAGGGAATAGCCGCTCTGAGAAGCATGGCGGCAAGCACGCCTTGAACGAGGCAGGCACCGCGAAGTGAATTCACATGCTGCACCGTTCCGGCGGGTGCTGATGCCCCAAGCTTCTTGATTTCGTTTCGGATGACACGGTCGGCGTTTCGATCTCCATCAGGAAGCCAGAACAGCGGACTGTCAATGCCAGCGGCGATCAGCGTACTTTCAGATGGCACTGCTTTCAGGACGCAATTCACTGCTTCCGCTGCGTTTGACGCAACGCCTGTTCGATGGAGCGACAAAGGGAGTTTCGCAGATGCTTCGACAACGCACCAGCCGAATTGCGATTCCCCACCCGGATCAAAGCCAGCGAGCCACATGGTGTGAAAGGTCTCCGCCTATGATGCCGAACGGTTGAAGTAACCGGCGCGCTTCAGCGCGTCCGGGTTGACTGAGATGTTACGCATTGATCTGCCGAGTAAGCGAGACTATGGAAGCAAATAGCAGCGGGATGCCGATGATGCCGAACAGCACCGCAGCAACAGCGTTGCCTTCGTCGTTCGGCGCTTCCATTGCGTTGACCACACTAAGAACTGTGAAAACAACGCCAATAGCTAACGGGATAGCCAACAAAAAATTTTTTAAGAAGATCTTCATTATTACCTCTCGCTCTGCAAATCCTGGACATCGGATTCAATGCTTTGGACATCGGATTCAACGCTTTCGATACGGTTTTCATGATCGTCGACGGTGTCGGCCACGTGACTCATGGTGCTTTCCACCTCCGAAAGACGATCAAAGGCATGCACAACCTTGTACAGAATCGCAGTTGTGAGGACTAACGCCATGATCACTGAAACGGCGAGTCTTTCGGGTTCGGCGGTAATGAGTTTGAAGTTCATATGCCTCATTTAATAATATACGGACCCACCGGTCAGTACTATTGATAATAATGAAGCGTGTAATTTTTGATTAACCATTTGATTCTTAAGTATTGTGGTTGAATTCGGTATCCGCATATGTCATATTACTGCAAATCGAAGTCGATAGCGTATATAGCAACAAATCGGATGGCTCTAAATTGAGCGTATTGCGGACCTTAGATAATGAGGTTACGACGGTCGGCTCAGGGTCGGGAGCCGCCTGTTGTCTTTCTCCAGACCGGCCATTGGCTTTGGTTGCAGGTGTATCGGGCCGTTGTGTGCCATAAGGCGACGTTCCGGCTAAGTAGGAATTAGGTCAGGTATGCAGCGAGTAACGGCCATTCAGGAAGAAATTGCTGGGATATTAACGTTTGAATTCACCGCCCTTGCGCGGCTTTATGCGCAAGGTCCGGTGGAATGATGGGTTGGGCATCACGGCCGCAGTACTTTCAACTCTACGATTCACTGATATTTCTGCCAAACCAAGACAAGGATTTCTCCTGCTCCGGAAATGCAGAACCGTAAACGTCCGTGTATTCGACTACGACGGTTAGTAAACATAGAGCAGCACGACTTTCGTCTCGGAATTTCTCAAACGTACTATCAGAGTGGTCGCCAGTGAGTTCGAGTAACTTGATTTCGTTGCCGGGAAGCAGGCTATGGTTTTCGATTGGGCCGACAAAGGTTGCCCAGTAAATGCCGTCGGGAAGAGATGGCATCCAAGCTATGAGTGATTCACGGGCTTGGGATTGTTTCTTCACGTTCACATTCTTGATGATGAGTGGCCCCGAGCCATTGTTCAGGATTTTCACGGTCAGGCGATCTTCGTAATCGGCGACAGAAACCATTGGGATTGGCTTAACGGACAAGACGTTGTGGCTGTGCTGGTTCTTCAATGTCGCGCGGGCAACGAATAGGGACACAACCGAAATAATGAACGCAGCAAGGGCAATGATCGCGCTTGCTACCGTGGCAAGGGCGTTAGTGAGGTTTGCTTCCTTTGCAAGAAATGCCAGCAGCTCATTCATCACTACAGTTCCCTGTTGACCGCATTGTCGGGCGTTTCTTCGCTTCTCATTATGCGGTAAGCACTTGAGCCAAAATTGCGCCAACTGATAAGACGAGCGCAACGATTGAGACCGCAAGCGACCAAGAATTCCTTTTATGCTCCTCTTCGTGTCCGGCGAGGATAGAGGCAAGAAATGGAAAATGAACGCAGTGGCGCTTGCCCTGCAAATTCAATTGAAACAGAGAAACGATCGCATCGTTATCTTGTTTGTATCGATGCCTCGCATCGAGGTAGTAATACAGCCGACCAAAAAGTAATTCGGGTTTGCAGTCGAGACGCTTGGCGACTTCGGTAATATCTATTGGTAGGTATGGGTCGTTTTCTCCCTTGCTCTCAGCCGATGTCCTACCAGGATAGGAAGACTCATACATCTCAAAGATGCAACGAAGTACCTGGCGATCAGTGGGAAGCTTGCTCATGACGCCCAAAGGGCTACGTCTAAATTCACCGGCCTTGCGCGGCTTCTTGCGCAAGGTCCGGTGGAATGATGGGTTGGGCGGCATTTGGCATGAACTTTCGAATGAAGCCATCGACGGCTTGCTGTTGCTGCGCATAGCTCTCCACCATAGCCTGCCGGTAGGCTGCCTCATCAAGAGGCAGTTCAAGTTCACGACGCACGGCAGTTAGGACAGGAATTAGCATCCCACCCAATTGCTCAGTATGCAAAAGGCACTGACGCATAAATTCGAGGTGCTTCGGTTGAAGCGCAGCAGCCAACTGGCCACGATGGGTCAGACCGTCATTGATTCGCTTTTGCTCGAATTCAAAACTGTCTTGCAGCACATTCCATCGCCGTTGGTCGACGACCCCTTCAATATTGTGTTGCTTGATCATTTCAAGAACGCGGTCACGTTCTTTGCCAAATTGCGCGACTTGATTGTCGACGAGAGCAATCGCATTTCTCTCGCTCATCAGTTCGTGCCGTCTGGCAAATAGCTCCAGGTACAGCGCCCCAAGGCGACTAGTGAACTGGGCTAGCGGAAGAATTGTCTCGGTGCGGGCGATGACATGCACTTTGGAAATGGCAGGTGCCTTTTCGACATACGGCTGCGTTACTTGGTCGTTGGGTATTTCGAAATTCGCAAATCGACCGATGCTGTTCATGCCGGCAGCAACCGCCTCGGCGGCAGAAAGAAACACCTCTTTCCGTAACGCCATTTCACGATCCTTGGTCTTCGATTCCCGCTCATGCTCAAACTGAGCGCGGAGCCGCTTGTCGCCCGCTCGATTGGTGATCGCTACACCGGCAATCGAGAAGAACGAACCAACTATGACCCCCCAAAAGGAAGCCGGGATTACGTCAAGAAGTTGTGCGATCGTGTTCAGCATGATGGTGCCGCCCAACTTAATAATATACGGACCCACCGGTCAGTACTATTGATAATAATGAAGCGTGTCATTTTTTATTAAGTATTGTGATTAAGTGCGGTATCCGCATATGTCATATTACTGCAAATCAATGGCGATAGCGTATAAAGCAGCAAATAGGAGGGCTGTAATTGAGCGTATTGCGGACCTGAGATAAAAAGGCTTTGACCGGCTAAAATGGGTCGATAGTACGCATTTGCCTTTCCAGATAACTGACATTGGGTTTGTAGGCTACGACATTGGTAGAATTT
>JAHJJI010000077.1 GCA_018823025.1 Gammaproteobacteria bacterium | reverse complement strand
CGGGCACCATCCACTTGGTAGAAGCGGTCGAAAACTCTTTCCAGGTGCTCGGGTGGAATTCCGGGGCCAGGGTTGCTGATGCGCAGTTCCACGGCATCGGCGGTCGCGGCGATGGCGGCGCGAATCACGCCGCTCGGTGGGGTATGGCGGATGGCGTTGGACAACAGGTTGGCGATGGCGCGTTGCGCCAGAATGCGTTCCGCCACGGCGCGACCTTCACCCTCGCAAACGATTTTCAGGCCGGCCTCGTCGGCGAGCACTTCGTAGAACTCGGCGACCTTGGCCAGTTCCGCCCGCAGGTCGATTTCTTCGGCATGCAGTGGCGCCTGGGCGTTATCCGCTTTGGCGAGAAACAGCATGGCGTGCCGGAGGCAACCGTGTTCGCGACCAAGAACGAGATCGCCCGCGCGCAAATCGAAGCCGCACTGCAAGCCGGGATTCCACGCGGGACAGTGTTGGGGGATGCCGCTTATGGCGACGACACAGCCTTGCGCGATTGGTTGACCGAGCAGGAACTGATCTACGCGCTGGGCGTGCGCACCGGCACCACCGTTTGGTGGGGAGCGCATCAGCCGGTCGCCGCACCTGTCATCGGCAAACGAGGTAAAACAAAAACCCATCTGACGCGCGACGCACAGCATCAGCCGATTTCAGTGCTGGCCTTGGCCATGACGCTTGCGCCGCAGTGCTTTCGCAGCGTCACCTGGCGTCAAGGGACATCTGAACCGCTGCGTTCGCGTTTTGCCAGGGTGCGCGTACGCGCCGCTTACCGCGACGTTCCACGCGAAGAAGAATGGCTGGTCATCGAATGGCCGAAAGGCGAAGCGGAACCGAGCCGCTACTGGCTATCGACACATCCGAAAGACATGCCCTTCGCGGAACTGGTCGAATCCATCAAGGCGCGTTGGCGTATCGAACGTGATTACCAGGAACTCAAACAGGAATTCGGCCTGGGTCATTACGAAGGGCGTAACTGGCGCGGGTTTCATCACCATGCGAGCCTGTGCATTGCGGCGTATGGCTTCTTGATGCGTGAACGGCTGTCCGGGGCAAAAAAAAACACCGACCGATTCGCGGAACCTGCCCTACCCGAAGGTTTCCGCCCGCGCGGGGCCACGACCGATGCAACGCCACGTCCCGAATTCGATCTCCACATTGCGCTTCCGCCTCGCAGCCGCCATCGTGAAAGGCTTGCGGCAATGCCCATGCTGCGGGAGATCAATAAATCAGGTTATGAATATTTAATAACACAGTAGAACTAAGACACAATCCCCAACGCAACCAGCAGCGTGACCGCCCCCGCGACCAGAGCGCCGCAGCTAAGCAGCAATACGGCTCCAGCAGCGCAGTCCTTGGCGGTTTTGATGGCAGGATGGATTTCCGGATGCAGGTGATCGATCAAGGATTCCAGGGCGGTATTGAATAATTCCGCCGCCAAGACCAGAACGGCCATGATGAAACACAACGTCCACCATATGGGGGGCGGACGCAGCAGCAACAGCGCAATCAGCAAGACGATTGCAAAACCGGTCTGCACCCGGAAGCTATGCTCGTTTTTCCAGGCTGCGCGAATGCCTGCCCAGGCAAAACCGAGACGGTTGATGAACTTTTGGTTTTTCATGGCTTATCCAATTCTATCGCCAACACGACCCACCCGTCCCACGTTATCCGCTCCTCTTCTGAACCGAGCGTATTGGCCCGCCTCGCCAAGCGCACCCGCACATCCACGAGGCTTTCCAGCAAGACTTGACGTGGCTGGTCAAAATTCTTGCTGTCCTGGGGCAGGTTAAACCAGGACAGTGGGCGGCGTAGGGTTTCCTGCGTCACGGTTCCGACCCATACGGGCTGGCCCTGGTCGCGCAAGACCGTATCTGCGGGCCAAAGGCGCAATACCAGGCGCCGGTCGTCCCGGTTCAGCACCGGGTAGACGAGTGCCAGCGCTTCGTAGCGGCCGTCGTGGGCACGTGGTAGCAGTGGTAATCGCATGGCGGGGCGGGTTGTATCGAGCCACAGCAGCAAACTTTTTTCGGGCAAAGGATCCCGCCAGCCACTTGTCAGCAGTCTATGATGCAGGGATTCGAGCGAGCCTGCCCATTGCACGGTAAGCGGTTGCTCGTACTCGCCTTCGATATCGATGCGCCATGCTGGCAGGGTTTTCCACGTGTCGTTCCACCAGTCCTGTTGCGCCATTATTCTGGTTTCCTGACGCACGGCATAACGTAGGGTATCGGCGCCGTGCCGCATTGCCACATTCCAGGCCCCGCCTGCCAGCAAAGCCGAGAACGCCACGATCATTAAGCCGCGGGGTGACAGCGCCGCCGCGGAATGGCGCGAGTACGCAATACCCAGCACAGCCACCCACGCCATGCCAAAAGCCAAACCGCCCAATACATCGGAAAGCCAATGCGCGCCCAAGTATAGCCGTGAAAAGGCGATCAAGGCGACCAACACGATAATCGCGGTAAATGCGATCAGACGCCCACGGGGAGAAAGTTCGCGCGTAATCAGCACTGCCAGAAAACCGTAGGTCACCATACTCATGGTGGCGTGGCCGCTCGGAAAGGAAAATATGCTTGGCCCTTCATACAGAGGAAACGGGCGCGCCCGGCCCAATCCCGCTTTGATTGCCATGGTCAAGGCGGCGGCGAAGCCTGCCGCGGCCAGCCAATAGGCCGCCGCTCGCCAGGCGCGTTTCCACGACAGCCAGAGCAGTACCGCCAACACTGCCGTGAGGGTGACCGCAGCATCGCCCAGTTCGGTCAACGCGATCATGATGCTGTCTCCGAAAGGGGTGCGCAGCCCCTGCAACAGGTGATAAACGGAGCTGTCGATGAGCACCAAAGGGTCGCGGGTGACGACGTCTTCCAGAATGCCGAAAAATCCCCAGGCGGCAAGAACTAACAGCCCCGCAAATACCAATAGGGCGCGGGATTCTGGTTTTTCTGGATCAAACAGCGCGTTGACCAAGCCCCGAAAAGAGCGACCTTCGCCAGGCGCCGCAGCCCATGCCTGGATATGAGCCAAGCTGGCTTCAAAGGGTGTTTGCAGCCACAGGATAGCGTGGCGTATCCCCCATGTCCCGACCCAGACGGCGAGCAGCATCAATGCGATGAGCACGGCGAGGCGCGTCGCCACCGCTCCCGCCAGCCCCAGTGATGCGCCGAACACCACGCCAGGGAGAATGTAGACGGGCGCCCAGCACAATGCGGACAGAATATTCACGAAGTAAAAGCGCAGTGGCGGCATCCCCAGTATTCCCGCCACGGCAGGAATGACCGGACGTACCGGCCCGACAAAGCGGCCCAGCAAGACACTTTTGTCACCATGCCGACGAAAGAATGCCTCACCCCTGGCCATCAACTGAGGGTAACGTTTGAACGGCCACAGGGTCCGCAACTGCCCGCGGTAACGATGGCCCAGCCAGTAGCTGATGCCATCGCCCGCAATCGCCCCGGCCGCCGCCCAAGCCAGGGTAGCCCATAAATTCAGCGCGCCGGCGGCCACCAAGGCACCTACCCCAAACATCGCTAGCGTGCCGGGAATGAACAAGCCCACCAACACCAGAGATTCGGCCAGAGAAACAAAAAAAACTGCGGCGCCAGCCCAGTGGGAATGTTGTGCGGTCCAGTCAAGCAGGGGCTGGATGTCGGTGATGGCCATGCGCTTATGCTTTGCTCATGATCTTCGCGCATTAAAGTGAAACTCGCGAAGCGAGACCTCGTCCCTCTCGCCCTCTGGGAGAGAGTTAGGAGAGAGGGAAACGGTCATGGCGAATCGCTGTTTCATCATCTGGGGCGGCGGTTCGCCATGACCGTTCGGTACAGAGCGCCGAACCCATGGAGTGTAAATTTGGGCTTGAAATGATAAGCGGCCAGGTGATGAGTCGCGCAACACGCGTCAGGCCCGACCGCCGCCAGCAGGAAATCGCAGGGTGAAAGTGGTGAGTCGCCCCAGTTCGCTGGCTACTGTGGCGTCGCCGCCGTGCAGCCGCATGATGGATTTGACGATGGCGAGCCCCAGTCCCGTCCCCGCGTCGGAACGTTCGCGGGCACCATCCACTTGGTAGAAGCGGTCGAAAACTCTTTCCAGGTGCTCGGGTGGAATGCCGGGGCCAGGGTTGCTGATGCGCAGTTCCACGGCATCGGCGGTCGCGGCGATGGAGGCGCGAATCACGCCGCTCGGTGGGGTATGGCGGATAGCGTTGGACAACAAGTTGGCAATGGCGCGCTGCGCCAGAATATGGTCTGCAGCGACGCGACCTTCACCCGCGCAAACGATTTTCAGGCCGGCCTCATCGGCGAGCACTTCATAGAACTCGGCGACTTTGTCCAACTCAGCCCGCAGGTCGATTTCTTCTGCATGGAGCGGCGCCTGGGCGTTATCCGCCTTGGCGAGAAACAGCATGTCGCCGATCATGCGCGCCAGCCGCTCGTATTCCTCCTGGTTCGACTCCAGCACGGCGCGGTATTCTTCGGCGCTACGGGCGCGGGACAAGACGACCTGGGTCTGCCCCATCAGGTTGTTGATCGGGGTGCGCAACTCGTGGGCCAAGTCGGAGGAAAAATCCGACAGCCGGGAAAATGAATCCCGCAGCCGCCCCAGCATGGCGTTGAAGGCGGCGGCCAGCGCCTTCAGCTCCTGCGGGGCGTTCGCCACTTCCAGCCGACGGTCGAGGCGGCTGGCGGAGATGTCGCTGGCCGTTTCCGCCATCTGGCGTAGTGGCCGCAAGCTATTGCGGGCGGTGAGAAAACCGAGGACGGCGGCAGCCAGTCCGCCGAACAGCATGGCGGCGAACAGCGCCCGGCGGTAATTCGCCAGCAGTTCCAGTGCTTCCCGCGAGTCCAGCGACAGGACGATCAGCGCCCGCTCTCCCGTGTTGCCCCCCAGTGCGCCCCATGCCGCAACGGTGTGATAAGGGTCGCCGAGTGTCGGCATACGGATCGTGATGCCACCCGGCGCGGCCCCTTCGGCGACCAGTGCTTTCAATATTTCCGCGCCGGGCCGCCAGTCTGCGGACGAGAGCAGAACATTGCCCGCCTCGTCCAGCAGGGCGAGGCGCAGGTGGGGATGGCCGATGATGGCGTCGCGGAATTCGTTGGGCGCGGCGACGATCTGGGACAGCGAGTTCACCGCCGCGAGGTGATGGCGGAAAAGCTCCACCTTGCCGACTAGTTCGGCGTGATCCCGCTGCATCAGCTCGACGTCGAGAAAGCGGTAGAGATAGGCGCCGATGCTGGCGAGCAGCAGAACCGTGGTGAGCGCGAACAGGATGCTGAGGCGGAAGGTGATCGAGCTGAGTAGTCCGTTCCACCAAACCGCCGACATGAAACGGCGTCTTTTTCCGCCATGCGTCGTTGCATCCTCTTGCCGTATACCCCATACGGCGGCGAGTCTGCGCCTAGCCTGACGAAAAAATCCATCCATTTCATTTGTCCCCGTTTTGGTGGAACGGACTACTGGCTTCATTCCCGCTCCTCCAGCACATACCCCATGCCGCGCACAGTATGCAGCAATTTACGGTTGAACGGATCGTCCATTTTGGCGCGCAGCCGGCGGATCGCGACTTCCACCACGTTGGTGTCGCTGTCGAAATTCATGTCCCACACCTGCTCGGCGATGAAGGTGCGCGACAGCACCTCGCCCTGACGCCGCATCAGTAGATACAACAGCGCGAATTCCTTGGCGGTGAGGTCGATCCGTGCCGCGCCCCGCGCCACCCTGCGCCGTACCGGATCGAGCTCCAGGTCGGCGATGGACAGAACTTCCGCTTGGGTGTTCCGCCCGCGTCGCAACAGGGTGCGCAACCGTGCGAGCAGTTCGGAAAAGGCGAAGGGCTTGACCAGATAGTCGTCCGCGCCGAGTTCCAGCCCTTTTACCCGGTCTTCGACCTCGTCGCGCGCGGTAAGGAAGATCACCGGGGTGTCCTTGGCCTTACGCAGTTCGCGCAGCACGCTCCAGCCGTCCATGCCGGGCAGCATCACGTCGAGCACGATGACGGCATAGTCCCCGGTCAAGGCAAGATGCAGGCCGTCCATGCCGTTGCTTACCAGATCGACGACGAATCCGTTCTCGGTCAAACCCTTGCGCAGGTAGTCACCGGCCTTGGCTTCGTCTTCAACGATCAGAACCTTCATCTGCAAGCCTCGTTATTTATGGATTCAAGCATTCTAGCCAGTTCAGCGAAGATAACCAAAATGTAATTTCGGTCAGCCTGGCGTAGGTACGCGAGGCATAAGATGGGCTTCACCATCAGTATTTTTCGGTACGTCAGTAGCGTGCACCATCTCCAGACATCCCGAATCCTTCTTGACCGTCCACCGCCATCAGTTTATCATTATCGCAATCGTCTAAATGATAAGTACTCTCTATGCCTTCTGCCAAAATTATTAAGAGTCCAGTCTGCAACGTTACCTGCTTCGACCAGGAGAAGGTCGCCCGGATCAAGGCCGAGCTGGCGAAGGATGAGCAGTTGCTGCCGCAACTGGCCGAGCTGTACAAGCTCCTGGGCAATGTGACGCGCCTGAAGATATTGCTCTCGCTCGCCCATGGCGAGCTGTGTGTCTGCGACGTGGCGCATGTCCTGGGACTGACCGTCGCCGCCACCTCGCACCAGCTCAAGCTGCTGCGCAGCCAAGGCTGGCTCAGCATGCGCAACGACGGCAAGATGGTCTATTACCGGGTACATAGCGAGAGTCTACTCAAGGCGCTCAGGGGTGATCTCAGTCTTCTCGAGGAGCGCTTGGCATGAAAGGGGTTGAGGAAATGAAAAAAACGAAGGTGAATGAAACGCGAGGGACGGAATCGACCAGCTTTGTTAAGAGGCGCAGGTACTGGATCGCAGGAGTGCTGGCGTTAGGCGCCGCGTTTGTGATGGGAACCGCGCTCTTGGGCGGCGGTAAGGTCGCCAACGCTGGTTTGCCCGACTTGCTCGGCAAGGCGCAGCCGCCGCTGCCCAAGGGAGCGTTGCAGGTGCAAGACCTGGAGGCCGACCCGAAAGGCTATACCGGCAAGGTTCTCGTGCGCGGCGTTGTCGCGAAAGTCTCTCCCAACGATCCACAGCTCTTCGCCCTGATTGATTCGCGTGAGGCCCGTGTCTGCCAGGACCTGCATTGCGCCAAGTTCTACTTGCCGATCAAGGTCAAGGATACGAAGCTCAAACCCTGGGATGAGGTGAACGTGCGCGGGACTATGACGGAGGACGCGGACAAGAAAATGGTTTATCTTCGCGCCGACTCGGTTGAGAACCTGGGCTCGATCAAGAAATGAATCTCGGCAAGTTGGTATGGCGCAACCTGCTGCGCCGGCGCGGACGTTTTATCTTTACCTTGGCCGGGGTTAGCGTGGGGATGGCAGCGTTTGTCGCCTTGATGACCATAGGGCAAGGCTTGACCACGGAAATCAAGAAGCAGGCGCAGGGGCTGGGCGCCAATCTGGTGGTCACGCCCAAAGGCTGGTGCGCCTATGAACAAATCTCGGTGCTCACTGGAG
Source organism: Gammaproteobacteria bacterium (assembly GCA_018823025.1). Classification (GTDB taxonomy): domain Bacteria; phylum Pseudomonadota; class Gammaproteobacteria; order Burkholderiales; family Sulfuricellaceae; genus Sulfuricella. The sequence continues at coordinate 50,420 of JAHJJI010000077.1, read as the reverse complement.
AGCAACTGCCCGAGGCGATTCCCATGTCTGACCTGGAGAAGATTCGTGCCGTGCCGGGTGTCAAGAGCGCCGTTCCCTATCTCAACGAAAAGACCGCGTTCCGCAACCAACCGGTACCGGTAATCGGGGTTTGGCCTGAAGAGATGCGCGCGTTGCAGAAGTGGGGTATCGAATCCGGGCGCTACTTCAACTCTCCGGATGAGCGTGGGATCGTCGTCGGGTCGGCAATCGCCAAACAGTTCAAGCTCAAGCCAAGCGACGAATTCACCGTGCGCGGCAAGCTGCTTCCCATAATCGGGGTGCTGCGCGAAGCGGGCAGCAAGGACGACATCGCCACCTTCATTCCACTCACTCTCGCCCAGCAAATCTATGACGTGCAGGACAAGGTGTCGTTCATCGCCGTCCAGGTCAGCGACCTCGAAAAAATCGAGGCAACCAGCCTTAAAATCCAGGAAGTTGCCAACGTCGCCGTGGTCACCGATAAGCAACTGCTGTCTTCAGTCCTGTCCATCGTAGGTTCGGTCGGTGCGGCGATGCAGGCGGTGGCGGCAGTCGGCGTACTTGCTGCGGCGTTCGGTATCGTCAATACCCTGCTCACCGCAGTGCATGAACGCCGCCGCGAGATCGGGATTCTGCAGGCGCTCGGCAGCACCCGGCGTACCTTGTTCCTGGCATTCATGCTCGAATCCGGGCTCTACGGATTGCTCGGCGGGATTCTGGGCGTGACGATTGGCATTCTCGCCGCTTACCTGTTCGGCTCTTACCTCACCGACAATGCGTTCACCGCGTCGCTGCATCAGTCACAGACGGTGGCGATCGACTACGGTACCATCCTTCTCACAATGGGCTTTTCCGTGTGCCTCGCACTCTTGGCTGGTCTTTACCCGGCGTACCGGGCGACCAAGCTCTCTCCGGTGGAGGCCATGCGCCATGTCTAACGCCGTCATCGAACTGGAGAAAGTGAGCAAAACTTACGGCAGTGGCGCTGCTGAGGTGAAGGCGGTCTCGGAAGTCTCGATGACCGTGGAGCGCGGCGGATGGGTCGCGATCATGGGGCCTTCCGGGCATGGTAAAAGTACGCTGCTGCAACTCATCGGCGGCCTGGATCGCCCCAGCGCCGGCCGCATCGTGTTGGACGGCTCGGAGCTTGGCACCCTCGATGCCGCGGAACTGGCCGCCGTGCGCGGCAAAAAAATCGGTTTCGTGTTTCAGTTTTTCAACCTGATGCCACATCTTACAGCGCTGGAAAACGTCGAGATCGCGCTCTGGCTCGGCGGCGCGACACACAGCAACGGGCGCGCCATGGAGCTGCTGGAACGCTTTGGCTTGGGAGACAAGGCCCACCACCTGCCGAGCATGCTTTCCGGCGGCCAGCAGCAGCGCGTTGCGATTGCCCGCGCCTTGGCCAACGAGCCCGATATTCTTCTCATGGACGAGCCCACCGGCAACCTGGACTCCGGTTCCGAGGCGGAGTTGTTGACCTTGCTCGGCGAGCTAAACAAGGCCGGCAAAACGCTCCTCATGGTTACCCATAACATCGCGGTGGCGCAACGTGCCGAGCGGGTGCTGCAAGTCAAAGACGGCAGAATCGTCGCGGATACACGGAAAGGGAAGCATTAGCATGCTTTACAACAGACTACGTTGGGCGATGCTGGTCATCGCCTTGTGTGCTAATTTAAGTATGCAAGCAGTAGCCTCGCCAGCGCCCACGTTCACGACTATGGAAGGGCAGCAGATCCGCTTGAGCGATTTGCGCGGCAAGATCGTGCTCATCAATTTCTGGGCGACGAGCTGCGGGATTTGCCTTGCGGAAATGCCTGATCTCATCCAGACCTATCAGCAGTATCGCAAGCGGGGATTCGAAGTAATTGCGGTGGCCATGCATTACGACCAGCCCGGCGACATCAGGGCGTATGTCCGCAAACAGGGGCTGCCGTTTCCTGTCGTCTTCGACAGGGACGGCAAGCTCGCGCGCGAATTCGACCAGGTCAGCGTGACGCCGACGACGTTCCTCATCGACGGGTCGGGCAGACGGATCTCGAAGACGGTGGGCATCATCGACTTCGGCAAGCTGCGCGCCTTCCTGGAATCGGCAGGCGTGGCGGGACACTAGTCATCGGGAAATCGATGGGGTTCTTAATGATATGGAATAACTCTGGTTGGTCGGAGCAGGAGTTTTGCAAAAGGCGCTGTTACCAAAGATAAAACAGGAAAATCCACGGTAGCACGATGCCTGCAATAGCTGCGGCCAGACAAGCCAGCGCCGTCAATCTGGCTGCGCGACCAGCTTCAGGCAAGGCGAACAGCATGCGCCCACCTAGCCACAGGCTCCACAACGCGGCCATGGCGAGTAGTGCGCCACGCGCTTCAGGTAGCCAGGACATCACGATTCCCTCGGCTTTGAGCAAGGTAACGGTAAGAGATGACAGCCCCAGAAACACGCCCAATCCGCCCATCGGAATAAGCGAATAGGAGAGCCAATGCGTGTTCTGCTTCCTATTCCCCGGCAGCAGTGCACCCGCCAGCCGCAGCCAGAGTGTGATCCAGCCACCCAGGATCAGCGCGGTGGCGCCGATGTAGGCGAGCACGCCGATGCCGTCGAGCCAGGTGAATACGTCGTTGGCTTCCGGGTAGTGAGTCAGCAGCCACCAGGGCGCGTTGTCCTGGAGCAGAGTGTAGGAGTCGTGCTCGATCAGCCATTCGGCGGCACGGGTTTTGATCGTCACGAACCACGGTGAGGACGACCACTGAAATGCGCCGACAGCTGTGCCGATGATGCCGAACACCAGTAGTCGAGCCTCCCACACATTGGCCTCAGCAGGCTTCAAGCTGGCAATCTCGGCACCGGGTAGACGCGAAGCAAGCGTTACCGCGTCGCGCTGACCGCTGCAACGTCCGCACATATGACACTGCGAGCCGCTTTTCATGCGTCGTATGTCTATCAGTGGAGCACAATCAACCGGCACCGGGTGAGTTTTCGCGGCAGCATTCCAGGTTTCGCGATCGACCTTGAAATGTATCGGCGCAAGCCGGGCGAGCAGGGCGAACACGCCGGAGACCGGGCACAGATGGCGGCACCAGACACGCTTGCCCTTGCCATAAACAAAGCCAATAGCAACAGCAGCGACCGTAGAACCGCCCAACACCAGCAGAACGGCCTTGGGGTACTCATAGACGCTCACCAACTGGCCGTAAATCGTGGTGATAACAAAAGCGGTAAACGGCCAGCCGCCCCATTTCAGCCAGTGCGGCACCGGGCGACCCAGACCGTGACGGCTGGCAAGCTCGGTGAGCGTACCTTCCGGGCAGAACACACCGCACCAGACACGCCCCATTAGCAGCATGGAGGCAATCACGAACGGCCACCAGATACCCCAGAACATGAACTGGGCCAGCACGGTAAGGTTGTTCAGCACGCTGGAGCCGGTCCCCGGCAGGGGAAGAAAGGCTGGCACCGTCACCAGCGCTAGGTAGAACACCACCACCGCCCATTGAACGCCGATGATGAGGCGACGGTAGCGCCGCATGGCATCGCCCAGGCGCTGCAGGCGCGAGGCGGGCCGCGCTGGCATGGGGTGGAAGAATATCGGTTGTTCCATTTTCATGATCGGTCTTTTGTTTTGTCGGAAGTGTTTTTATGCCAGATTGTCCATTGGAATGCTCGTGCATGTAGGAGCGCCGCCCCCGGCGCGAATGCGACCGCAAATCGCGGCGAGGGCGCCGCTCCCACAGCGGTGTTTTGGCGCTAATGGATAATCTGGGTTTATGCCGCCTGCTTGCGCAACCGCGGCCAGCCGAGCACCAATGCCCAGTAGGCGGTATACACCAGCACCAGCGTCAAGGCGGGATGGGCGCGGTAGCCGGTGAGCGTGGCGACCAGATTGCCTACCGAGGCGCGATCATCAAGCAAAAATGTAGAATTCCATACTGGATCAATTAGCGCCGGAATCCATCCTAAGCCGATCATTTTTTCTACACCGCCCACCAGGAGCCCGGCAGCAAGCAGGAGCAGCAAGGTTTCGCTGATGCGGAAAAAACTTTTCCACGACAGATAGCGCCCGCCATTAGCCAGCAGCCAGAAGGTAACAAGCGCGAGCGCGAAGCCCAGCGCGGCAGCGCCGAGAAATTGGGCGAACGCCATGCCGTGCTGTTCCATCCCGGTGCCGTAGAGAAAAATCACGGTTTCAGCGCTTTCTCGCCCGACCGCGAGTGCGGCAATGACCGCTACCCCCGTCCAGTTGGCCTCGACAGCCGCGCGTTCCAGGCCGGTTTCCAGCTCCTTTTTCAGGGTGCGGCCGTGCTTGCGCATCCAGAACACCATCTGCGTGATCAGCCCGGCGGCGACGAGCATCATGCCGAGCTGAAAATAATCCAGCGCATCGCCGTCCAGGCTGCTGTATACCCCCATCATGGCCAGCGCGAGCAGCCCGGCCAGCCCCAGCCCGGCGGCCACGCCGCCCCACAGGTAGCGCATCCCGCGCACGCCTTCGGGATGGGCCTTGAGCCAAGCGTAGAGGATGCCCACCACGAGGATGCCTTCGACGCTTTCGCGCCAGACGATGAATAGCGTATTGCCCACGGTTTTCTCCTACTTGACGACGATCTGACCCTTGGCGGTATCCAGGTGGAACTCGCCGAAGAATTTGTATGTGCCGGGTTTCATCGGCGCGAACACCAGCGTGCGGGTGACGCCGGGCGCGAGCACGGTTTCCTTACGGAGTTCGAGGCTCTCGAATTCTTCCGGGCCGGGGCCTTCGTTCTTGATGGCGATCCGGAATTTCTTCCCAGCCGGGGCTTCGATGGTTTCGGGGTAAAAGCGTCCGTTCTTCGCGGTGAGCTGGAAGGTGGGCATGTCCTCCGCAAGCGCGGCTGACGGCTGGGCTAGAATAACGGCTAAAGAGGCCGCAGCCGAGATGTTCCAGATTTTACTAAAAGAATGCCAAAAACTCATGGTGTTTCTCCCTCGCTATGGGAGGAACGATGTCCTCCCGCACGGTTGTTAATGCGGTGCCGCAACTCAGGCTTAACCCGAGAATGTCCCGGTGGAGCCGGGCGTGCGCAGCATCTTGTCCACTTCTCCGAAATGCAGTTCCTCCTCGCTGATCAATTCGCGTGCATAGTCCTCAAGCAGGACAGAACGGTCGCGCGCCACTTCCAACAGTTCATAGTAGGACTGTCTGGCTGCGGTTTCATGTGCCAGCGACTCGCGCAAAATATCGCCGACATCATGTTTGTGGCTCTCCAGCAGCGGCCCGATAGCAAGAGAAGGGTGGCCGCCCAGATGGGTGATCAGCTCGCCGGCGCGACGGGCGTGTACCAACCCTTCGTCCGCTTGAGCTTGCAGCCATGAAACGATGGGGATACGGTTATAGCCATACACCATCAGCGCGTAATGGGTGTAGCGCACCACTCCGGCCAGTTCCAGTTCCATGATGCGGTTGAGAACCTCAATGGCTTTATCGCGGTCAAGTTCCATGATGCCTCCTTCTTAATCAATATGAGAGTTGCGCACGCAAGCCCAACACCTTGGTAGTGCTTGCATCAGGGTTGCCGCCCATTCTCCTGGTGTACTGGAAGTCTGGAGACAGCTCGAACTGCTTGGTGATGCGGTAGCGGTAGTAGAGTTCGGCCACTTTCTCCGCTCCTGCGGGATTGAAGCTGAAGTCGGCAACGCCGTCCCCATCCAGGTCTCCCGAACCGCCGGCAGCACGGTAATCGTCGCTCGCCCGCAACCAGCCAGCGGCTAACCCAATGGTATCGCCGCCCCGGCTCCAATAGGAACCGTTGAACTCGGCACCCAGGGTGAGCGCGCGGTCGAAGGACACCTTGCCCTTGGCCATCTGGCCGTAGCGTCCGAACAGGGTCACCCCATCATCCACCCGCTGGTCGGCGGAAATGCCCCAACCGCTTTGTTGGGTGGTGGAGCCGTCCAGTTCGGTACCTTGCCCCTGTTGCCAAGCATAGAGGCGGTAGTTGCCGGTGAGGCCGCCGAGGAATTTGAGGGAGGTTTCCGCCTGGGCCATGACCAGCGGGGATGAGAAGAAGCGCTGGTAATTGGCGCCCTGGCCGGTGCCGAACACCCCCAAGGAGACGCGCCAGGTTTCCGGCTTGCTGGTTTGGTTATAGTAGGAGGCCACAAAGCCCGGCTGGAAGCCGTTGGCATCCACGCCGACCTGTCTGCCCGCATCCAGTAGCGGGTTGTGCACGAAAATAGAGTTGAGGAACTGGCGGCTTTCGTCGTTGGCGCCGGCGTTCTGGTCGAAGAAGCCGAAAATATCCATCTTGCCAAAAGTAAGTTCCAGGGTTTCACGGGAACGCGGCTTGAAGCCGCCAAAAGGCAACGGAATAGAAGCCTGGTACCAGGCTTGGCCCAGGATCGCCACCGAGTCGTCCGGACTGGCGCCGCTGGCGCGGAAAGCCACGGCATTGGGGGCGCTGGCAAAAGCACCCAGGTTGGCAAAGGGACTGTTCAGCCCCAGTCCCTGGCCCATGCGGAAATGGGCGAAGATCTTGTGATCCACGTCGCCGACTGGTTCCAGCGGCAGCTCCGCGGTGACATCGGCCCGGTAGTTGAGCTGGCTGTTGCCGTTTGTGGTGCCTTGGGGCAAGCCATTGGGACGCTGGGCCACGGTGGTCAGGCTTGCACCGACTTTCAAGCCTTCCAGGGCATCGATTTTTGAGGCTGCTTTTTTCACGTTCAAAGCATCCTTTTCCACTGCCTTGAGGCGAGAGGTCAGGTCGGGCTCGTATTGGCTGATCTCGTCGCTTTCCAAACCATTGGTTAACTGTTCCTGGGCATGTTCAAGAGATTGGACGCGCTTTTCGATATCGGCTGGCATCTTGCTGTTCGCGCGGGGAGCCTGCATCTGGCTCTCCAGTTCGGCATTGTGCTTTTCAAGCTTGTCCAGGCGCTCGTTGAGCTTCTGGATGAGCTTCACCAGCTCGCCCTCGGAGGGGGCGGCATAAGACGGCATCGCGACGAACAGGGCGACGGCGAGCGCCAGCGGCTTCATGCGGATCGAGTGCAGCATGGCTTAATACCCCCCCTTCTTGCCAATACCGACATAGGTGAATTCATATTCCACCTCGAACGGCTTAAACCAGGGGCGCACGCCGGTCAGGCGGTCGGTATGGCGACCAAAATGGCTATGCGAGTCGGCGGAAGGCGGGGAAATCCTGTATTTAACCGTGTACTTGCCGGGTCCCTTGAGCTTGACGTTGTCGCCGTAGTGCGGGCCGTCGTTGGCCACCATCGGCATGAAGTCGCCGCTGATTTTCTCATTGGTGCCCTGCTTGGTGACTTCGTATTTGATGCTCAGGTAGGGCATCCATGCGCCTTCTTCGAAGCCGTTGGGGTTGCTGGCCAGCGCGTGGATGTCGGCCTCCATGTGCACGTCGGATTCCTCGGCCTTGCGCATCATGCCGTCCGGTTCCATGGTGACCGGCTGCAGGTAGACGGCAGCAATTTCCATGCCGTTGCGCTGTTGCGGGGTGCCGATCGGGTATTCCACGGCATGGGCCGAGAAGGTCAGGGCGGTACCAAGGAAAGTAAAAATGGCGGCAAGGGTGTGATTCTGGTGTTTCATGGATTTCCTTTCATTTAGAAATTTTGGGATCAACGGATTATTCCGAACATCAACTTACTGATTAAAAGTATAATGAGAATGATTCGCAATAGCAAGCAAAAATAGAAAATCCAATCTGGCGGTTTTGCCAGTCTTAAAAGTACCCTGCTGCAAGCTGCGGGGCATTAACATGCCTTAAATAAAACTATTTACACTAAAAATTGTTGGTGTTAACGTACCAAGCAACAACTAAAAATTGCACTACGGAAAAATCGGGAGTGCGTATAATTACCGCCGTGAACCGGATAGGTATTTTTAATCGGGCACGGCGTTTGGAGGGGATGTGGCCAGGCTGTCGCGCTCGATTATTTGTCTGCTTACTTTAATGACATTCCTCGTCAATGGGGTAGGCGCGGCTTATCTCGTTACTGCTGACGGTGAGTACGACCCCTGCCTGGTTTCGGATGACAGTAGCCATTACTCTGCCCCAGACGAAACGCAAGATGCATCCCAGGAGCCTTCGACCACAGCTGAACAAAATAAGTGCAATCATGGCTGTCTTGCGGCAAGCCATCTGCTTTCGCTCGTAGGCGACTTCTTTCGCCCGATGGTCAGGGATACGTCCAGCTCCCGTATCCCCCCCTTTTTCACCTCACCGCTTCTCCCTCTGCTCGCCAAGAGCATCTATAAACCTCCGCGTTAACTCATTCCGGTAACAGTCAGCTTGCCCCATACCCGGTGAAATCCGCGTAATAGGGAGCACGCTGTTTGCGCGGTGCCCATGTGCGCCCGCGATCTCCCCACAGAACTCACGTGTCACAAAGGTGGCATTGTTTAGGAGGCATTTCCATGCGCCTTACAAGACTATGGGCAATGCTCATTGGATTCGGGCTGAGCGCCGCGTCATTGTGCAGTCACGCGGAAAACCATACCGAATTGCTGTTCTTTCCCGCCGTTACCGCGTCCCACCGTCCGGGATTACCGGAGGGCGACGATCTGAAGCGCAACTACACCGAGCCCACACTCGATGTGTTCGCCACCGGAAATCTCGGTTCCATCATCTGGCTCTCCGAGATATTCGTTTCCGAGCATGAACGCGAGTGGTCCCGCCTGCACGCGGGATGGCGGTTCGATTCCGGAAACATGCTATCTCTCGGAAAGTTTCATAATCTGCAAGGTTACTGGAACACCCAATTCCACCACGGCACCTTTTTGCAGACCACCATCGACAAACCCGGCCTGGTGGAAGATGGTAGCCCCATCCCGTCACATTACATCGGCATGCAGCTGGAAGGTAAGCTGAGTGAGTGGGATAGTGAAGGCACCATCAAATACAGCGCCGGAATAGGCAAGGGCGCAGTGTTGAAAGAAAGGCTCGTGTCTCCCGACATCGTCGGCCCCGCACGCCTTGGCGACCTTACCGCCGGCCTAAGGCTTGCCTATTCACCGGACGAAACATCGCCGACCCAGATCGGCGTCTTCTTTGTGCGCAACAGGGTGCCCGTCAAGGCAGACGAATGGAGCAGCCTCACGCAGAACATCGGCGGTGTGTTCGCCAACTGGGAATATCAACGGTTCCGCGTCATCGGCGAACTGTTCATTTTCGATGACACCCTGACCGGCGCCAGCGGGGCGATCGCAGGAAATTTTCTTAACACTTACCTGCAAGGAGAATTCCGCTTCGCGCCGAACATGGCAGCCTACGCACGGGCGGAGAGCACGCGGGGCGGTGGGGGCGGTCCCCTGCTGGCCATGCTCCCCGAGTTTATACGGGAGCGCGACATGTTTGGCCTGCGCCATGACATAACCCGAAACCAGACTGTGAAGATTGAAGCTAGCCGCGTGAGAAGGCTGGATGATGGTTTCCGCCAGTTGCAGATTCAGTGGAGTGCGGTATACCCATGATGAGAAAAAGATTCGGCGTGGCGTTGTTTTGGGTTTTTGCTGCTATATGCTTATCCGGCACCAGCGCCGCCTGGGCGCAAAACATGCGCAAACTGGTACTGGTCGCCGCCAGCGACTCGGATATCACCCGTCTGCCCCCGGCTGACACGCGCAGGCTGTTCCTGGGGGTAGCGGTTGCCGCGTCTTTCGCTGCCGGTGAATCCCTGCACCCCCTGCGCAATACCAGCGACCCGGTGCTGGAAGAATCTTTTCTGCAGAAAGTCATATTCATGTCGCGCGATGCTTACGAGCGAGCCTTGCTCACCCGTGTCATGCACGGCGGCGGAACTCGCCCGGCGCTCTATGATTCCGAGGCGTTGCTGGTCAACACCCTGCTCGCCGATAAATTCGCCGTGACCTACATGTGGGCCGACAAGGCCGTCGCCAATTCCAATCTCAAAATTGTGGCCGAGCCATGGTAGGAAAACTGATCCCCCGTTTTCTGCATAGCATGCCGGGGCGGATGGTCATCGGCATCCTGCTCATGAATTTTGTGATCGGCTCCGCCCTGATCTCGGGAGTAATGTATCTCGTCAAGTGTGATTACCAGGCACAGTTCGTCAACCACGTGCGCGGTCAGGCGCAAATCCTGTCCACCCTGGCGGGACATGACATCCGGCAAGACCGGGTAGCGGCACTGCTGGCCGACATCCAGTTGTCCGGCGAAGTGGTCCATGCGCGCTTCATGCCCGGCAGCGCCTCCGACCCAACATTCAAGGAAGATTTGTTCTTCGGCGAACACGGCGACAAAATTTACTACCTGGCCGTGCCGGTGACCGGCCATGACGGCGAGAGGCTTGGCACGCTACGCCTGGGTTACGACGAAACCTTCGTGAACGAAAAAATCCGCCACCTGTACCAACTCGGCTTTGTCGCAGCAGCCGTCTACCTGTGTGCGCTGTTACTGTTGTCCATCTCGTTGGCGATGCGCCTGATCCGGCCGCTCATCGAGTTGCAGCACGCCTCCCGCGAGATCGCTGGCGGCGACATGCAGCTCACCTTGAATGTCGAGACCAATCTGACCGAAATCAAGGAACTGGCCGAAGACCTGGAGTTCATGCGGGGCGAGATCGTCAAACGCGGGAAAGAAGCCGTCGCGCAGGAATCCCGCCACCGCACGGTGCTGGAGAATCTGGCGGAAGGCGTGGTTATCGTCAACCAGAACTACCAGATCGAAACCCTCAACGCCTCCGCGCAGCAAATGTTCGGCTACGAAGACGAGGAAGCAGTTGGCATGTTGTTCTGCCGCCTGGTGGAAGACGAGTCCGGACTGCTCGAATCCTGCGACCGGCTCATCAATGGCGAGGTTCTATCTTTCCTGGCACACGGAAAAAATGGCGAAACCTTCCCCATGCTGCTGTCCGTCAGCGCCTTCCTGCATGGCGACCAGCAGTTCATGACCGTCGTAGTGCAGGACATCAGCGAGCGCAAGGCGTTCGAGGAACAGCTGACGCAGATGGCCCATTACGACGCTCTCACCGGCCTGCCCAACCGCCGCCTGTTCCTAGACCGCCTCGGCCAGTCCGTGATCCACGCCCAGCGCCATGCGAAACTGCTGGCGGTGATGTTTCTCGACCTCGACAGTTTCAAGAACGTCAACGATTCCCTTGGCCACAAAACAGGCGACGAACTGCTGCGCCTGGTCGCCGAACGCCTGCGCGGCGTGGTACGCAAGTGCGACACGGCTGCCAGGCTGGGTGGAGACGAATTCGTTATCCTGCTGGACGACATCGCCCATGTCCGCGATGCGGAAAGAGTTGCCGAAAAAATCATCGAACTGTTTACCCACCCGTTCGACATTGGCGAACACGAGCTGTTCATCTCGGCCAGCATCGGCATCACGGTGTTTCCCCTTGATGCCGACGACGCGGATACCCTGCTCAAGAACGCCGATGCCGCCATGTATAGCGCCAAGCAGCAGGGCCGTGGCGTTTACCGGCTCTACGCGCCGGAAATGAACGCCTCCCTGGCGGATCGAGTAAGCATGGAAAGCGCGCTGCGCAAGGCCATTGCCAAGGAAAATCTGCTCCTGTATTACCAGCCCCAGATCCTGCTGCAATACCAGCCGCAGATTGGCCGGGTCAGCGGAGAAATCGTCGGCATGGAAGCGCTGGCGCGCTGGCAGCATCCCGAACTTGGGCTGATTCCTCCCGCACGTTTCATTCCCCTGGCGGAGGAATGTAATCTGATCGTCCCGCTCGGTGAATGGGTGCTTCGCCAGGCCTGCGAGCAAGCATGTATTTGGCGGGATGCGGGGCTGCCGCCGCTCAAGATCGCGGTTAACCTTTCACCGCACCAGCTCAAGCATCCCCATCTGCTCAAGCAGATCGGGCAGATTCTGGAGCGTACCGGCCTGGACCCCGCCTGTCTCGAACTGGAAATCACCGAGACCGCCATCCTGCAATATACCGATGCCGTAATCGGCACGCTGCGGGAACTGCGGCAGATGGGCATCACCATCGCCATCGACGATTTCGGCACCGGCCACTCTTCGCTGACGGGGCTTCAACGCTTGCCGATAGACACGGTCAAGATCGACCGCTCGTTTGTGCGCGACATCTTGACCGACACCAACGACGCTTCCATCGTGGCGGCAGTGATCGACATGGGGCGCAAGATGGGATTGAAAGTTATCGCCGAGGGCGTGGAAACGGAAGAGCAGATGACGTTTCTGCAGTCCATGCAATGCGATTTCATGCAGGGCTACTACTTCAGCAAGCCGGTGCCCGTCGATGAATTCAAGGCGCTGGTGCTGGATGGCCTCGATGTGCCATGAATAGAAAGGGCAAAGGCGTAAATTGTTAATCGTCTGGAATGTTCCCCTGGTGTTGTTATCCGTACTGATTGCGATGATCGGTTCGTTTACAGCGCTCACTCATGCTCAGCGCATGCGCGAGAACAGCGGTCGCTCGGCGTGGATATGGATGACTGCCGGCGGCATCACACTGGGCCTGGCAATCTGGTCCATGCACTTCATCGGCATGCTGGCGATCCACTTACCCATCCCCGTCAGCTATGACCTACCGTTAACCCTGCTTTCTGCTTTGCCTGCGATTGCCGCAGCCTTACTCGGTTTCTATGTGCTGCGTGCGCCTGACATCAGTAATCGCCGTATCGTCGTAAGCGGCTTGGTGATGGGGGCGGGCATCAGCATCATGCACTACACCGGCATGGCAGCTCTCAAGATGTCACCGCCGATCAGCTACGACCCGCTGATTTTTGCCTTGTCCGTGTCCATTGCCGTCATCGCTTCATGGGGCGCGCTGCTGATGATGTATCAGGGCGAGCGCATAAAAATACCTGTTCTGCTGCGCTTTGTACTGGGCGGCGTGATCATGGGTTTGGCGATTTCCGGCATGCATTACACCGCCATGCTCGGGGTAAACATTCAGCCCAACAGTATGTGTTTGGCGGGCGCGGCGCGGGTGTCACCGGATATTCTTGTCATGATGGTGTCACTGAACTCCCTGCTCTGGTTTGGCGGCGGGATACTCGCTGTGCTGTTCGATCAACGCATGGCGCGACAGAACGCGCGGGCTTTGGCTCAACTCGAACAAGTCCATAGACAGGTAGTGAAAGATCTGGAGCATCAAAAATATGCGCTGGATCAGCACTCGATCGTGGCAATTACCGATGTGCGCGGCACGATCATTTATGTCAACGATAAATTCTGCGCCATCAGCCAGTATTCGCGCGATGAGCTGATCGGGCAGAATCATCGTTTGATCAATTCCGGCACCCATCCGAAAGAATTCTTTCGCGACATGTATCGTGCCATTATCGCAGGGAAGGTGTGGCATGGGGATTGTTGCAATCGCGCCAAGGATGGCAGTCTGTATTGGATGGCGACCACCATCGTGCCCAACATGGGTAGTGATGGCAAACCGTTTCAGTACGTCTCGATACGAACGGACATCACCGAGCGCAAGCTGGCTGAGGAAAAAATCCAACAACTCGCCTTTTACGACGCGCTCACCGGTCTCCCCAACCGACGCCTGCTGATGGATCGCCTGCACCAGGCTCTCGCTGCCAGCACGCGCAGTGGGCAGCATGGTGCAGTGATGTTTCTGGATATAGATCGCTTCAAAATTCTCAACGATACCAAGGGGCATGATGTTGGCGACATGCTGCTTGTCGAAGTCGCCAAACGGCTGCTGGGCTGTGTGCGCGATGTCGATACCGTAGCGCGGCTGGGTGGCGATGAATTCGTTGTAGTGCTGGAGACATTGAGCAGTGCAGAGGTTGAAGCGGCTACCGCCGCCGAACTGGTTGTGGAGAAAACCCGTACCGCGTTGAACCAGCCATATCAACTCCATGAGTATGAATACCGCACCACTGCCAGCGTAGGCGTCAGCATGTTTTACGGTAACCAGCAAAGCGCCCATGATTTACTCAAATGCGCAGACAGGGCAATGTACCAAACCAAGATAGCTGGGCGCGATGCCTATTCGAATATGTAGGTTGTGCCCCGTTGCGGACCTGACGTGCTTTATTCTCAAAGGCGTCTGCAGGAGGAGATCAAGAAATGGAACCCAAACTGGACAAACATCGTTATGGCATTGCCGGGCCATGCCACTTCAAACCGGAAGATGAGCGCTGCCTATCGTGCATTCTGGATAATTCGGATTATTTCATCGGGCTGCCCATCGACGCAAAAGTGTCCCTCCAGCACGGCATGCAATTGAAAACGTTTCCGCGACGCGCGGTGTTGTATCGGGAAGGTAGCCGCAATAACCACCTTTATATCTTGATCTCGGGCGGGGTGAGGGTAGGCAAATCCATGATGGATGGCCGCCAGCTGATACACAAGATCGTTTCCATACCGGGCGACCTCATCGCCTGTGAGGACTTATTCCTGAAACATCAAGCAGCACGGCTATCGCCATCAGCGATGCCGCCATTGCCTGCATAAGACGGGATTTCATACGCGATGTATCATCCAGCCATCCGGAGATAATGGATACCATCATGCAGGGCATGGCGCGCACCATGAATGCCTACATTCGGAACATCGCCAATCTTGCGGTCAGAAACGCAGAAAGCCGGTTAGCCGCCTACCTGTTTTTCCAGCATGACTCCCACACGCAGGGCAAGGCGCAACTCAATTTCCTGGCGGATTCGCTGACACGCGTGGAAATGGCCGACATGCTGGGCATGACGCAGCGCACTCTGCTCCGCAGTCTGAAAAGTCTGGAACAGAAGAAGATTATCTCATTGGCAAAATCCGGTTTCGTCATCCTCGATATTGTTGCGCTTCGCCAGATCGCCGACGGCGCATAGCGCGCGGAAACGAAAAAATGGCCGCCAAGAGGCGGCCCAGTGCTTTCGATCCAGCATAATTTATTGCCACGGTTTCGCAAACTCGTGCGGCGTATGGCAATTCATGCAGGACGACTGATTCTGCATCCATTGCGGTGCGGCGCTGTGGCATACCAGGCAACGGTCATCCGGAATCTTGTAGCCTGTCGCCCCCTTGCCGGCCACGTATCCCGTCAGGTTCGGCTTCGGCTGGCCCACTTGGGCAGCGGTATGCGTGCCGTGGCAGGTGTTGCACTTCACCATGACGTGCGTCATCAGGGAGTTCTTGTGGCTGTTTACCAGGTAGGTATTGGTCTCGTGACAGCCTCCCGTTAGGCAGGAATATTCATACTCCACCGCGAAGCTGGTGTCCTGCGCAGCCCATGCCTGAGTTGCCGTGCAAGCCACCAGAGTTAAGAACATCCCAAGCACCTGTTTGAAGTTCGTGAAATAGCGGTACATGATGGTCTCCTCCTTATCCCTTGGCGAGTTTAACTGCGCAGTGTTTGTAAATCGGCTGGCCGCACACCGGGTCGACGTAGTTCATGGTGAGCCGGTTGACCGCCACCTGCCGTCCGTTGTTCTGCGCCACGTCGCTTGGGTCGAGATCGCCAAAGTGCATCGGGATGAACACCGCCCCCTGCCGCACCGTGTCGGTCACCTTCGCCTTCACCGTGATCGAGCCACGACGCGAAGTCACTGCCACCAGGTCGCCAGTCGTTACCCCCAGCGCGGAAGCATCGTTGGGGTGCATCTCGACATAGTTCTCCGGCACCATCTCATGCAACTGCGCCACGCGCTTGGTCTTGGTGCGCGAGTGGAAATGCTCGATCACGCGCCCGCTGTTGAGCCAGAACGGATAGGTTGCATCCGGCACCTCTGGCGGCGGCACATAATCCACCGCCCACAAGTAGGCGCGGCTCTTGTTCTCCGGGTCGATCCACGGTGCACTGGCCGAGGTGCCGTACTGTGCACGGTCCCAGTTGGTGTTGAACACGCCGTTGGTATACAACCGCTTGCCGCCCAGCACATTGGAAGTCGTGGACGGCCATGCAACGCCGTTATTGGACTCGATATTGGCGTAGGTCATGCCGCTCATGTCGCACGGGCGTCCCTTGGAGACATTCTTCCACTCGTTGAAGCACTGCTCGGTAGTGGTGTAGGTGATTAGCGAATTGCCGTTCTTGTCGCGGAAACGCGCATCCAGCGCCGCCAGCTTGTCGGCCACTTTCTTGATGATGTCGAAATCCGAGTAAGCGCCGTAGTTGGGGCGCAGGTTGAAGCCGGGCGGGTTGACCGCCTGCTTGCCCAGGTTAACCTTGCGTTCCGAGCAGGTATACGTGCCGGTCTTTTCGCCCCACTGCGCCGCCGGCAGGAACAGGTCGGCGAACGCCTTGGTTTCCATCGGGTCGTAGATGTCCTGCACCACCGTGAAGGGACGGCTGGGATTGCCGAAATCCAGGTAAGAGTAAAACTTGTTCAAGTCCGGCAGGGTCACCGCCGGATTGCTGCAAGCTACCCAGAACACCTTGAGCTGGCCGTTCTTCATCATGTCCACCATGCTGTTGATAGTGGGCTGCAAATCCTTGTTCGAGGTGATCATGGTGGGAGAATGCCTGGGAATCTTGCCTGCAGGCACGTTCCACAGGGTTTCCAGCGCGCTGACATGGGTCGGGTTGTAGTAATTGCGGTAAGCGGACAATGCCGAAGAGCCGCCCGCCTCGCGGTTGCTCATGGCGGTGGACTGGCCGGTGATGGAGAACGGCGCCGAGCCGGCGCGGCCGATCTTGCCCATGATCAGGTGCATGGAGCAGATCAGCCGCACGGTATCGGTTGCCCCCATGGACTGATAGACGCCCTGGATGAACATCGACCACACTTCCTGCGAATTGCCAATCCACAGGGCGGCTGTCTGGATATCCGCCGCCGGCACACCGGTGATGCTCGACACGTAATCCGGCGTATAAGCAGCCACCTTGGCGGCGAGAGCCGCATAGTTGCGCGTGTAGCTGTTGACGTAGGTCGTGTTGACCTTGTTGTTGGCGATGATCTGCTGGATCAGGCCGTTCATCAGCGCCACGTTGGTGCCGGGCTTGAGTTGCAGGTGCAGGTCGGCGCTGCGCGCGGTCTGGGTGCGGCGCGGATCGACCACGATCAGCTTGGGTGCTTTCCAGGATTTGCGCGCAAGCACAATGCGCCGCCACACCTGCGGATGCATCTCCGCCGGGTTGGTGCCGATCAGGAAGAAGCAGTTGGTGTTCTCGATGTCGTCATAGCAGCCGGGCGGGCCGTCCGAGCCGAAGGAGCTCATGTAGCCGTACACCGCCGCCGCCATGCACAGCCGGGTGTTGGAATCCATGGTGCTGGTGCCAATGGCGCCCTTGCCCAGCTTGCCCATGGAGTAATACTCTTCCAGCATCCATTGGCCGGTGTTGTAGAGGCCGACCGAATCCGGGCCGTAGACATTCACCGCGTCGATGATTTTTTGCGAGAGCAGCGTAATCGCTGCGTCCCAGGTGATAATGTCGTAGCCGCCGGAACTGTTGCGCAGCAAAGGGTACTTGCCGCGCTCACCAACGCGCAGATCCTTATCGTTGAGTATCTTGTATTCGTACAGCCCCTTGACGCACACCCGCCCGGCGTTGGTGGGGTGGTTCTTGTTGCCGCGCACCGCCACCGCTTCCCCGGCGCTGTTCACCCCGATGTGGAGGCCGCAGCCCACCGAGCAATAGCCGCACACCGAGTACACCCAGGTCTTGACGTTGACGAAAGTATCGTCCGCATGCACCTCCCCGGTCAGGAGGTTCAGCACGCCGCCGCCGACTATCGCCTGCGACGACAGCATCGCACCCCATTTCAGGAATGTTCTGCGATCCTGGTTGCATACCTGCTGGTCCTGTTTCAGCCCTTCCAGCTCATCCTGGGTAAAGCTTTTAATAGGATGCCCCTGCTTATCTCGATTTGACATTTGATATCCTCCTCCGTTTTCCAAGAGTCTTCGCCACCGCCGGGATGCACAGCGAATTTGTATATTGCTTCCCGTTGATTGGCATGTTCGCACTATGATTCGAACAGTTACAACGACAAATGTCCGAAATAATAATCCGCGAAGAAAATTAACCGGGACTTCCCGCTATCACCTGGTTTCTATTGATGGCGCCCTATTCCAGGGCACTTGAAATTCTCCTCTCGCACTTATTTGAGAGGGTGCCGCGAACAGCTTCTGTCCGTGTGGGGTGCGCTACGATCTCGGCGACTTGAGTCTATTGACTACTGCAATCCATGGCCTTAAATATAGGTTGTCTTGTTGCATAGTTGCGTTATAATGCAACTATGCATTCAATAAATATCAAACCTCAGGAAATCTTTCAGGCTCTCGCGGACCCGACGAGGATTCGAATTGCCCGACTTCTGGCCGACACAGGGGAGGAAGCGTGCCTTTGCGAGCTGGTGGACAGCCTCGTGGAGCCCCAGTACAAGCTGTCGCGCCATCTCAAGATCCTGCGCCAGTCTGGCCTGCTGTCCGCCGAAAAAGATGGTCGCTGGGTGTACCATCGGCTGGTGCGCGGAGCGCCGCATCTAGATCGCTTGTACGACTTGCTCAAGGCGTTACCGGACAGCGATAGCCTGTTCGCGAATGATCTGGCGAATTTTCAGAACCGTATGTGCCTCCGCGAGGACGGGCGCTGTAGGGCGGGCATTCAGACCAAAAGACTTGCCGTGGAGTGGGACTAATGGCCTGTTCGTCCTGCGGCGCCGTAGCCCAGTCGGCTTCCATGCCACGCCCCTGGCGCAATCTCAAGGTGGTGATGTCCGCCACCTCCGGCGCATTGCTGGCGGCCGGCTTTTTCGGCGCCATGGCGGGCCTGCCGGCTTCGTTTGCGACATTGCTGTACGTTTCCGCCGTGCTCATTGGCGGCTACTTTTTCGGGCGCGAGGCGCTGGAAGAACTCGTCAAAGAGCGCGAGATCGGCATTGAGCTACTGATGTCGGTGGCCGCCATCGTGGCGGGCGTCATGGGCCAGTGGGCCGAGGCGGCCACGCTGGCGTTTCTTTATTCGATTTCCGAGGCGGCGGAAGGCTACACCGCCGAGCGCGCCCGCCACGCGATCCGCGCTCTGATGGATCTGACCCCAAAGACTGCGCTGGTACGGCGTGAAAATGGGGAGATACGGATTCCCGTGGAGGAATTGCGCGTCGGGGATGTATTCATTGTGCTGCCGGGTGAGGCGCTCGCCACCGACGGCGAAGTGATCGAAGGACGCTCCAGCGTCAACCAGGCACCGGTGACCGGCGAATCGGTCCCAGTGGAAAAATCGCCCGGCAACAAGGTTTTCGCCGCCACGCTTAACGGCGAAGGGGCGCTCACCGTGCGCGCCACCAAGACCTTTGCCAATAATACCATCGCCCGCATTATCCAACTGGTGGAGCAGGCACAGCAGGCGAAAGGGCGCAGCCAGCGCTTCATCGAGAAATTCGGCCGCCGCTACAGCCCGGCGGTTCTTGCGGTAGGCGCGCTGCTGGCCATCGTGCCGCCGTTTTTCGGTTTGCCGTGGGAAGAATGGCTGACCCGCGCCACCGTTTTTATCGTGGCCGCCGCGCCTTGCGCCCTGGTGATCTCGATCCCCATCACGCTGGTGGCAGCCATCGGCACCGCGGGGCGCAACGGCGTGCTGGTCAAGGGTGGGGTGCATCTGGAAAACCTCGCCAAGGTGCGGGTGATTGCCATGGATAAGACCGGCACCCTGACTGTGGGGCGCCCTCAGGTGACCCAGGTCGTTCCATTAAACGGGAGCGAGGCGGAGGAGGTTTTTGCTATTGCCGCCGCGTTGGAAAGCCGCTCGCAGCACCCGTTGGCGCGCGCGGTGGCCGAATACGCCGCCTCGCTGGGAATCGGCGCGTTGCCGGTCGAGGATTTCCAGTCGCTTACCGGGATGGGGGCCAAGGGACGTGTCCAGGGCGGTGAGTGGTACATCGGCAGCCCGAAACTGTTCAGGGAACTCGAAACGCCTCTCGCCGCGATTGAGCACGAAATCGAGCGCCTGCAGGGCGAGGGCAAGACCGTGGTGCTGGTGGGAACGGCGCAACGGGCAGCGGGGATCCTTGCGATTGCGGATCCGCTGAGACCCGGCGCGGCAGACGCAGTGGCTGCACTCAAGCAGGCGGGGATCGAGCGCATCGTCATGCTCACGGGAGACAACACGGCCGCCGCCCACGCTATTGCCCTGCAAGCTGGCGTGGACGAAGTGCATGCCGAGCTCTCGCCCGAGGACAAGACACGTGTCGTGGCTGAATTGCAGCGGCGTTACGGCCATGTGGCAATGGTAGGGGACGGCGTCAACGACGCCCCGGCCTTGGCGGCAGCCGAAGTCGGGATCGCCATGGGTGCGGCGGGCACCGACGTAGCGCTGGAGACCGCCGATATGGCCCTGATGGGGGATGATCTGTCCCGGCTTGCCTACGCCGTGACGCTCAGCCGACGGAACCGGCGGGTGATCGGGCAGAATCTCGGGCTTTCCGCCGTTGTGATCGGCGGCTTGGTTGCAGGGGCGGTCTCGGGCGCTTTTACTTTACCAATGGCCGTGCTCGCGCACGAGATCAGCGAGTTCGTGGTGATCGCGAGCGGGTTGCGCATGTTGCGTACCTGATGCGCTTTATCTGAATTAGATGAAAGGAATCGAAATGGACATTAAGCTGCTTATCACCCGGACCTGCCACTGCAGCAGCATCGAGCAGGAGTTGCGGGATCTAGGTCTCATGTATGAGCGTTGCTACGCCGAAGAGCACCCCGAACTTGTGGAGCGTTTCCAGGTTCGTCATTGCCCCGTGCTGATTATTGATGAGGCGCGCGTCATCCCCGTGGATGGCCTGATGGAGGGACAGATCAGAGCCTTGCTGAACCTGGATTAGCAAGACATGCAAACTGTGGTTAAAGACATAAGTAAAGTGTAATCGCTTAAAACAGTCGTCGTTTTTTTGCATTAACTTGAAAGGAAATACATCATGAAAAATTCGTTTTTATTTGCTGCGCTCGCTACGGTCGCGTTATCCGCGCCTCTTGCATTTGCCGATGATGCACACCACCCGGAGCAAAATAAAAAAGCCACGCCAGCCAGATCAGGCAAGGCCACAGGTACCGCAGACAAACAAAACGATATACAAATGGGCCAGATGCAGGAGCAGATGAAAAAAATGCAGGCACAGATGGAAGAAATCCGCAAAACCACGGACCCCGAGGAACGCCAGAAACTCATGCGGCAGCATATGCAAAGCATGCGCGAAGGCATGAAGACGATGCGCGGTATGTGTGACGACATGGAAGAGGGTGGCGGCATGATGGGCGGAGATATGAAAAGTGGAATGATGGGAGGCGACATGATGGAAAAGCACATGGAGATGATGCAGATGATGATGGACCAAATGATGGAACACCAGGGTCAGCAGGAGTCCATGCCAATGCAGAAATAAGCATCCTGTTCGCGTCCAGGATAGGCGCCGACTTCACAGAATAATAGGAGAAAGACCATGAAATGCCCGGTATGCAAAGAAACGAATCTGGTGATGACTGAGCGCCAGGGAATCGAGATCGACTACTGCCCAGAATGTCGCGGCGTGTGGCTGGATCGCGGCGAGCTGGACAAGTTCATCGAGCATGCGGAGCGTCAGGTCGGCGACAGGTCGCGCGGCGATTCCCCCGACAGAGCACGCGAATCCGAGCGGCAAGAGCGCCACGACCGCGATGACGAGTACCGGGGCAAGCCGCGCAAGTCCTTCCTGCGCGATTTGTTCGACTGAGGGTGGGCATGAGCAGGTGGCTCTGGATCGGCGGTCTGAGCCTGGTGGTTTTACTTGTACTCCTCGTCTGGGGGGTTATCGCCAGCGTCGGTCTTGTCACGGACAGGCTTCCCCATTGGCTCGCCAACGGCAAGCAAATCGTCGCGCAGCCCGTGCAAAAGGCCGAGGAGATGTTGCCCGGACTCAAGGAGCGAGTTAAGGCGCTCGTGCCGCCCGAGTTGGGGCAAAAGGTCGAAGAGTGGGTGCCGGGCGCGGCCCTGCCCAGGCAGGACGTGGGCGGCGAAGACATCGCGGGCATCCCGCGTTTTCCCGGCATGGTGCGAGTCGCCTTCGGTGTCCATGAGCAGAAAAAGAGCGTGACCTATAAGGGCGAGACCGGTTTCGCCGAGGTCATCGCGTTTTATGCCCGCGAGATGGCGACGCTGGGATTCACCAAAGAAGTTACCGCCGCCTCCCCCGCCGAAGAAACCCATGTCTACGCCAAGGGAAACCGTCGCTTCGCATTTAAGTTCGTGAAAACGACGCGACTCGGCACGGAGCTGACCGAGGTGGAAGTCCGGGAATTGTAAACTGCCGACATGACGGCCGGTGCTGGAAAAACATAAGATAGAAGAGACGCCGCATGATCTATGGCAGTCTCACTGAGGAATGCGCTTTTGCTCAATCTAGACTAAAGGAGAATCGCATGTGCATGGATTATGAAGGTTCCGGCATGGGCTGGCATTGGTTGGGGTGGCTAAGCATGGCGTTTTTCTGGGTGATTCCGATATTGTTGGTGCTGGCGGCGATGAAATACCTGATGGGTGGTCGTCGTACGAACGCCCCGGACGATGAAAAAAAGCCCGATGCGCTGGCCGTCCTGGAAGAAAAGTATGCTCGTGGAGAAATCGGTCGCGAGGAGTATTTGCAGAAACGCGATGACTTGAAGCGGGGTTAGAAGGCGCTCAGGAAACTACAAGCGCCACGTTCTTGAACTTTAACGATCAACGAGGACTCATGAGCCAGCTAAATGGAATGGGCAGCGTAACCCCTGGCGGCCTTACCTGGGTTGCCGGAAAAGCATACTCCGGCCAGGGAACAGCGCAGACGTTCTCTGCCTCTTATGGGCTTGCGTTAGCCAATGCGTCGCTTTCTCAAGGGGCGACCACAGAAGCTAAATATTCATCGTCGGCCAATGGATCCAGGCACATTCCCTTGGCGGGCCAGCAGCAAGAGGGTGGCGAAGGCATTCATGAGATTGCACTAGGATTGCGAGCCTATCGCCAGCAGCTCCTGGCGTCGAATATCGCAAATGCGGATACGCCCGGCTATAAGGCGGTCGATATTGATTTTCAGGAAGCATTGCGTATTTCGCGGACGACGATGCAAGGGGGAGCCGTGAAATTGTCGACGACCGTCGAAGGGCACCTATCCACTCAAGCGTCGACACAATATTCCAGTATCCCTCTGAAATACCCTGTTCCCCAGCAGGCCAGTATCGATGGCAATACCGTTGAAATGGATGTAGAGAGGGCCAAATTCACCGAGAACGCATTGATGTACCAGTTCTCCATGGATCGGGTGGGCGGGCACTACAAGGATATGGCGGAGTTGCTGAAGAACCTGACATGACTGGCGCTATTTTGAAGTTTATTTTCATTTGACGAAAGGAGAATCAAGATGATCAAGTATGGCTTCGGAAAAACCGTCGACATGTCGTTCGACGAAGCGATTGTGCACGTGACACTAGCACTCCAGGGCGAGGGCTTCGGCATACTCGCCGATATCGACGTCGCGGGCGCAATGAAGAAGAAACTCAACCAGGATATGCCGCCCTACCGCATCCTGGGCGCGTGCAATCCACCCTTGGCGCACCGCGCCCTGGAAAGCGAACCGTCCATCGGTTTGCTCCTGCCCTGCAATGTCGTGGTGCGGCAGGATGAGGCCGGTGCGGTTCATGTGGAATTCATGGACCCGAACGCAGTACTGGAACTGGTGAACAAACCCGAGATCACTGCATTGGCGAGCGAGGTCAGGGAACGGTTGGAGCGGGTGATGCAGGCGCTCTAGCGATTCGACAGGCTCACCGCGAACGGTGTATGGGTCCCACGGGCTAAACAATTAGGAGAAGAAAAATGACGCTTCGCAAATCGCTCATTGTGACTGTCTTGATCGCCGGTCTGTTCCTGCCCGGCATTTCATTAGCGTTGGACGTAAATATTACCGCTGATCTGCCCTCGGTGCAGGTGCTGCATAATGGCCAGAAAGTCACCATCATGCGCAACCAAAATCAGGACAACAGCATCAATCCGGCATTCGCCAAGACCTCGCGCAAGTGTCCTCCGTTCTGCATTCAGCCAATCGAACTGGCACCCGGGGTGAGGACCATAGGCGAGCTGGAGATGCTGCATTACCTGAAGAAGATGAGCGACGGCGACAAATCGGTCCTGGTGGTCGATTCCCGTACTCCGGATTCGGTAGAAAAGGGCAGCATTCCCGGGGCAGTGAATATTCCCACTGACAGTCTTGACAGCGCCAAGACCGATCCCGTCACAGTACGGGAAATAATGGAGAAGCAGTTTGGCGCCAAGTACAGGAATGGATCTTGGGATTTCGCCAAGGCCAGGACGCTGGTGCTGTTCTGCAATGGCCCGTGGTGCGGCCAATCGCCTGCCAACATCAAAGGGCTGCTCAAACTCGGCTATCCTGCCCACAAACTGATCTGGTATCGCGGCGGCATGCAGGATTGGGAGGCTTTGGGATTGACCACGGTTAAGTCGGGGCAATAGTTGCCGATGGCGGTTTTATCGAGGCAAGCGTGTATTTGCTCAGCATATGCAGAAGGAGAACGGAATGTGGATGAATTATGAAGGCTACGGCATGGGCTGGCATTGGTTGGGGTGGCTAAGCATGGCATTTTTCTGGCTGATTCCGATACTGCTGGTGCTGGCGGTGGTGAAATACTTGATGGGTGGTCGCGGCTCGAACGCCCCGGTCGGTGAAAAAAAGCCCGACGCGCTGGCCGTCCTGGAAGAACGATATGCTCGGGGAGAAATTAATCGCGAAGAGTACTTACAAAAACGCGAGGACTTGAAGCGGGATTGAAGGACTCGATTGACACGAGTTCTTTGTTTAATTCAACTATCAAAGGAGATGGAAATGAAGAAGATTTTATTACTCGCAATGTTGGCCATTCCGGTTTCAATGCCAACTTTTGCCGATGACGCGCAGGCTGGTAAAAAGGCTGCCCAGGTTAAGCCGTCAGACCAGGATTTCGACAAGAGAGTGGCCCAAATGCAGGAGCAGATGAAGCAGATGCAAGCGCAAATGGATAAGATCCGCCAGACTCAGGATCCCCAGGAGCGCCAGAAATTGTTGCAGGAGCATTGGACTACCATGCAAAACGCGCGGGGGATGATGCACGGCATGCAGGGGCCCGGCATGATGGGTTGCTGCATGGGCGGTCACATGATGGGTGGGCATATGATGAGCGGCCCGATGATGTGGGGCGATTACCAGCGCCTGACCCCGGAGCAACTGAAACAACGCCAATACATGATGGACCAGTACATGGGCATGCAACAGCAAATGATGGACCAGATGATGGAGCATCAGGGCTATATGTGGATGCACTGAAGGTGAAATCCACGCCGGGCCACCGGCGTGGTTGCGCTTCGGCACGATACCCGTTAGGATAAAAAGATGACTCGAATTATTCGTCAAACCATTTATTTTCTCGTGATCACGCTCGTGATCAACGCGGGCGGCTGGACGTTCAACCGCGAGGCCGTGGCCGACGCGTTCCTGGAAGCGCCGCAAACGGTCCAGGCTGATGATGCCGCGACCGCTGCGCAGCCCGGCGAGGAAAAAGCCAGCGTCAAGGGGTTTGCATGCAATCATTGGTGCCATGCCGTGGGCCATTTCGTCGGCATCTTTTACCTGCAACCGACCCTCCCGATGAGGGTCACCGGCGATTATTTCGTTTCCAAGCGATTCATCGCTCTTCCCTCTCTTCCTGAAGGCCTCTACCGGCCACCGCGTTTCTTCTCCTAAACCTGATTCAAATTCATGTTGTGATTTTGTCTTGAGTGCGCGCTCGCCACAAGCGAGCTGCCATGCACTCATCAGAAGGAGTTATCGTGCTATTCGTCACTATTTTCCGCACCCTGCATGGCAGGATGCGGCTGATGCGCCGCCTTATCGGTGTGCCATTCTTGCTGGCATCGCTTTATTCACTTCCAGCCCTGTCGGCTCCGCTCACGTTGGAGCAAGCCTGGGAGCAGGCTGAACAAGCCAACCCGGCACTGCGCTCTACCCAGGCGAATCTTGCTGCGGCTGAAGGCGAACTCAACGACGCCCGTGCGCTGCTGTGGAACAATCCGCAGATCACTATGGAACGTCGAAAACGGGAGATTCCCCACGCAATTGACCCCACCCAGACCAATCGCGAACGGATGGTCGGGCTGGCACAGACTTTCGAAATAGCCGGGCAACAGGGTAATCGCCGCAGCGCAGCGGAGCAGTCTCTTGCTGCAACCCAGGAAGTGATCGCGGAAACACGCCGCCAGTTACGCGCTGAGGTGGAGCAGCGTTTTGTACGTGTGCTGAGTCTGCAATTGCGCATTCAAACCGAGGAACAGACGCTGAAGCTCATCGAGCAAGCGGCGGCCATGGTTGGGAAGCGCGTCGCGGCGGGCGAGGACAGCCGCCTGGACGGAAACCTTGCCAAGGTGGAAGCCGAGCGCTCGCGCAATCAGGTCTCCTTGTTTCGGGAACAGCTGATACAGGCGCGTGCCGAGCTTGCGTCCTTGCTGCAACTCCCAGCCGGAAACGCGCTTGAAGTGGCTGGCGCACTCGATCCTGGTACTGGGCCCTACACGATGGAAGAATTGCTGATGGCTGCAACCAGCCGCCCCGCTTTACGCGCCTTGGATTACCGTGAAAAAGCCGCTAAAAGCCGGCTTGATCTGGAACGTGCCTCAGTTTATCCAGATGTCACTGTGGGATTGACTGCCGCGCGTGAAGGCCCGGCAGACTTCCGGGAAAAAGTGACCGGCTTGAGTATTTCTTTGCCGCTTCCCTTGTTTCGCCGTAACGATACCGGAATCGGACGCGCCACGACTGAACTGACCCAAACGCAAATCGAAAACCAGGCAGCCAAGCGCGATACCCGCGCCCAGGTATTTGCGCTGTGGGAACGCCTGGAAAACTTGAAAGCGCGTGTCCAACGTTTGACTGAATCCGTGTTGCCGAGCCTGGATGAAAACCAGCATCTGTCCTCTGTTTCCTTTCGCGCCGGCGAGATCGGCCTGATGCAATTGCTGCTGGTCAACCGCCAAGTGCTGGACGGACAACGTGACCTGCTCGATGCACGGACGGAGCTGCGGCTGGCAAAAATCGCCCTTGAAGCGGCGGCTGGCTTGCAGCCGAATGA
Source organism: Gammaproteobacteria bacterium (assembly GCA_018823025.1). Lineage (GTDB taxonomy): Bacteria > Pseudomonadota > Gammaproteobacteria > Burkholderiales > Sulfuricellaceae > Sulfuricella. The sequence continues at coordinate 23,405 of JAHJJI010000077.1, read as the reverse complement.
TCCGCGTTGAACAACAGAATCGAAACCAAGGAATTCATGCAATGAAAAATTCGCAAAAACAACATAAAAATGGCACTTGGCCAATGGCTTCATGGTACCTGGCTGGCACTTTGTTCGTGCTCCTTCTCGCCGGTTGTGGAGACAAGCAGCAAGTGCCGGGAAGCGCCGTAAAGGAATCCAAACAGGCCGAACCTGCAAGCAAAGCCGCAGGGACGGCTAAACAGAAGGAAGAAGGTGGCGAGAAACGGCTGGTCCTGAGCGCGGATGAGATCAAGAAAGCCGGCATCACGCTGAAAAGCCTCAAACTGGAGGACAGGCCAGAATATGTCTCCGTTACCGCCACTATTCAGCCTAACCGCAATAAATTGGCCTATATATCGCCGCGCATACCGGGGCGTATCGTCAAGGTCGGGGTCGAGGTCGGCGATGCGGTGCGCAAAGGCCAGGTTCTGGCTGTGCTGGATAGCGTCGAACTGGGAGAAGCGCGCTCCGTGTATCTACAGGCAGCAAGTGAAGAGGCCGTAGCGCGTGCCGGTTTTGAACGGGCACAGCGGCTGCACGCTGACAACATTATCCCGGAGAAGGACTATCTGCGGGCGCGTGCCGAGCATGAAAAGGCCAAGGCGTCGTTCCGTGCAGCCAGCGACAAGCTGCGGATGGTGGGCGTGGAGCCGGACAAATTGACTGGCTCGGTATTCCCTTTGGTCGCGCCATTCGCCGGGAGCGTCATCGAGAAGCATGCCGTTCTGGGCTCGCTGCGGGAGCCTGAAGAAATCGTCTTTACCGTCGCCGATCTGTCCATGCTATGGGTCGAAGCCGACCTGGCTGAAAGCGATCTGGCCAAGGTTCAAAACAGCGCACTCGCAAGTGTCGCGGTTGCCGCTTACCCGGGCGAGGTGTTCAACGGCCGGCTTGTCTATGTGAGCAGCGTCATGGACAAGGCAACCCGTACGGTGAAGGCGAGAATTGAGGTGCCCAACCGGGATGGCAGGCTCAAACCGGAAATGTTTGCCACTGCCACGATATATACCGCATTTAACGAGAAGGTCCTACTGGTGCCGGAGAATGCCGTTCTGCTGGTGCAGGGGCAAGCCACGCTGTTTGTGGCCGAGAAAGGCGGCTATGAAGCACGCCCAGTGGAAATTGGTGAGCGGAGGAATGGGCTGGTGATCATCAAATCCGGTGTAATCGCCGGGGAAAACGTGGTGGTGAGCGGTGCTTATGCCCTCAAGGCGCGCCTGCTCAAATCGCAAATTGGCGATGCGGACTAGGGGGCGGCCATGTTGAATTATATCGTTGATCTCTCATTGCGCTACAAGGTGCTGGTGCTGGTGGCGTTTTTGCTGGTGGTGCTGCTGGGGGTCAAGGCCTGGCGGGAAGTGCCCGTAGATGCATTCCCCGATGTTACGCCGGTACAGGTAAACATTTATACCGTCTCGCCCGGCGTCGCCGCTGAGGATGTGGAAAAGCTGCTGACCTTTCCGGTAGAGACGGCCGTGGCGGGGCTGCCTGGCATAGAACAAATCCGCTCCGTTTCCATGTTCGGGCTGTCCTCGGTGAGCGTGTATTTCAAGGATGACGTCGACATCTATTTCGCGCGCCGCCTGGTGAGCGAAAAGCTGCTGGAGGCCAAGACGCGCATTCCGGAGGGCTACGGCGAACCCGTGCTCGGCCCGAATAGTTCCGGGTTGGGCCAAGTGTTCTGGTATACCGTGGAGTCTGCGGATAAGAAGCTGACCCAAATGGATCTGCGCACCTTGCAGGACTGGACCATGCGCCTGGTCCTGCGCACCGCGCCTGGGGTGGATGACGTCATGTCCTGGGGCGGCCATGAAAAGCAATACCAAGTGCTGATTAACCCCCAGAATCTGATCAAGTACGGCCTGACCTTCAAGGCAGTGATGGAGGCGCTGCATGCCAACAACCGCCAGGTCGGCGGGCAGTCCGTCAACCTCGGTCAGGAGCAATATCTGGTGCGCGGCTTGGGGCTGGTTGCCAATACGCAGGATATCGGCAGTATCGTGATCACCGAAAGGGAAGGTACGCCGATTTACGTGCGCGACGTGGCGGAAGTAAAAGAAGCGCCGGCTCTGCGCACCGGCGCCATCACCAAGGACGGCCAGGAGGTGGTGCTCGGCATCGCGTTGCAGCGCATCGGCGAGAACGCCAAGAATGTGGTGGACGCGGTGAAGGCAAAGCTAAAGACCGTGCAGCAGGCGTTGCCGGCGGGCGTTACCATCAATCCGGTGTACGACCGCACGGAGCTGGTGGAAAAGGCGGTCAAGACGGCTGAAAACGCCTTGGTCGAGGGCTCGGTGCTGGTAGCCATTATCCTGTTCCTCTTTCTGGGCGAAATCCGCTCTGCGGTGGTGGTGATTCTCGCCCTGCCGCTCGCCATGCTGATCAGCTTCATTCTGATGCAGCGGTGGGGGCTGTCAGCCAACCTCATGTCGCTCGCAGGACTAGCGGTGGGCATCGGCATGATGGTAGACGGTGCGGTAGTGCTGGTGGAAAACAGTTTTCGTCTGCTCAGCCACAAGGTGGGGCAGACGGTCAACCAGACGCACGTCATCCTGGAAGCGGCGCGGGAAGTGATTAATCCGACTGCGTTCGCGATTTTGATTATCATCGTGGTGTTCCTGCCCCTATTTGCGCTCACCGGGCTCGAAGGCAAGCTGTTCAAGCCGATGGCGCTGACCATCACCTTTGCCATGATCGGTTCCCTGATTCTCACCCTGACCCTGGTGCCCGTGCTGGCTGCCTTGATCCTCCGCCCGAAGGAAGAAAAAGACACCTTCGTGGTGAGGTGGGCGAAAAACCTTTATCTGCCGCTGCTGGACTGGGCGCTTGAAAACAAGCGCAAGGTGATAGTCGGGGCGCTGGCCCTATTGGTGGCAACCATCGCCATCTTCCCTTTCCTTGGTAAGGAGTTCATGCCGACCCTGCAGGAGGGCGGCATCATGTTCCGGGTGACCAGCATTCCATCCACTTCACTGGAAGAGTCGATCCGCATTTCGCAGCAGATCGAAGCGCGGCTCAAGCAGTTTCCGCAAACGAAATCGGCTATCGCCATGATCGGGCGCCCGGAAATCGGCGAAACGGCGGATGTGAACTACATGGAAATCCTGGTGGACCTCAAACCCCATGACCAATGGCCGAAGCAGATTTCCTTTCCGGAGTTAACGCATGAAATGCAGGAGACGCTGGAGAAAGAGGTGCCCACGGCGGTGTTCGCAGCCACCCAGCCGATCCAGATGCGCGTGGAGGAACTCATCTCCGGCGTGCGCGCCACCCTGGCACTGAAGCTCTACGGCGAAGATTTGACTACGCTGGATCGGTTGTCAGCGGAAATCAAGTCTGTCCTGGGAAAAGTGCCGGGGGTGGCCGATCTGGCTCTTGAAGCCAACAAAGGCAAGCCGCAGATGGTGGTGAAGGTGAACCGCGAGGCGGCGGCACGCTTGGGTCTCAATGCCGACGACATCCTTGAGGTGGTACAGGCCGGCATCGGTGGGAAGGCGGTCAGTACATTGATTGATGGCGTGAAGCGCTTTGACATCCAGGTGTGGCTCGCGCCCGATTTCCGTAACAGCGTGGAAGCCATCAATAACATCCCGATCCGTACCCGGACGGGAGCGCTGGTGCCGTTGTCCCGCGTGGCGACGATAGAGCTGGACGAAGGCTATTCCTTCGTGCGGCGCGAGCAGTTGCAACGCTACAGTGTGATCCAGATGGACGTGAAAGGGCGCGACGTGGACGGCTTTGTGAAAGAGGCCGCTGCCAAGATCAAGCGTGAAGTGAAGCTGCCAGCCGGTTACTGGATCGAGTGGGGTGGCGCCTTCGAGAACCAGCAGCGCGCCATGGCCAAGCTCGCCGTGATCGTGCCGCTCACCATCGGGCTGATCTTCATCTTGCTCTACACCGCGTTCAACTCGTTGACCTACGCGACGCTGATCATCGCCAACGTGCCCTTCGCCACCATCGGCGGGGGGATCGGGCTCGCCGTCACCGGCCAGTACCTGTCGGTGCCCTCCGCCATCGGCTTCATCGCCGTGTTCGGGGTGGCGATGCTGAACGGCATCGTGCTGGTGTCCTTCCTCAACGATCAGCGGAGACAGGGTCTCTCGATCAGGGAGGCGGTGAGGCAAGGTGCGGCACTGCGCCTGCGACCGGTACTGATGACGGCGTCCATCGCCATCTTCGGCTTGGTGCCCATGCTGCTTTCCAGCGGTGTCGGGGCGGAAACCCAGCGTCCGCTGGCAACGGTGGTGGTGGGCGGCCTGTTCACCTCCACCGCGCTGACCTTGCTGCTGTTGCCGCTGATGTACGAGTGGGTGGAGAATCGCCGCGATCGCAAACAAGCGAAGTAAACCAGAAGCGTGCGGCCTGACCGGGCCGCACGCAATCACCAAACAGGAGAATCCGCATGAAAGAAATCAAGGCTTATATCCACAACCACCGCATCGCCGACGTGATTCGCGCCCTGAAGGAGTCGGGGCAGTGCAACGCGAATGCCGGTACCGGCTGCCGCAACCTCGGTGTCATCCCGGTGCAAAGCCTGCTCAAGGCGGTGGACGCCAAGGAACAACACTATTCCATCGAATTGGCCGAAGCAGTCATCAACGAATCCAAACTGGAACTGATCTGCGAAGATCACCAGGTGGACGAACTGGTGGGCATCATCGAGCGTACCGCCCGCACCGGCCAAGCCGAGGCGGGGTGGATTTACGTCAGCGATATCATCCAGGCAGTTCCGGTCGCAGGACGGCCATGACATCTGTAGGCATCTATATCATGGCGGCGTTGGCGGAAATCGCCGGCTGCTTTGCCTTCTGGGCGTGGCTGCGCCTGGGTAAATCGGCTGGCTGGCTGCTGCCCGGAGTGGTGAGCTTGATGATCTTTGCCTGGCTGCTTACCCGAATCGATTCCGCTTCCGCCGGTAGGGCTTATGCAGCCTATGGCGGTGTATATATTGTGGCATCGCTGGTCTGGCTTTGGCTGGCAGAAGGGGTACGCCCCGACCGGTGGGACTTACTCGGTGCCTCGATATGCCTCTTGGGTGCGTCCGTCATCCTGTTCGGGCCGAGAACGGCGTGAAAGTCTGGCATGCGGGTCAAATGAATGCCTTCGGCGCTGGAGAAGGTAATCATGAATGAGAAACTCATCCTGGAGCTATCCTTACAGGTTCTGAATTTTCCAAAAGCTGTTGCATGCTCTGCAAACTTGAAGTTATAGTTGCGACCTATGAAACGACTGTTTCTCATTCTCTTGTTGATAGTGCTTCCGCTCCAGATCTCCTGGGCTGCGGTGGCCGACTATTGCGGGCACGAGCAGGGGAAAGCCGGCCAGCACTTCGGTCATCACGACGACGAGCACAAAGCGTTTTCTGCAAAATCCGACTCGGACAAGCAGCCCGGGAAATTCGACCTCGGGCACGATCACTGCCATATGTCTGGCTTCCTGGGTCTCTTGAACGAGACCGCTTTCCTCGCCTCTGTTCCTCCCTCACAGCCTTCGTTGCTGTGCGATGAACGGGCTTATTCTTCCCCCGCTCTGGACAGACCCGAACGTCCCAAGTGGCACGCTCTCGCCTGATACGGCGGGACGGATGTCACTTCTCAAGCTAGCACGCACTTTTTAGCCTGCGCGGTTCCGTTTCGCCGGATTCATCCTTTCATTTCTGGAGAATTCGATGCGCAGACGTCTATTGCCGCTTGGGTTGGCGGCGCTGTTTTTCAACCCATCTTTTGCACAAACTACCGATGCCGGACGCGGTGACGCTTATGAGACGAGCCATGTCCGTGCTCCGCGCGCCACCGAACCGCGCACCGCCGAACCAATAGCCCCGCTCACCCTGAAGGCGGCACTGGAACTAGCGCTTGGCGCCAATCCTGATCTGTCGGCGGCGGGCCGTGAGTTAGAGGCGGTTGAAGCCACGATCATTCAGGCACAGGTACGCCCGAACCCGGAAATTTCGACCTCCATTGAGGATACGCGCAGGGCGACGCGGACAACCACGCTGCAGTTGAACCAACCGATCGAGCTTGGCGGCAAGCGTGCGGCCAGGATCGACGCCGCAGAGCGGGGCCGTGATGCCGCTTCGGCGGAACTGGATGCCAAGCGGGCTGAAATACGCGCGGCGGTGGTGGCGGCGTTCTTTGATGTGCTCGTTGCGCAGGAACGTTTGCGGCTTGCCCAGGCATCGGTTGAACTTGCGCAACGCGCAACGACTGCCGCCTCGCGGCGGGTGACGGCCGGCAAGGTGTCCCCGGTCGAAGAGACCAAGGCGCGCGTGGCCGAAGCCGGTGTGCGGGTTGAATTGACGCTGGCTGGCAGTGAACTGACGACCGCACGCAAGCGCCTTGCAGGCACCTGGGGCAATCCGGCGCCCCGTTTCGAGCGCTCCGAAGGTAACCTGGAAGCCCTGCCGCAGCTACCCGCTCTGGCCGACTTGAACAGCCGTCTCGCCACCTCACCCAACTTGCTGCGAGCCAGGATCGAGGTCGACCGCCGGCTGGCGCTGGCGGATGTCGAACGCAGCCGGCGTGTTCCGGACCTGACCGTCAGCCTGGGCGCCAGACGCAACGAAGAGCTGGGCCTCAATCAGGCGATTCTCGGCGTTTCGATTCCGATCCCGGTGTTCGACCGCAATCAAGGCAACCTGCTTGAAGCGCTGCGCCGCACCGACAAGGCGCGGGACGAACTGTCCGCCGCCGAGATCCGCCTGTCCAATGAGCTTGCGCAAGCGCACGAACGCCTGAATACAGCACGCCAGGAGGTGGAGTCGCTACAGCGGGACATTCTGCCGGGTGCGCAAAGTGCCTACGATGCCGCGACCAAGGGCTTCGAACTTGGCAAATTCAGCTTCCTCGAAGTGCTCGACGCCCAGCGCACTTCATTTCAGGCCAAATCCCAGTATTTACGTGCGTTGTCAGAAGCGCATCGATCCGCTGCCGAGATCGAACGCATTCTCGGTGAAGCATCGCCCAATTCGACCCTGGCGCCAGCCGCCACCAAACCGTAGGAACCCAACATGAAACTCAATCTGAACAAGAAGCAAACTCTTTCCATTGCCGGCGTCCTGGCGGCCGGCCTTGTGCTCGCCTGGCTGATACTCGGCACGAACAAGCCGCAGCCGGAGGGCGATGGCGCCGCGCCAGGTCATGCAGAAACGGTTGACCCGGCGGCGCCGGGCGCACCTTCGAGCGGCCCGCACGGCGGAAAGCTGTTCACGCAAGATGGCTACGGGGCTGAAATAACCATCTTCGAACAAGGCGTGGAACCGGAGTTTCGTGTTTACACCTACCAGGACGGCAAGCCGCTCGACCCCGCAGCCAGCCAGGTCACCCTCACGCTCGACCGCCTGGGGCGCCCGCCGCAGGCGTTCACGTTCGTGAAGGAAAAGGACTACCTCAAGGGGGACGCGGTGGTCGAAGAGCCGCATTCCTTCAAGGTGACGATCGCCGCACAGTACGGCAACAAGGCTTATCGTTTCGCCTACGAGCAGACCGAGGCGCGGGTGACCATGACCGACCAGCAGGTTCAGCAAAACAACATCGAGTTGCTGACCGCCGGACCGGCGCGCATCAAGAGCGCCTTGCAGTTGATCGGTGAAATCCGACTCAACGAAGATCGCATGGTGCATGTCGTGCCGCGCTTGACCGGCGTCGTCGAATCGTCGGCCGCCAACGCCGGCGACCGGGTGCGCAAGGGGCAGGTGCTTGCGGTGATTTCCAGCCAGGCGCTGGCCGACCAGCGCAGCGAACTGCTGGCCGCGCAAAAGCGCCAGGCGCTGGCGCGCACCACCTTCGAGCGCGAGAAGAAGCTTTGGAAAGACAAAATCTCGGCCGAGCAGGATTACCTGCAAGCGCGCAACGCCATGCAGGAAGCGGAAATCGCCGCCCAAAACGCGCAACAAAAACTTGCCTCAATCGGCGGCGGTGTGACGGCCGGCAGCAACCTCACGCGCTACGAAATTCGCGCCCCCATCGACGGCATAGTCGTCGAGAAGCATATCTCTTTAGGCGAAGCCGTGAAGGACGATGCCAACATCTTCATCATCGCCGATCTGTCCACGGTGTGGGCCGAAATGACGATTTACGCCAAGGATTTGAATACCGTGAAAGTCGGCCAGCAAGCCACCGTCAAGGCGGCCGCGTTCGAATCCCAGAGCAGCGCCGCCGTGTCCTATGTCGGCGCGCTGGTGGGCGAGCAGACCCGGACGGCGAAAGCGCGCATCGTGCTGCCTAACCCCAAAGGCGTCTGGCGCCCCGGTCTGCCGGTCAACATCGAGCTGGTGGCCGGCGAGGTCGAGGTGCCGGTGGCGGTCTCCGCGGAGGCGATTCAGACCGTGCGTGACTGGACCGTCGTGTTCGGCCGCTACGGCGCGAACTTCGAAGCGCGCCCGCTGGAACTGGGGCGCAGTGACGGCAAATTCACCGAAGTCATCAAGGGACTCAACGCGGGCGAGCAGTACGCCGCGAAGAGCAGCTTTCTGATCAAGGCCGATTTGGGCAAATCCGGCGCCAGCCACGACCACTAGGAGACCACCATGAAACAGATTATCGCCATTGTGCAGCCGCATCGTCTGGAAAATATCGAACAAGCCCTGCATGGCTTGGACCATTTGCCCGGATTCACGCTCTTTCCGGCACGAGGCCACCCCCGCGGACAAGGCCCTCAGCATGCCTTCACCCCCTGCGAGTGGAACCCGGATGCCCACGACCGGCTGGTCTTGATGACGTTCTGCGCGGACGAACTGGCGCAGAAGGTGGTGGCGGCGATTCGCGCCGCCGCCTACACGGGCAATCCCGGCGACGGATTGATTGCGGTTTCGGAACTGGAAGACGTGCTGCGTATCCGCTCCGGCGAACGCGGCGACGCTGCCCTCTAGGAAAAAGGTCACAACATGTTCGAAAAAATAATACGTTTTTCCATCGATCAGCGCTGGCTGGTGCTGTTGATGACGCTCGGCATGGCGGTGTTGGGCGTCTTCAGTTATCAGAACCTGCCGATCGATGCCGTTCCCGACATTACCAACGTCCAGGTGCAAATCAATACTGCCGCACCCGGTTATTCGCCGCTCGAATCCGAGCAGCGCATTACTTTCCCGATCGAAACCGTCATGGCCGGTTTGCCCGGCCTGCAGCAGACCCGGTCGCTGTCGCGCTACGGCCTGTCGCAAGTCACGGTGATCTTCAAGGACGGCACCGATATCTACTTCGCGCGCCAGCTCGTCAATGAGCGCATCCAGCAGGCCAAGGGCAAATTACCGGCGGGCATCGAGCCCGGCATGGGGCCAATCTCCACCGGCCTGGGGGAGATTTTCATGTGGACGGTCGAGGTCAAGGAAGGCGCGCGCAAGGCCGACGGCACACCGTACACCCCCACCGATCTGCGCGAGATCCAGGACTGGATCATCAAGCCGCAACTGCGCAACGTGCCTGGCGTGACCGAGATCAACACCATCGGCGGCTACGCTAAGGAGTTCCAGGTCGCACCCTTGCCCGACAGGCTGGTGGCCCATGGCCTGACATTGCAGGATCTGGTCAGCGCGATCGAGCGCAACAATGCCAATGTCGGCGCCGGCTACATCGAAAAGCGCGGCGAGCAATATCTGATCCGCGCGCCCGGTCAAGTCGCCACTATCGAAGACATCGGCAACATCGTCGTGAGTAGCCGACAGTCCGTCCCGATCCGAATTCGGGATGTGGCCGAAGTCGGCATCGGCAAGGAATTGCGCACCGGCGCCGCGACCGAGAACGGGCGCGAGGTGGTGCTCGGCACGGTGTTCATGCTGATCGGCGAGAACAGCCGCACGGTCTCCCAGGCCGTTGCCAAGCGCCTGGAAGAGATCAACCGCACCCTGCCCGAAGGCGTGGCCGCCCAGACCGTCTATGACCGCACGATCCTGGTGGACAAGGCGATCGACACGGTCAAGAAGAACCTGATCGAAGGCGCCCTGCTGGTGATCGCGATCCTGTTCCTGTTTCTCGGCAACATCCGCGCGGCGATCATCACGGCGATGGTGATTCCGCTGGCTATGCTGTTCACCTTCACCGGCATGGTCAGCAACAAGGTCAGCGCCAACCTGATGAGCCTGGGGGCGCTGGACTTCGGCATCATCATCGACGGCGCCGTGGTGATCGTGGAGAACTGCGTGCGGCGGCTTGCCCATGCGCAAGCCGTGGCGGGCCGGTCGTTGACCCGCAACGAGCGCTTTCACGAGGTGTTCGCGGCCTCCAGGGAAGCGCGCCGGCCGCTGCTGTTCGGCCAGCTCATCATCATGGTGGTGTACCTGCCGATCTTCGCGCTCACCGGCGTCGAGGGAAAGATGTTCCACCCGATGGCGTTCACCGTGGTGGCCGCTTTAGTGGGTGCGATGATCCTGTCGGTTACGTTCATTCCCGCCGCGGTCGCGCTGCTGATCGGCGACAAGGTCAGCGAAAAGGAAAGCCGCCTGATGGGGTGGGCCAAGCGCGGCTACGAGCCGATGCTCGGTTTTGCGATGCTCAACAAGCCGTTGGTACTGACTGTCACGATTGTCGCCGTGGCACTCAGTGGACTGCTTGCCACGCGCATGGGCAGCGAATTCGTGCCGAGTCTTAACGAAGGCGATATCGCGCTCCATGCCCTGCGAATTCCAGGCACCAGCCTGTCGCAGGCACTGGAGATGCAAACCGAATTGGAGCGGACCATCAAGCAGTTCCCGGAAGTCGACAAGATTTTCGCCAAGCTCGGTACGGCCGAGATCGCCACCGACCCGATGCCGCCCAACGTCGCGGACAACTTTGTCATGCTGAAGCCGCAATCGGAATGGCCCGATCCGAAGCGCACCAAGGCCGACTTGGTCAATGCCATGCAACAAGCGGTGGCCAAAGTGCCCGGCAACAATTACGAGTTCACCCAGCCGATCCAGATGCGCTTCAACGAACTGCTCTCCGGCGTGCGTAGCGACGTGGCGGTCAAGGTATTTGGCGACGACATGGTCACAATGAACCGCACCGCCGGTGAGATATCGGAGGTGCTGGAGAAGGTTCCAGGCGCCGCCGACGTCAAGGTCGAACAAACCACGGGCTTGCCGATGCTGACCATCAAAATTGACCGCGAGAAGACCGCGCGACTTGGTATCAATGTCGGGGATGTTCAGGAAGCGATTGCAATTGCAGTGGGCGGCCGGGAAGCCGGGGTGCTGTTTCAGGGCGACCGGCGCTTCGACATCATCGTCCGCCTGCCCGAGCGGCTGCGCAATGACATGGAAGCGATGAAGCAACTGCCCATCCATTTGCCTGTGGATGAAGTAAGCGGTCAAGCCCGTCCCGCCTATCTGCAACTGGGCGACGTGGCGACCTTCGAAGTCGCGCCGGGCCCGAACCAGATCAGCCGCGAGAACGGCAAGCGGCGTGTGGTGGTGACGGCCAATGTTCGCGGACGGGATATCGGGTCTTTCGTGGCCGAGGCCGAGCAGAAAATGCAACAGACGGTCAAGGTGCCGTCCGGCTACTGGACCACCTGGGGCGGCACCTTCGAACAGTTGCAGTCGGCGGCGAAGCGCCTGCAGATCGTGGTTCCGGTGGCACTGCTGCTGGTGTTCATGCTGTTGTTCGCGATGTTTAATAACGTGAAGGACGGGCTGCTGGTGTTCACCGGCGTACCGTTTGCCCTCACCGGCGGCATCCTGGCGCTCTGGCTGCGGGATATCCCGCTTTCCATTTCGGCGGGGGTCGGCTTCATCGCGCTGTCGGGCGTAGCGGTGCTCAACGGCCTGGTGATGATCTCCTTCATCCGCTCCCTGCGCGAGGAAGGCAGGTCGCTGGATACGGCGATTCACGAAGGGGCGCTGACGCGGCTGCGCCCGGTGCTGATGACCGCTCTCGTCGCGTCGCTCGGCTTCATTCCGATGGCAATCGCGACCGGCACTGGCGCGGAGGTGCAGCGACCGCTGGCCACCGTCGTCATCGGCGGCATTTTGTCATCGACGGCGCTGACCCTGCTGGTCCTGCCGATCCTGTATCGGCTGGCCCACCGCAAGGAAGAAGAGGAAGAGACGGGCGCTATCAATAGCAACAGGCTACAGGCACAACCTGCCAAGCCAGAGGGATCAGCACCATGACCGAAAAATTGATGTTGGACCTGACCCTGGTCTTGCCGGATGTCGCCGATGAGCGCGACGCTTGTGTAGGGCGGCTGACTAGATTACTGCAGGCCGAAGGAATGGAAAAGGTACACCTGGTGCGTGAAGACGGCAGCGCTAACCTGTGCCTGCACTACGACCCGCAGCGGTTCAGCGTGAGCCGGGTGCGCGAGCTGGCGCAAGCGGCCGGGGCAAAAATCAGCAATCGCTATCAACACGAGAGTCTGCGCATCGACGGCATGGATTGCACCACCTGCGCCACCGTGATCGAGCATGCTCTGCAACGCACGGACGGCGTGCTGGAGGCTTCGGTGAGCTACGCCGCAGAGCGCCTGCGGCTGGAATTCGACAGCGAAAAAATCGCGCGCGCGGCGATCATCCAGCGCATTCAGGCGCTGGGCTATGCCGTGCTGGAAGAAGGCCACGAGGCCGGATGGTACGCCGAGCATCGCGAGCTGATTCTGAGCGGCGCGGCCGGCTTGCTGTTGCTGGCGGGATGGCTGGCGGGCCTCGCCGGTGCGCCGCGCAGCTTGTCGCTTGGCCCGTTGCTGGGCGCCTATGCGACGGGTGGTTTCTATGCCCTGCGCGACGCTTGGCAGAGCGTGAAGAACCGCAGCTTCGATATTGATGTCCTGATGGTCGTCGCGGCGGTTGGGGCGGCGGCGCTCGGCGCTTGGGAAGAAGGCGCGTTGCTGCTGTTCCTGTTCAGCCTGGGCCATGCGCTGGAACACATGGCCATGGATCGCGCGCGCAAGGCTATCGAGGCGCTGGCAGAACTCGCGCCCAAGACCGCCGTCGTGCAGCGCGATGGCGCGGAAATCGAGGTGCGGGTGGAGGAATTGCAGCGCGGCGACCGGGTGATCGTCAAGCCCGGCCAGCGCATCCCCGCCGACGGTCAGGTGGCATCGGGCAATTCGGCGGTGGACCAGTCCCCGGTCACCGGCGAATCCATGCCGGTGGACAAACAGCCGGGCGACAAGGTATTCGCCGCCACAGTCAACGGCGAGGGTGCGCTGCTGGTTGAGGTCACCAAACTGGCGAGAGAGAGCACGTTGGCGCGCATGGTGGAGATGGTGGCCGAGGCGCAGACGCAGAAATCCCCCACCCAGCGCTTCACCGACCGCTTCGAGCGTATTTTCGTTCCCGTCGTGCTGGTGGGTGCTGTTTTGCTCATCGTGCTTCCGCCTCTGTTCGGTTTTCCTTTCGCCGAATCCTTTTACCGTGCCATGGCGGTGCTGGTGGCGGCTTCGCCCTGCGCGCTAGCCATCGCCACCCCGTCGGCGGTGCTGTCCGGCATCGCGCGCGCCGCGCGTGGCGGCGTGCTGATCAAGGGCGGCGCGCATCTGGAAAACCTGGGCGTGCTCACCGCCATCGCCTTCGACAAGACCGGCACCTTGACCGTCGGCAAGCCCGCAGTCACCGATGTCGTCGCCGTCAGCGGAAACGAGGAACATCTGCTCACCATTGCCGCCGCCGTGGAAAGCCGTAGCGCCCATCCTCTGGCGCAGGCGGTGGTGGTGGAAGCGAAGCGGCGCGGTTTGACCTGGAACGAGGCAGGGGAAACCGAGTCCGTGACCGGAAAAGGCGTGCGCGCCGAATTCGATGGGAAAAAAGTGACCATCGGTAATGTCAAATTGTTTGACGGCGAACCCATCCCCGATGCAATTCAACAGCAAGTAGAGCGTCTCCAGACCGAAGGCAAAACCATCATGCTGATCCAGGCCGACGGGCAGTTCCTCGGTGTCGTGGCCTTGGCAGACACGCCGCGTGAGGATGTTCGCGAGGTGCTGGCGCGGCTGCATCAGCTCGGTATTCGCAAAACCATCATGCTCACCGGTGACAACGAGCGCGTGGGCCGCGCCATCGCCGACGCGGTTGGCCTGGACGAAGTGAGGGCGGGACTATTGCCGGAAGACAAGGTCAAGGCCATGGAGGAGCTCGGGAAGCGCTATGGTCAGGTGGCCATGGTCGGCGATGGGGTCAACGACGCCCCGGCCATGGCGCGCGCAACGGTCGGCATCGCCATGGGTGGCGCCGGCACCGATGTGGCGCTGGAAACCGCGGACGTGGCGCTGATGGCCGACGATCTCTCCAAGCTGCCCTTTGCCGTGGCCTTGAGCCGCGCATCGAGACGCATCATCCGCCAGAACCTGTGGGTATCGATGGGCGTGGTGGCATTGCTGATTCCTGCTACCTTGTTTGGCTGGGCGGGGATCGGCCTGGCGGTGTTGATTCATGAAGGTTCAACCATCATTGTCGTGGTAAACGCCTTGCGTTTATTGGCTTACAAGACTTCTTCCGTGGGTGAAAGCTTCCGAAAGCAGTAACCGCTGCACATATGGAAAATGCCTTAACCCTCTCAGAACCGGAGAACCACAATGCATAAAGGGGTCATCTATGCGCTACTGGCCGCCGCGCTGTTTGGCTCCAGCACGCCGTTTTCCAAAACACTGGTTGGACAAATTGCCCCTGTCACGCTCGCCGGATTGCTCTACCTGGGCAGCGGTATCGGCTTGCTGATTTGGTTCACGCTACGCGCGCTGGCAGCCGGCGACAAGCGAGCGACAAGCGCCCGCCTGACTCTGCCTGATCTGCCATGGTTGGGCGGGGTCATTCTGGCCGGGGGCATTGCAGGACCGGTGCTTCTGATGATCGGCTTGACATTGACCCCCGCATCGTCCGCTTCGCTGCTGCTGAATATGGAAGGGGTATTGACGGCGCTATTGGCTTGGTTCGTTTTTAAGGAAAACTTCGACCGGCGTATTTTCTTCGGCATGGTCTTGATCGTGGCGGCCGGCATCCTCTTGTCCTGGGATCAACGTCCTGCGCTCGGGGTGCCGTGGGGAGCGCTCGCCATCGTCGCGGCGTGCCTGTGCTGGGCCATCGACAACAATCTCACCCGCAGGATATCGGCCGGCGATGCGGTGCAAATCGCGGGGATCAAAGGCTTGGTGGCCGGTTCGGTCAACTTGTCGATCGCGCTGGCGTTGGGTTTGCCGTTGCCTGAAGCAAGCACGGCATTGATTGCCGGCGTGGTCGGCTTTGGCGGATACGGTCTTAGCCTAGTGTTGTTCGTGCTGGCGCTGCGCCACCTTGGCACCGCTCGGACCGGCGCCTATTTTTCTGTCGCTCCCTTTGCCGGGGCAGCCATTGCGCTGCTGATGCTGGGCGAAACGCCGGGCCTGGTGTTTTGGGTGGCGGCAACACTGATGGGCGCAGGCATCTGGCTGCATCTGACGGAGATTCACGCGCATGCGCATAGTCATGTGCTGATGTCACATGCGCATGGACATAGCCACGATGCACACCACCAGCACACCCATGACTTTTCGTGGGATGGCAAGGAGCCGCATAGCCATCCGCACCAGCACGAACCACTCACACACGTCCACCCGCATTTCCCCGACATTCATCACCGGCATCGGCATTGACTGCCAGCCGGCTCGGCGAAGATAACCAAAATGTAATTTTCCGGTCAGCTTGGTGTAGCCATGCGGGGCATACGATGGGCTTCACCATCAGGACACTGGTGGGTTGCCGGCCCGAAAGGGCCCTACTCAATTTGAAGGAGACCGATCATGAAAACCTCAATTCGTTTGACTCTCGCCACCCTGGGGATCGTCCTGGGCACCATTTCCGCCGCCCACGCGACGGACGACGACAGGTACCGCGAGATGACACAGGCGCCAAGTAAAGCCGTCGAGAAAAGCGGCAAGGCGGCACAGGGAACTATTTTGGATGACCCACACTACCAGCAAATGACGCAAGGTGCCGCAGGGAAGAAGGAAGGGAAGCCCGGTTCCGGGGCGAGGACCACCCTCGATGAACCCTGGTACCTGGAAGCAACAGGGCAGATTAACCAACGTTAACTGGTGTGCGGTATTCGACAATCCAAGGGGTGTCATGGATCCGGCGGCACCGCCGCCGGATCCATGACGCCGTGATTTAGAGCCCTCATCAACTCCCATGGTTTGAAGGAGGTCGATCATGAGCCCGATAAATGGAATTGACAGCGTAACCCCTGGCGGCCTTACCAGGACTGCCGGAAAAGAATCTGCCGGCCAGGGAACAGCGCAGACGTTCTCTGCCTCTTATGGGCTTGCGTTAGCCAATGCGTCGCTTTCCCAAGAGGCGGCCACAGCAGCTAATTCATCGTCGTCGGCCAATGGGTCCAGGCACATTCCCTTAGCGGGCCAGCAGCAAGAGGGTGGCGAAGACATTCATGAGGTTGCGCTAGGATTACGAGGCTATCGCCAGCAGCTCCTGGCATCGAATATCGCAAATGCGGATACGCCCGGCTATAAGGCGGTCGATATGGATTTTCAGGCGGCATTGCGTATTGCACGGACGACGATGCAAGGGGGCGCTGTGAAATTGTCGACGACCGCCGCAGGGCACCTATCCACTCAAGCGCCAACACAATATTCCAGCATCCCTCTGAAATACCCTGTTCCACAACAGGCCAGTATCGATGGCAATACCGTTGAAATGGATGTGGAGAGGGCCAAATTCACCGAGAACGCATTGATGTACCAGTTCTCCATGGATCGGGTGGGTGGGCACTACAAGGACATGGCGGAGTTGCTAAAGAACCTGCCTTACTGACGTTATTTCGAAGTTTGTTGGGGCTCCTGCCTTCACTTCGGCGCGTCTGACGATGAGGCCCAAGGCAACCCTCCCTTACCTGGGTAAATACGGGTATGAAGGTGGGCTTCGAAATTTTTAAGGCGGCAGATGGCTTTCGCATCACGCGAATTGTGCCAACAAAGAACTGAATTCATAAAATAGCCGGGCGGCGCGAGGCAGCGATCTCGCGCCGCCCTTTTGCAAACCTAATTCTGCCCGACGTAACCATGTGATGAATGAATTATTGCTCATCTTGGCGGTTGCCATGCTTGTAAATCCTAAGGGCACGCGAGACGCGTCGTTAGATGGCAAGTTCACACAGGCCAAGTCTGTTGAGGCGCCTGCCTTCACCTCGGCTCGGCCGACGGTGGGGTTCCATGACGCTGCACGGTTGAGACGTGGACAACGGGTTTTCCAACAGAACTGTGCCGTTTGTCACGGAAGGCTGGCGGAGGGCCACCCAGACTGGCGGAAATTGGGTATGGATGGAAAATTCCCACCTCCGCCTCTCAACGGAACCGGCCACGACTGGCATCATCCCAAGGCCGCCCTTGTCCAGGTAATCAAGAACGGTAGCCCGGGTGGGAAGGGGAACATGCCGGCCTGGCAAGGCAAGCTGAGCGATCAGGAGATCGAGGGAGTCATTGCGTGGTTCCAGTCCTTGTGGCCGCCAGAAGTTCGCACCGTATGGGCAAGGATAGACCGTGAATCAAAGAGACAATAGTGTGAACGTGGCTTCCGATTTTATCAGCCTGCGGCGTTTCAGCGGCACAGCTTCCGCAGCAACAGCTTGGGCGGTTATTTTCGCATGGGTGTTGTACCTTGGTATGTGTTCCTTCCAAGGTTTCGGCCCTTATGGTCAGGATAGCCATTCCCATTCGATTGCCTCGCAAACTGTTTCGCACCACGACGACCCTGAAGAAACACCAGAAGATCCAGATTGCTGCGCTGTCCCGCAACAAGTTTCAGTAGCCTCGCTCAAAAAATGGGGTGGCGGTACCCCAGCTCATTGTGTTCCAGCGCTGACGCCAATTCCATTTGCGGGTATTTCCGCAGGAACACCCCCGTCGAGGTGGACTTTGCCGCCCACTGCTCCGCCTGGCCTGCCTCGGCTACATCTGATCACTCCGTTATGGCCAAACGCCCCTCCCACAGCCATGGGCTTCTTGCGTGAGGGGCGAGTTACGGCCAGTTAGCCACCATCAATCGACTTTTTTTGTCCATTGGGTTAAATGGCTGCTTCTTTCCCCCTTCGAATGCGCTTTGCGCACTGGACCATGAATTTATTGGGGGAGTCACATGAAGATTTGTTTGGAATGTCAAAAGCATTTTGTCGCCAACAATTGGCGTTGTCCGCGGTGCGGTCACAGCCCCGCCCGGGTGGAAGATTTCATTACGCTTGCACCGCAGATTGCGACGCAAAACGACGGATTCAATCCTGCCTTGTTCGAGCAGTATGCGGAAATTGAGGCAAGCCATTTTTGGTTTGTGGGACGCAACAAGATCATTGGCGATGCCATCATGGCAAGCTTTGCCAATGCGCGCAATATGCTGGAAATCGGTTGTGGAAACGGCGGCGTGCTATCGGAGGTTGGGCGGAATTTTCCGGGATTAAGGCTCAGTGGTGGGGACGCTTTTTTACATGGTCTTGCTTACGCGGCAAAACGCATTCCCGATGCTGATCTGTACCAGATGGACGCAACGAATATTCCATTCCGGGAAGAGTTCGACATTATCGGTGCGTTCGATGTCCTGGAACATATTGACGACGACGAACGAGCATTGCGTCAAATGTTCAGCGCCTGCAAGCCGGGCGGCGGGATTGTTGTGACGGTGCCGCAGCATCCATTTCTATGGAGCCGAACCGATGAATACGCTCACCACAAGCGGCGGTATACCCGCAAGGAACTGTTGCGCAAGGTCGAAGGGGCGGGCTTCGAGGTCGAGCGTGTTACGTCATTCGTCTCGCTACTGCTGCCGCTGATGATGCTTTCCCGGTTCATGCAACGCAGACACGAGCAGACGGAAAATCCCATCGATAAAGGGTTCAGGATAAGCAAACCCATCAACAAACTCCTGGGATGGGTCCTTGGTCTGGAGCGAATGGCAATCAGGATCGGCCTTTCCTTTTCAGCGGGTGGCTCGCTTCTGCTTGTGGCCAGGAAAGACTTGTTTCCTTATAAGGGAACAAGAGCAGCCAATGCCGCCGGATCGATCGCGCGGCGAGAAACGAATTCACTCTTATCCAATTCCAATCTATCTTCCTAACTTATCCTCTAAATGCGGCGGGACAGTTGCCTGCTCAAGGGGAGCGCCAACCGCGTGGGGAAATTTTCCTTCACATGGCGCAACGTCCAGCCGATTGCGCCGGGGGTTTATATCATGGCGCGCAGTTGATGTGCGGAGGGCAGGAAATCGCAAAAATCCACCCCCTTCCACGTGGCCACCCCGTGGCGATTACAGAATTGTAATTTTCCGGTCAGCTTGGCGTAGGCACGCGAGGCCTACGATGGCCCCATGACTCGGGTGCCCGCAAGGCTGTGTGTTACCCGACCGATCGTTTTATACGGAGTTCGCCATGAAAAAACTATTGATTTCGACCCTGAGCGCTTCCCTCCTGCTGGCTGGTGCGGCCTTGGCTGACGAGGGGCACGGTCAGCACATGAAAGCCATGGCGCAGACGGAGGCGCAATCCTCAACCTTCATGGCTGTCGGCATGGTGCAGAGGACAGACCCGGCCAGCGGTTCAGTCACTATCGCCCACCAAGCTATCCAGGCATTGAAGTGGCCAGCCATGACCATGCCATTCGTCGTGGGCGACAAAGAACTATTCAGCCGCCTCAAGGCGGGTGAAAAAGTGGCGTTCGCGTTTAAACGCGAGGGCGGCAAGGCCGTCATCGTCAGCGTGAACGCGTCCACGTATTGAAACCCGAGGACATCATGCGACACACCTTGTTGATTTTAGGCTTGCTGCTCACGCAACCCGTTTACTCCGCCAGCCTGCGCACAGCGCTGGACCAAGCCTGGGAAAACAGCCCCCAGGCGCAAACCCTTGAGGCAAGGCGCGCGGAAAGCGATGCTCAGACCGTCGCCGCGAACAGCCTGCTGCCCGGCGCGCCCGCCGTCATCCTGGGCCATCGTGGCGACCAGTGGAACAGCAACGCCGGCAAGCGCGAATGGGAAGCCGGCATCGCCCTGCCCGTCTGGCTGCCCGGCCAGCGCGACGCGCGGCAACGCCAGGCGCAAGCCGGCAAGGATGGCCTGGAAGCCAATATCCGTGCACTGCGCCTGAAACTGGCGGGGGAGCTGCGCGAAGCAATCTGGCAGGTGCGCCAGGCCCAAGCCCAAACCCGGCTCGACGAAGAACGCGCGCTAAGCGCGAAAAAACTGGCGGAAGATGTCGTCAGGCGGGTTCGGGCAGGGGAGATGGCCAAGACCGACCTGAATCTGGCGCAGAATGAATGGCGCACCGCGCAGGCAGCGATTTTGCACAGCCGCAATCGGCTATTCCAGGCACAGCAAGCCTATGCCACCCTCACCGGCACGACGGCATTGCCCGACGATATCTCGGAAAGCGCGCAGCCGAAGTCCTTGCCAGACGATCATCCGTTGCTGGAAGAGGCGCGCCAGGCCATCGAAGCGGCGCAGGCGCAAGTGCGCGTGGCTTCGAACTCGCGTCGCGACAATCCCGAGATCGAACTCAGCACGCGCCGGGAGCGCGGCAACCTGAACGACCCCTACGCCAGCACCGTGGCCATCTCCCTGCGCCTGCCCTTATCCACCGAAGCGCGCAACCTGCCGCTGATCAGCGCCGCCCAAACCGCCCTCACCGGAGCGCACAGCGAATACACCCGCGTCCGGTTCACGCTGGAATACCAGAGACTGCAAGCTGAGCAAGCCTTGCAAGCCGCCGATCAACTGCTGGATCTGGCGCGGCAGCAGCGTGCAGCGGCGCGGGAAAACCTTGAACTGATCCAGAAATCCTTCAACCTCGGCGAATCCGACCTGTTTACCCTGTTACGCGCCAAGGCTGCCGCCTTTGAAGCAGAGCAGGCAAACAACCAACAGGAAATCGCACAGGCGCTGGCCCACGCCCGCCTCAATCAAGCGCAAGGAGTATTGCCGTGATCGTATTCAATATTGGTTTCTCTCAACCGTTCGCCCTGAGCCCTGAGCATGTCGAAGGATCGAAGGGCTGTGTGGTTCGACAGGCTCACCACGACCGGCCAAGGTCAACAGCATTGGTCTTGGCGCTGGTTCTCATGATTTTGCCGTCGTTCGCCTTTGCCCACGGCGGCGAAGACCACGGCGACGAGGCCAAGACGGTGGTCAGCTTGCCTGCATCCGGGCCTCGGCTGGAATTGAAATCACCGGACGTGGAGCTGTTGGGAATACTTCGAGACGGCAAGCTCACCCTCTATGCCGACCGCTACGCCAGCAACGAGCCGATCCGCAACGCCACGATCGAACTGGAAAGCAACGGGCGCAAGGTTCAGGCAAAAGCGGCAGACGACGGCAGCTATACGGTCGTCGCAGACTGGCTCAAGCAGCCCGGCAAGCATGAAGTCGTGGTGAGCGTGGAAGCGAACGGGCTGGAAGACCTGCTCATCGGCTCCCTGGAAGTTCCCGGTACGAAATCCGAAGCCCATCGGCGCACATGGCTCGATACCGCGAAGTGGACGGCTGGCGGTGGCGCGGCGGCTATCCTGCTGGCAGTGCTGTTCAAGCTCTTGCGCCGCCGTAAGGGCGTTACGGTTGTAGCGTTGCCCCTATTTGCAGCTTTCATGCTCGGCGGGCACGGCAATCCAAGCTTCGCGCACGGAGACGAAGATCATGGCGAAAAATCCAAAGCCGCGCCCGCTGCTACGGCGGTAAGCAACGTGCCGACCACCGCGCAGGCTTCCCCCGTGCGCTTGCCAGACGGCAGCATTTTCGCGCCCAAGCCCGTGCAACGGCTGCTAGGCATCCGCACCGTGCTGGGCGAGCAGCGCGACATCGCCAAAACAGTGGAGCTCAACGGTCATATCAGTGCCGACCCGAATTTCAGCGGGCGCGTACAGTCCAGTCAGTCAGGGCGCATTGCCGCGCCCGCCGGCGGCTTCCCCACTTTGGGCATGAAGGTGGGCAAAGGGCATATCTTAGCCTACATCGAACCCGCCGCCAGCAACATCGAGAAAGGCAATCAGCAGGCACAACTGGCCGAGTTGAGCAGCAGTCTCGGGCTAGCCGAAAAGCGCGCAGAGCGGTTGACGCAACTGGTGGGCAGCTTGCCGCAAAAGGAGATTGACGCGGCGCGGGCCGATGCGGCCAGCCTCAAGGCACGCAAGGCTGCTGTGGCGGGTAGCTTGTTTCAGAGAGAAGCCCTGCGTGCGCCGGTTTCCGGCGTGATCAGCCGGGCCGACGTGGTCGCGGGCCAAATGGTGGAAGCCAGGGAAGTCTTATTTGAAGTGATTGATCCATCCAGGCTCCGGGTGGAGGCCATCGCCTACGACACCGCGCTGGCCGGGCAGGTGGCGGGCGCATCCGGCGTGACCGCCAGCAACCAGCCATTGGCGCTGGCGTTCATTGGACTAAGCTATCAACTGCGCGAACAGGCGCTGCCCATGCAGTTCGCCGTCAAACCGCCTTTCCCCCCGTTGGGCGTGGGCCAGCCGGTGAAGGTGTTTGTCCAGACCCGGCAAACCATCCACGGCATTCCCGTGCCGCAAGGCAGCGTGATGAAAAACAGCAGCGGGGAAGCCATCGTGTGGCTGCACGCCTCCGCCGAGCGCTTCGTGCCGCAAAAAGTGAAGGTGCAGCCGCTGGACGCCAATACAGTCGCGGTAGTGGAGGGGCTTCATGACGGCGACCGGGTGGTGACGCAGGGCGCGGCGCTGCTTACACAGATACGCTAAGAGGCAGACATGTTTAAAGCAATCATTCATTCCAGTCTGAGCCAGCGTCTATTTGTAGTCGCAGTGGCGATCCTGCTGCTGGTGTACGGCATGCTCAGCCTGAAGCAGTTGCCGGTGGACGTGTTTCCCGACCTCAACAAACCTACCGTGACGCTGATGACCGAGGCTGCTGGCATGGCGCCGGAGGAAGTGGAACAGCTCATTTCTTTCCCTATCGAGACCGCCATGAACGGACTGCCGGGCGTGACCCGCGTGCGCTCGGTTTCCGGCATCGGGCTGTCCGTCGTGTACGTGGAGTTCGATTGGGGCACGGACATCTACCGCAACCGCCAGCAGATCGCGGAGCGCCTGTCCTTGGTCAAGGAGCAGATTCCCGCCGGAATCACGCCGCAGATGGGGCCGATTAGCTCCATCATGGGCGAAATCATGCTGATCGCCATGACCGTTGATCCCGCTAAGGCGAACCCGATGCAGGCAAGGGAACTCGCCGACTGGGTGGTGCGACCGCGTCTGCTAACGATTCCCGGCGTATCGCAGGTCATCCCCATCGGCGGCGAGGTGAAGCAGTACCGCGTTACGCCTGACCCGGCCAATCTCGACCGCTTGGGCATCTCGCTGGAACAGATGGAAGCGACGCTGAAGAATTTCGCCAGCAACACCAGCGGCGGCTTCCTCGAATCGCAGGCGCAGGAATACCTGATCCGCAATATCGGGCGCACCACCAAAATTGAAAATTTGCAGGATCTGGTGGTGGG
>JAHJJI010000076.1 GCA_018823025.1 Gammaproteobacteria bacterium | reverse complement strand
TCAAGGGTGGCACTCTCACGGTCGGCGGAAATATTGCTAAAGCCAGCGGTAATAGCACGATGAATATCGATGGCGGCTCTTTAAGCGTGGGCGGCGGTAACGGTAGCATCGGCGTGGATAATTTGGTGCTGGGTTCCACGGAGGGCTCTAGTGGTAGTCATACCCTCTCCGGCACGGGCAGCATTATGGTAGATAGCGAAATTATCGGCATTTCAGGTGCGGGCACATTCATCCAGAGTGGCGGTACCCACACGGTGAATAGCTTTACCCTTGGCCAAAACAGCGGTAGTAGCGGTACCTACACCCTGAACGGAGGCACGCTGAATATCAGCGGTAATATCCTAGGAGGGGCGGGCAGTAGCACATTCAATCTCAATGGTGGCACGCTAACGGTTGGGACTGGCAATATCCAGGTTACCAATTTTGTACTTGGCTCTGCCTCAGGTACGAGCGGCATTTATACGCTCTCCGGTTTGGATAGCATCACTGCGATTAACGTTACAGTAGGTGGCGCGGGTTCTGGCTATCTGTCCCAGACTGGCGGCGCACTCACAGCCACCAACCTCGCCATCAATGACACCTATTCATTCGCCGGCGGTAGCCTGGTGGTGAACGGCAGCATGGACAACAGCGGCATCTTCACCATGGCGGGCACAACCATTTCCGGCACCGGCGCACTGGTCAACAACGCGTCCATGTCCGGCTACGGTACCATTGGCGGTAGCGGCGGCTTCACCAATAATGGTCTGTTCACCCAGGGCAGTGGCGATATCACACTGTCCAACAGCGGGACCAATGCCAACTACGGCAACTTGGACCTGGCCACGACACGCCAGTTGAGGCTGAGCGGCACCATCCTGAACAACGGAGGCACCCTAAACCTGAACAGCGCGCTGGTGAGCGGCACCGGCACGCTGCATAACGTTATTGGCGGCACTGTCGCCGGACGTGGCAGCATCACCAGCAACTTCAACAATGCCGGCATGGTGGCGGTGACCGGCGGTACGCTGAACATCAGCAAATCCTTCAGCAACAGCGGCGTGATCGAGATGACCGGCCCCACCTCTACCCTGGCCGGCGGCGCCATCAGCAACAGCGGCACTATCCAGGGCCACGGCAATGTCGGCAATGCCATTGCCAACACCGGCACCATCGATGCCACGGGTGGCGCGATGAATCTGTCCGGCACGGTCAACAACAATGCGGGCGGCACCCTGCGCGCCAGCAACGGCACCAAGGTGCTGGCGGTGAACGGCCTCGCTTCCAATGCCGGGTTGATCAGCCTGGCGGGTGGTACGGTGGATACCAACGGCACCGCCTTGAACAGCACGGGCAAGATCGTGGGCTACGGCGTACTGGCTACCGGTGGCCTGACCAACAGCGGCAGCATGACCCTGACCGGCGGCACCGCCACGGTGAACGGCAACGTCACCAACGCCGCTGCCGGCAAGATCGAGGTGGCCTACAGTCCGGCGGTGTTCACCGGCGATGTGGTGAACAACGGCCAGTTCAAGACCACCCATACCACGGTTACCTTCGCTGGCAACTACACCGAGAACGGCACCTATCTGAGCGATCCATCCAACAATTATTTCACCAATCTGGTGGTGGGTGAATTCGGCCACCTGCTTGGAGGGGTGGGCGACAACTTCTTCATCAGCGGCAACTTCGAGAACTACAGCCTGCAAAACACGCTGTGGAACACCGCCGATGCCGCGCTGTTCTTCAACGGCGTGGTGATGCAGAGCGTGTACCTGGCCGGTGCGGATTTGGGTGCGTTGCTGGGTGGCTACAACAGCAACTTTGCCTGGGGCAAGCTCTCGCTCGGTTCCGGGGCGAAACTCAGCTTGTTTGATGGCAACAGCACCAGCGGCGCCGCGCTCTATGTCGGCCTGGTCGATCTGGCTGATGGGATAGGGGAACTGGCCAACATCTACAGCGATTACAACATCTACTACAATGCCGGACTGGCGGGCAACGCCTGGCTGGGCGGGCAAACCTACGCATTGGGAGGCGCCGGCTATCTCATGGCAGCCAATGCCGTACCGGTGCCACCTGCCCTGTGGCTGCTGGGTTCGGGCCTGCTGGGGCTAATCTGTGTGGCTCGCCGCAAAGCAGCCTAAGCAAGATTTGTTGGTTATCGGAAAGAAGCATTGCACGAAGTGTCGCTGTTGCGGCACTTCGCTGAACTAGATGCGGGAACGGACACGATGCCTGACGAAACCACGATTCTGAACTTCCGCCACCTGCTGGAGAGGCATGCGCTATCGAGCGCCCTGTTTACCGAGGTCAACGGACTGTTGCTGGAACGGGAGCTGCTGTTGCGCGAAGGTACAATTGTTGATGCCACCCTGATTGGGCACCGCCCTCGACCAAGAACCGGGAAGGCAAGCGCGATCCAGAGATGACGCAAACCAAGAAGGGCAACCAGTGGTACTTCGGCATGAAGGCCCCATATTGGCGTAGATGATGAGAGCGGCTTGGTACACACCGTTGTTGGCACCACTGCCAAGGTATCCGCCATGTCGCAATTCACCCAGTTGCTTCATGGCGAAGAAGAACGTGTCAGTGCGGATCGGGGCTATGACTATCCACAAAGACACAGTCACCTGCAAGAGAATCTGATCGAGGATTGGGTCGCGATCAAAGGCAAACCCGGAAGGGGATTGAGTGCTTGCCGCAGAGGAAATCAGAAAGCTGCCATTCGATGAGATTTCACGGCCTACGTCCGGTAACGAATCCATAGCTGAAGTAGTCGGTTAAATCTCCAGCGGCAGCTTCGGCCGATTATGTAGCGCTCCACATAAGGCCGATAACCAGACATCGCGGCGCTTAAGATTCCGTCGCCGCCTTCAACCGCTCCAGTATCGCCACCGGGAAATCACACTCCAGCTTGATCGCCTCGAGCTGGTCTTCACGAACGATGCGCACCCAGCTCTTGGGGTATTTGGCACTGTCTTTGCCGCTCGGGGTTTCCCAGCTGAAGCGTTTGTTTTTGGCTTTCTCCCGATCGTCGTAACTGACCTCGGCTTTGATCACCAGACGCGGTTGATGGGCATTGGCAATGATCTCGTCCAGGTTATAGCGCATCATCACCGTCAGCATGGTCAGCACATCCGTCACCGCCCGGTGCTGAAAACAATTCAATATTCCATGAAAGGCCGCCAGGTAAGTCAGGTTCTTGCTGACGCAGTTGCGGGGATAGTCAATGTCGTGAAGAGTATCCAGCCATTCCGTGGCCGGCATCTTGTGACCGCTCCTGGTAAAGAAGGCTTCAAGCAAAGGGCGGTCAAACACTCGTCCGTTGTGCGCCACGATGAAATCCGCTTTGCTCATCAGCGCTTTGATCGGGTTGATCACTCTGATGTCAGGGCTGACGCCATGACGCTTGAGCAGGGCTTCTGTAATGCCGGTGTATTCCTGGGCTTCGGGTGACAGCGCGCATTCATGGTTAAGCAGCGTCGAGTAAATCTCGACCGGCTGACTGAATTCGGTGTCCCACAACACCATGCCGATTTCGGTGATGAAGTTTTGTTCGAGGGGGGCATTAAAATCTCCGCCCGATTCCAGGTCTATTCCTAGTAGTAGCATGGTTCTCTCGCTGTTAAAACACAGGTTGTCTGGTGAACATCATACTTCAAACACGGCGCCCGCCATTAGCAGTAAACTGTCAGTTACACGTAAGCTACGGAGAACCCCATGCAAACCATACCTAACGAATTCCACCGCTCTGGCAAAATCTTTATGCAGTTCGCACGGACATTCCTTTTCCGCGTTGCGCTGGGCAGCCTTTGTGCATTGGCAGGGCTGGGGACTTTATTCATCGGTAAACAGCTGGATAGCCATTTGATCTCCCTTCTGGGCGAAGCCCTCATCCTGACAGGGGCAGTCTATGCGGCCTGGTATGCCATCCTGGCAGAATTCCGGGCCTTGGCCCGACTGCAGCGCTGGGGTAAATTCAGCAATGACTGTTAGCCCGCCAGAATGAATAACGGCGACCCAGGGCCGCCGTTATTCTGAACATCAACGCTTGGATTAAGCAACCTTACGCCGCGCCACCCCTACCAGCCCAAGCAGACCCGACCCCAACAACCATCCGGCTGCAGGCCACAGGAACCGGCGCCACATCCCCAGGATGGACCGCCATGGCCTTCAAGCCCCACATCGTGGCGTTCACTCCTTGCCCCCCATTGTTCAGATCAAAACTCCAGCTGTAGTAATTATTTTGCGCATAGTTGGTGCCGGACCAATAGACGGCGAATTGAAGGTGCTGGAACAGCGCGGTGTTGGCGTTATGCGTCGTGGCAATCGAACTGCCTGTTACGCCGCCCAACTCGGCATAGAACAGATGTCCCATCTCGCTGCCGGTACAGTGGTTACCGGCTGAGATGCTGCCGTTGTGGGAGTCACAGGAGGCATCCGGTTGCAGGGTGGCCGGCAGACGCCAGCCACTGATTCCTTCTACGGTCAGCCCTGACACCTAGGTGTTGGACTGTGACCAGTCCATCATGCCGTCCGCGTCATAGCCAGAGGTCTTGTCCATATTCGCATCGGCCAGCCAGGTAATATTTAGATCGGTATCGTACAGGGCCTGTCCGCCCAGACGGGATTCCAGTGCCGCGTGAGCGGCAGAGGCAAACAGGCTGGCACCGAGGAGGGCGGCAATCAGGGTGGGTTTTATTCATAGTAACTCCAGATTAAGTTCAGGGTGGTTGGGTCGAGTGGTTAAGTTGCACAGTCCATTGCCCTGCTGGAACAGGGTGGAGGCTTGATGTGACCAGGCGGAATTGAACGCCGCCTGTTGGGGAAAAAATTCATTTCCTGCTTTCCCGGACCAAGGGCACTGCTCCGCACCAGAATGGGATGGTCTGGCCTTTCATGACCGCCTCCTGAGTCTCAGGTCTTTCAGGGCTTTGTCCAGGGTACTCAGCGTCAGTTTCTTGAGGTCACGGCACAGTTCTCCGTATTCTTCACGTTTGGTATTGGCAAACATCAGGCCGACCAGAAAACCCGTGGTTGCAAAGTTCCCGAGTACCACTACCCCGGCAGCCTGCCAGACATCCCATCCTTCGAAGAACGCCAGCCACGCCGTGCTGAGGGTCATGACAAGAACAATCAAAATATCGGCCCAATGCATACCGCACCTCCTCTCACTTCGATAAAAACCAATGGTCTATCCTCAAGAACCGCGAGGACTGAAATCATTATTTCAAAGCGGGCAGGGTGAAGTTGAGATTTGTTTCTGGGGTTAACGTGGCGCCAGGCCTTGATTTCAGGACGGTCTGGCAGGTGAGAAGGCTGTCCGGGACGGACGCTCAAGGTGAGGGGATTCTGAAGGGTGACAAAAAGGTGTCCGTTACGGACCGGGTAAAAAACCAGCCGGGTTTACGCGTGTCCGACCTCGACACCCCAGCAGCCTTCCTGAGCGAGGAGGGTGAGATATTGGGTGAGTTCGATGTGAATGTTTTCGAGGGCGGTCATTTCGACTTCGGAAAGATCACGGACAGTGGCAATCTTTCCGCTTTCGGTCATGACCATCAGGAATACCACCCGGTCTACTTCCAGCATGTCGGCCAGATCCTGCAGGTCGGCGGGGATCTGGCGGTCATGCACCGGGTCCGTTACTTCATCGAAGCCGAGGAGAGCATCGACATGGGTGCACTCTTTGGCCAGTGCATCAGAAAAGGCAAACAGTCTGGCGCTCTGGATGTCGTCTCCCATTTCCAGCCAGGAGATCAGGCCTTCCTCTCCTGCCTCACTATCGGCCTGGCCGATAAACAAGACGATCTCCAGACGCTCTCCGAAGAGAGCTTCCAGTTCTTCTTCAGGGTAAAAGGTGTCTGGCTCGGACATCATGGGTTTCCTTGTCATGCAGTCCACAGCATCTCATGCAGCATGCCCTGGTTACCAGTCAGAGAAACTGTCAGAACTGGAGCTCCAGCTGTCGTCGAACATTGAGTCTGAACCGATCGTCCATTGATCGTCAAACATCGAGCTCGATTCCATCGAAAAACTATCGTCAAACGATGAGGACGTCATGCTGTCATGAAGAAAGTCGGTGCCATAAGTATTACCTTCAACATCTAGCCCGCCGATCCCGTCCATCATCGGCATACCGTTGGCTGGGTTGATGGCAAAGTAATCATCGATACCCATGCTGTGATTCGAAAACATACTGTCGTCCATAGTGGACTCGATACCGCCAGAACTAAACAGACCTGAAAACCAATTGAAGAGACTCATGGCACTTCCTTTCGCTGAAAGTTAAAAACAGGGTTCCCATAAAAAATGAATGGGAGCTGGATTTCATTATTTCAGGCCAAGATAGGCGTTTTTGTGATTTCTTGGGGGTCCTTGTAAAAGCAAACCGTTAGAACCAAACCCACAAAATAACAGCGACCCAAAGGCCGCAGTTATCGTGAGCAAAAGTACACATTAATATATGGGCATTTTTGTGGTTAGTGGATTTTGAAATAACGCATTGGTCACAGTTATCTTGTGAACCCTGAGGGAGTGGCCATATCCTCCGCCGTAAGTTGGAAAAACATCCGGCCGAATATGTCCCAACAATTGGGACACATAACTTGAAGCCCAACGATGTGTTGCTGGATCGATCTTCCCTTGTGCGCCACCTTCAATTGGTGACGGGAAGCCCGATGCTTTCCGGTAAGAAATTTGCGCATATCCGTGCCGTAATCCATGAGCTGTGACGCCCTTATCTGCCTTGGTTACGCCCATTTTTTGCATCAAATGATAAAATCTTCTTTGAGCCTGCTTCCAGGTGTTACCGGGCCACCTCAAGCGCATGCTTCTGGACTTTTGTGTCACGCTCAACGCCCATTCCAAGGTTTGTTGCTGCTCTGCCGTTAGGATAGGCACAACTCGAGGGCGGCCGCCTTTGGTGCCCTCAAGAACCAACAAATGCGCCCCTATCCGGGTTTCAGAAATCGCACTTAATGGGCGCATCTCAATCGATTCTCTCACGCGCAGACCAAAATGATGCTGAAGAGCCAGCAACAGACCAAACCTTTCATCCAGCTTGATTGCTTCCTGAATTTCAGCAGCAATACTGACCCCATTGGCTTCCCATGCCTTATTGATGCGGCAAATAGAAGTTCGTTTAATTGTCTCTGGATGCGCAAAATAATCCTCTATTTTCCCGGGTAAATTGGGCTTGCCAATCCACGTGCAAAACACTGTAATAATCGAAAATCGCGTGTTGATGGTCCGTGGGCTAAGCTTTTTTGCCTGCCAAAAAGACGTCAGTTCCTGCAAATGCCTGTTCTTAAAATTTAATGGGCTTTGAAGTGGAAAGCCCATCTGCCGAAGATCTGCGAATGCCCTGAAAATCTCATTCTTGCGGTCTTCGCGAGTTTTCCTGGAACAATCGCGAACAACGACTTTTTGTTTTGAATAGACCTTATCATTGTGTGCATCCACAATTCTTCCAAGTTCTGCACGAAAAGAAGACGTTAGAACCTTATTTGCCAATGAAGACATGATGTTGCCCCTATTGTAATTGAATAAATTTTGCCGATTCGATAGATAGGCAGAGGGAACTGGGGTGAGCCGCCCCAGCGTAGATTTTTAAACTTTTTAATTGGCTTTTTTGATAAGAAATTTGTTGCAGGTAGCCCAATTGGCCGCATTTCTGCTGCTTTTTTGGAGGTCTGACAAAATCACATTTTGCTGACCATAAAACCGAAGACAAATGGAAGGAATCCATCATCTTTAAAGCGGGTTGGGCGCACTCCAAATGAAGGCTACCCAGATTTTTTCCGCCAGTCCCAGCTGTTTTGGCTGACCTCACAGGACACCAAAATTCAACCCCTTCAGCTCACAGCTGAAAATCTCGACCCGTCACACCCGTCGAACAAATTCTCTTTTTCAAGAAAAACTTAAGGTTGCTTTTTATATGAATTTTCTCTGTCCTTAAAAGGAGTTTAAGGCCTGCCACCAGCCGCAGAGTGCCATTGCAAAGGCGCTTTCTTGTGTATAGAGAAACCCCAAAAGTCATCCTGTTTTTTTCCTCTGAAAGGAAAATTCTGGCCAAAATTCATTGTTGAAATGAGCTTTGAAAGGAAGCGTGCCGTGCAAAAAAGTTGCCCGTCAAACTGCCAAATTCAAAGCGTGAAAGTCCTTCATGCAAAATTGAAGGTTTCGAGATGCCTGCTCCAAAATCCAATTCTAGACAAGAATCGGTGAAGCAGCACAGGTCCACTGTTGAACCTGTTCATCTGATGGCGATCTGGCAGACAAGCTGCAGATCAAGTCCACAAGGGACTGAAAACTTCAGAAACAAAAACCATCTGAAGGTTTGGCAATGGGGCTCCCCATCGTCAGAAATCGTCAATTTACCAATTTTTATCTTGGAGTGCAGGATGTGACGGCAACCTTTTTGTGCCTCACGGCGACAAATCTTTGATGGCAGTTATTTGAGCACAACACAGAAATCTTCGTCAAGGAAATTTACAAAACGCCTCGCGGAATTTTTGCGCTCATGATTAATAAGTTCCGTAACTTAACGGAAACCATTTAAACACGCCACTCTCGATGCCTGTCCAGTTTCAGGTTGATTATTCCCTTAAATGCCTAACACCTCACCTCCGCCAGCTCACCCCAGTTCGTGGTATAGCAGGGAGATTTATTCCCCGACTTCATCTGCCAATGCTTTCTGACGCCAGCGCTGGCAATAAAGACCGCATCCTTGCCCATCTTGCGATTGATCAAATCCATCGTCTGCATCAGATGGGCAGATTCTTCATCCGCCCCTTCCTCTGCAAACAAGGAATTTTGCTGAGTGGCTACCGGAGAGAGATCCATCAGCATCACCCCCGCCTTGGCATACCGGAACCCCGGCCGATAGATCTGCTTCAAACCCCAGAGCACCGCTTTAACCAGTTTTTTGGTATCGCTGGTCGGATCCGGCAAGGGAATGGTCAATCCCTGACTGTATTGAGGATCCTCTTCCCGGAAGGGACTGGTACAGATAAACACGTGAATTGCACCCGCCACCGAGACCTGACGCCGCAGCTTTTCTGCCGCCCGGCTGGCATGACTGGTCACCGCCTCGCACAGCTCAGTCAGGAGCATGACCGGCGCTCCGAAGGAGCGGCTGCACATGATCTGCTGTTTGGCCGGTGCGACTTCTTCCAGCGCCAGACACGAAATCCCCCGCAACTCCATCACCGTCCGCTCCACCACCACAGACAACGAACGCCGAATCCGTCCGGCATCGGATTGTTTCAGATCCAGCACGGTATGGATCCGCATGGCCGCCAGCTTCTCCTGGATCTTTCTGCCGACTCCCCAGACCTCACCCACCTCTAAACTGGCCATTAAGGCATTCAGTTCAGATTCAGACAGAGCACCCAGATCACACACCCCATTCCACTGGGGCCGCTTCTTGGCCACATGGTTGGCAAGCTTTGCCAGGGTTTTAGATGACCCGATCCCCACACACACCGGAATTCCGGTCCAGCGGTGGACCCGCTGGCGGATGGTCTGGCCGTACGCGGACAGATCAAATCCAAACCCATCCAGCTTCAGAAAACATTCATCTATGGAATACACCTCCTGATCAGGAGAGAACATCCTCAGCACTGACATCATGCGGTTACTCAGATCAGCGTACAGCGTGTAGTTGGAAGATAGCGCAATGATTCCATGCTTCCTGGCCAGATCCTTCATCTGGAACCAAGGGGTGCCCATCTTCACCCCCAAGGCCTTGACCTCGGATGAGCGCGCGACAGCGCAACCATCATTGTTGGACAGCACCACCACCGGCTTGCCTTCCAGCTTCGGGTTGAACACCCGTTCACAGGAGACATAGAAGTTATTCCCATCCACCAGAGCAAAGGTGGTCATACCGACTTGATGACCTTGGTTACCACCCCCCAGATCACCATCTCCTGCCCGTCCTTGAACTCGATATCCGCAAACTCTGCACTCTCTGCCACCAGCTTCACCACCCCTTCACGCTGAAAGAAGCGCTTCACGGTCAGTTCGCCATCTACGACAGCCACCACGATACGGCCATGCGCAGGTGAAATAGCTCGGTCCACGATCAGTTCATCGCCATCATCAATACCGGCCCCCACCATGGAGTGACCTCTGACTCGGAGAAAGAAAGTGGCTTCACGGTGCTGGATCAGTTCTTCATTGAGGTCGATACGTTTCTCGATGTAGTCGTCTGCTGGGGACGGGAAGCCGGCACGTACGGAATGGCTCATGAGGGGGATGGCCAGGAAGGGAGGCTGCTCAGCCAGCGCATGCACTTCCAGCCAAGAGGGAATACGAATGCCAGGAGAAGACTTGAGGCGCTGCACCAGCGCCACGACAGTTTCCTTGTGGCTGACGGGCACGCGGAGAGTGACGGTGGGTTCGGAGGAGAGGGGTTTTCTGCCGGAACCGGGACGGGGTCCGCCCCAGGAGTTTTGAGTCATGGTGATCTGATCTTGGTTTGTGTTACGGGAATCAAGAATAGATCAAGGGGTGAGGGCAGTCAAAGAATTTTAAGAAATATTCTTTTTTTCTCAAAAAAACCAACATTCCACCCAAATTCCCACCTACCCCCTAAAAATTGGGGGCATTGTTAATTTCTTTCCAAATTATTTTAGTTCAAAATTGAATTTGCAAATTGGCTCCACGCCAAAAATAATTTTTATTTTTTTACAGGGAAATTAACCATGCGGCGTTATCAAGTTTACTGGAGGGAAGCGCCGGTCGGTGCAAAGATTGGTTTAATGCCGCATGATTTTTTACGCGATTTTCCTGAATATTTTGGTCTTTTCTCCTCCTTTAAATTATTTGAATACTTACCTCTTTTGGTTTACCCAGAAGACGTTAAAAATTCGTTAGGACAAATTTTTAATGTCCAACTTACTTTTCATGAAAAAGAAAAATTAATTGAAGAAATCAAAATATTCGCCCCAGAAACCGCCCCCTTAAATAACAATCTATCTGGCTTCATGAGTCGCTTCGGCGAGAATTTTACTAATTTTTTTATAGCCATTTCTTTTTCCCATTTTTTTAAAGGGGTCGTTGATCGAGGCACAGCTATTCATGAATTTGGTCATTTCATTGAACAGAAAGTCGCAACAAGAAAAAATGGTATAACGCACGCTCTTCAAATCAGAGAAACATCCTTCAAAAGCGCTAATTACCTATACAAAAAATTCTACCGGGATATCCCTATAGAACTCGCCGCCAAGGAAGCCGACGAATTAATTGCATGGCTCAATGCTCTATGGCTATGTTGGCTTTTAAAAATCGACGCCCGTTCTGTCGTATGGGGGATGATTGAAGATGAAACTAATAACTCAAATATCAGCAAGTTCACTATCAATCATCTTCCGAAAATAAAAGACTTTTTTCTCAACCGAAATGTTGCCGAAGAGCACTTCAAAGGAAAACATAAAATTGGGTTTTACGAATTCTTTGAGCATGAAAATGAATCTGCAATGTGCGATCAAATCGACGATGCGACACGCAGATTAATCGATTTTTGGAAAGCTCCTCGTTTAGTTTCTAAAAATCCAATATCTAATGGGTCGCCCAAATCAAGGTAACCATTTATGGGATAAAAAAATAGAATATTATTCTACCGTTCAAGTTACCTAACCTAACTTACCAAGCTACGTTAGGTCTTTCACTTGAGCATTCAGGTTACAACTGTTTGTATTTTATTCAAATAGAGGGAATTTGATACTATTCATAGCACCCAAGAAAATATAGTGCGGTGCGCGAATCAGGCCGCATATCCCATAAACGGGCACCTATGCGTGGTTTATTAATCTCCGATCGAGTAGTAGAAGGCGGGGTCACCCCCGCCGTCCTCTCACACCACCGGACGTGCGGTTCCGCATCCGGCGGTTCCTTACTACTGGGCAGACCGCCCCAGCGAGCTTCGTTTCATGCATCGTGTCGCCTGTCGTCCAATAGGCACCTACGGCCACCTTCTGGACTTCCGGTTCCTCCAGTCTAACCTCAGGCCCTCCGTTGCCAGAGGCTTCTGCCCTGTCAGAGGTGGCCTCACAAATTCGGACAATCTGTTAAGTGGTAGTCTTGCTCAACCCAAGCCGTGAGATCACGGCAACCAGAGGAGCAAGCAAGCGCATGAGAAGGAATCACGCACCGGGCATCCCGGCACCTCGCGATGGACACCCTTGCCGTTCAGCTAACACTTCCCCTTGCCGGGTGTGTAGAGGACCTCCAAGTCACTCAGTTGGCCACGACCAACCAAGTTGCGCTTGCGCGCAACGCGCCATGCCTGGCGCACCAAAAACAAAAGAGGCCGTCGGCCTCTTTTAATGCATTGTTAAAATCATAACTATCTGTTTATTCTATGATTCAAACTTTGAATCCCCTCTTAACTGCTTGGCCAAGTCATGCAATGCTTTATTAAGAAACTCTTCTGCTTCTGCCAAATTCTCTTCATTCTTAAAATCAATCCGTAATGTTTTACCTCGCGAAACATACTGACAGAACTCAAGTCGGCCTACACGGATCTTCACTGGGAGATTCGAGCTAGAGTTTCGTGGTGTTACAACAATGCTTTTTGCAGCAAACTTTAAAGCTTCCTTTTGAGTGAGCTTTCCTTCTACAAGCAATAAAACAGCCTCAATAACTTGTTCAGACTTTCCTTCTCGCGTTAATTTTGCTAACTCATATGCACAACTCATCCCAATTAATTCTGGTCGTTCTTCGATTAGCTCACGGGCTTTAGCAGGCAACTGTTCAAAAGAAAAAAGCATAGAGACCATTGACTCAGAAATCCCTGCATCTCTTGCCATTTGTTTCTGTGTTTGCCCAGTACGTTCACGTTCTTTGGAGAACCCGAGATATTTTTCGTAGTCAGGCAATGAGGGTTGTAAGAGATTCGCGTAAAACGATGAGCGATCAACAATGGTATCTTCAATATCGAGTACTACAACTGGGATGGTCTGACGACCCAGAGCACGGAAAGCAGCAAATCGGTTATGTCCTGAAATGATTTCAAAGAGACCATTCAACTGTCGTCTTACTGCGATTGGGTGAATAAGCGGATTGTTGGCCAGGTTGGATTTAAGTTCATCGAATTGTTCGGGCGTGAGTTTGCGTTTCCGTGAATCAACCTCCAGCACCATATCAAGGGGGAGATCGGTAGGGAGATGCGTCAGTTTTTGTTCAAATTCAGCCACTTTAGCTTCAGCTGTTTTTGCACGATCATTGAGAGCATCAATTGTTGGCTGCATCAATGCTGTTGCACCTGGCGCGGTCGTTGGCCGAGCAAAACGAGGCTCCTCAGATTTCTTTATATCTACAATACCCGCCAAAGCCGAATCACTCTTCGATTTTAAATCCTTGAGGCTCATGCACCCTCCTTGATGTTCCAGACCGTCGACATCACGGATTGATCCATCATTTCAACAAACAAGTCGTATGCGTCTCGGATTTTTGCATAGGTTTTAGCGGCGCCTTCATAACGCGAGATGTCATAGACCGTTCCAAACTGAACTGCGCCCACCGAGCTCACCTGACTTCTTGGAATCTCGACGGTTAATACATAGGGGCCATAGGTTCGGATAATCCAGTCTTTTACGATTGAAGATGCGAAAGAATTTGAATCCACTCGAGATAGCAAGACACGCATGAAAGCAAAATCCTTATCATATCCTCGGCTTCGTTTGAGTGCCGAAAGCGTTTCTGATAATAGATTCCAGAAGGCCACCGATGAGGCGTAATCCAAGTTATCAGGTGGAATAGGCATTAAAAGACCATCTGCTGCTATCACTGCATTAACTGCTAGGTAGGACAATGCTGGAGCCGTATCAAAAATAATAACGTCGTATTCATCTCGAAGGGGTTCGATGGCCTGATTTAGAATATCCCACCACTTGATATCTGGATCGCGAGAATGGATAGGTAGGAATATTTCAGCATTGAATAAATGTGGCGCGGCGGGGATAAGATCTAGGCCATCCCAATAGGTTTTCTGTACCGCGTAACGTACATCTTTAGGAGCTTCACTGAGCGGTGGATAGGTAATGGGCCCAACTGTGTGCTCTTCCATTACTTCTGCAGCGGGCAGCATCCCGGTCAGGGTGGTTGCTGATCCCTGCGGATCCAAATCAATCAACAGCACTTTTCGCCCACGCAGAGTCAACCCCTGGGCAAGGTTAAAGGCAGTTGTTGTTTTTGTGGATCCCCCTTTGAAATTAACTACCGCAATGGTGGCACCACGAGCACCATTCGGTTGTTTAGGAATTTTTGAAAGTTTAGCAATCCATTCGCGAGTTTCAACTAGCGAGAATGTCCGACGTTTGCCGTTCCCAGCATGTGAACCTGGGGGCAAATCTCCACGTTTTGAAAGATAAGGAATTTGCTTTGGATCAATGCCGCACAGTGCTGCGACTTGAGCCCCTGTGTAAACGGGAGCCCGTTTTCGAGGATGGGGCTCCAGCATTTTTGACCGAAGGCCATCGAGAATGTTATTAGCCGAATCAGCTAGTTCAATTAATGCACTTAATGAAAAACGCTGTGCACGTGCATCTAGGGTATTTTCCGCCATTTTATTTAGAGGTTTGTTCAAATTTATGAGGTCGTGCGCAATTGTGTCACCAACCTAGAAATGTTGCAACAACCGCTAACTTTGCTCATGACCTGATAACATCCCCTGTACAAATTCAAGTAACTCTTCTGCAGTCGGTTCTCCCCATGTTTCTTTGGCTAACCACTGGAAGAAACCAGCTTGAGCAACCTTGGTCACTTTCTTTTTAAGTTGTAACAAAGAGGAGGTTTGCTGAGTGTTATATTTTTCAATCATTGCCGCCTGATCATCGGGATCAAGTTCAACGAAATATTTGTCTGCTTCCACTAGCTGATGTTTTGCATAGGCCGCTTTGATATCGATAGATTTGGGAATATTACGCTTGTTGTCATCGTTGGTATTCAGGCTTGATTCTTCGAACACTGCGTAACGATTAGCTAATGCATTTCTGAAATATGCAGCAGGATTTTCAACCTTTGCAATTTTCTTGTCAGCTATTCGACGCTTTGTATACTCCAGAGCGCCCTTGATAGTGTCGAACGAATTATCTCGTATAATTTTTTTAGCTTCTGATTGAGGGACGCCAAGTTTAACTAATTCGCCAACAATCTCGGCCAGTCGGGCATCTTCAACAACAGGTTCTGCATTGATCTTTCTTATTACAGTGAAACTAATCATTGATACACGTTTCCCAATCTTGGATTCAACTAGGGAAATCGTATGATTGCTTTCTGAATTTATTTCAATGATTCCAGGGTTAAGCACCTTAGATTTAAAGAATTTATATTCTTGATAAGTTTTGTGTTCAGCTGATTCGCCGAGAATCATGTCACGGAATTTTTCCCATGGAACTTCTGAGGTGCGTTTAATCTTTTCAAACCGAACACAAAATTCCCAGATACCTAAAGACGCAGCTCGGCGAAATTTCCGAACGATATTCATATCAATCAGAGCGTAAATTTCTGGATTGATCATCAGCTCTCTCATTTGAGAACTGAACTGATAACGAACAGCATCGCTAAGTACTTCGACTTCAGGAAATAATACCGAAGCTTTCCATTTCACTTTTTTATCTGCTGGTGCAATGACATCCCAGTCAAAAATAATACTCATCAAAGCTTCGGCCGATTCCTTCAGGTATTGTCGGTTGTTTGAATCGAATCCAATGTCGGTCGCCATTGTTTTAATGCTTAATTGCCACCATCCATCTTTGTCTGGTTGATTCTCTATGGCATTTTTTAACCATGCATTCCCTAATTTTCTTTGTAACAGGCTTAAAGGTGATTTGGGTTTGCTATGAAGAACCTGAACGGCTTTTCTGAAAGGATCAGGAGTTTCCCGGGCAGAAAATAAAGATATTTGTCCTCCTGGTACTGATGGTTTTTGTTTTGCCATAGGTTACTCCGGTGTATCAGCATATGGTAACCTAAGATTGTTGAGTGCGAGTACTTATTTTTCAACAGAAGCCGGTATTCATGTTGTGAATTTAATTAATACTCTTTAAAAACCTTTAATAACTTTATGGAAGCTGCAAGCTATATTACACGCGGCATTCAGAGCACTCAGGTTATTGTTTATGGGAAAATTGTTACCATTTATGGGATGTGAGGTTATCTAATATGGGAGATTGGTGACGGGTTCTGGGACGTCAGGTATGTGGATATGGGATGAAGGTTACAAATTATGATAAACCGCATTATTAGGGTAAAAAATCTCCTTTAGGTAACCTTTTATGGGATTGTTTTAAGGTTACAGTTTATGGGATATTGATTAAGTTGGTTTAAATTGGTGAATTGAGCACTAAAAATGTTGATATTTGTAAATAGGATGATTCCAGACGTTTCAGGTACCTGTTTATGGGATGGATTGAAGGTACCTGTTTATGGGATATCGCAATGTGCGCCTATAAACTGATGCGGACAATATCAATTGAGCAGAAGGAGCTCATATTTACAACGCCCGAATTCCATCCACAACCACCCCCGTAGCCAAACAATCATCCTCGTTATAATCCAGAATCCGCTGCTTTATCGCCGGGTCACCTGATTCAATCCAGCGGTGATACCACTCGATAGACGCAGCTCCAGAGGGATGAGTATCTCGCCAGCTGAACCCCAGGTACTGAGCCAGTGTCTTGATGGATTGATCGTACGCCGGCCATTCAGTAGATTTCTTCACTACATTAAAGTAGAGATCAATCATGGCTGGTGAAGCAAACAGGCTTTCCACCTCTGCTCCAGAGCATACATCGGGATACTTCCTTGCCAGCTTCCGGTAAGCCGTTCGCTCATACTTGGAGTAGTAATAGATCGTCGAATCCTGCAGCCTGGATTGCAGATACTCCCACGCTCCCCTGAAAACCTCTTCCTCCTGCGCCGGATCAAACCCATCCGCAAAGAACGGCACAAACCGCGCGGTGGCAGACTGTCCGTGCATACGTTCCACAAAACCGTGCAGATACACCACGTCGCGCATGGGATCAGCCTCAATGTCGAAATACACCTCATGGCGAGCCACCGGTAGATGCACCGGTTCCTTCAGGTAGGCAGAGGCCCCAGACGTGGAGAGCAATTGAGCACGAGCATGGAATTTTCGGAGGGAATCCTGGCTGATTTTATCAAAAGTGGTAACCTTTCCGTCAAAATACGTCTCCGGATCGCAGACCGCAAAGTCGTGAACCGTCCTGAAAGTTGAAAACATCGCATCCCGCTTGGCTCTGCCAAACCCCGCAATCAGCGTGAGATCGTCCTCTGCCACCAGCACTTTCTTGCAGTGCGAATACCAGTGGCACAGTTTGCACACCGAACTGAGCGCACCCCGTGTCGTTTGAGTCTGCTGGGCGATGGATCGCACCTCAGCCAACGCTTCCTGATAGAACGCCCACCAGGTCTGGGTATTGTTGATGCCTCTGGGCTCTGTCAGAACATACGGTACGCGGGAACCTTGCCGGTCAATCGCGAAAGCTGCACGACTGCCATCGCCCAGTCCGGTCTGTTCCAGAATCAGAACATAATGGGCGAGCTGAACCGCGTAATGCTTCTTGAGTTTTGCCTCACTGTCTTCACCATCCAGTCCTGAACCGGACTTGATGTCACCTGGGATATAGCCATTGCCACGCAGCTCGAGCAGATCCGGTTCTCCCACCAGATCACCGGAAGTCAGGCGGCCCCGGTAGATCAAGAGCTCGTGCCGGGCCATCGCCGCACGCGTCTCGCGCTCCCGATCTTCTTTTGCGACCAGGCTCATGTCTGCCGTGACCGGCAGGGATTGTCTGATCAGTTCCTCGTGCTCCACGCCTTGGTGCCAGAGCAGTTCGACGAAAGGGTTGGGATCGTCCCGGGAGGAGGGGTTTTCCCAAAGATCGAGGGAAACCCGGTGCGGGCATTGCACGGCATCGTAGATCTGGGTGGCGGATATCACGACCGGTCTCCATGGGGGGGGCGTTAACTATTGAACATTTTGAAGCATACTACGGTGGAAGATAAAGCCGCAGGCAAAACGGCCCCAGATTGCTGATGGGTGTCGCGTTCCGTAGTATCCGCTATCCTGATAGACAGGTTTGACTTATCTGGTGGGAGCGACCGGTCTCAAAGTACAATGGATTTGTATTCCATGCTCAGACGTAATGCAAAAAGAGGAAAGTGTCCTTGGTTGTTGAAACATTATTTTGTTACGCATGCGCCCGCCGTCATCCGGTGGGCACCCCGGGTGAAGTCATCAAGGACTCCAAGGGAAATGGTCGCTGGTGCTGTGATAAATGCGCCAGCGCCAAACGCGATGCGGCGAAACTCAAGAAGAGCCCGCATCAGTTCCTGAAAAAGCGCGGCCAAGCCTAGTCCAGGCTGATGGTCCATCACTCTGGAGGGACTATGGGATCAATTTCGAAGCCGATAATGGGACAATGTGGTCAGTGCCTCGGTTCGCCTAGCCCGCTGCATACATTCCCCGGCACCCCTACAAAGATCTCCATGCCATTAGCCAGCATCTTGGCTTGCACACACCAACCAGAATTCGGAGACCTCGTTGAAAAATCTAAAGCATGAAGCAGAGTTGTTTAAAGGGGCGATGATCGCAGGCGTTAAATATGCGGAGGGGAGGGGTGTCGTCGAATTTGAAGCAACGGATTCGGCAAGTGAAAAGCTCCTTTATATCTACAGGCTGCTTGTACACGACAAGGTCATTCCGCCCTTGCCTGAAGAGCAGGTTGCGGAAAAAGCCTTGAGACATAAACTGGCAATCTGGTATTCAAAGCAATTGCCCAAAGATCATCCACTGTTGAAATAAAACCGGAGAAAGCGGGATGCCGCGCCCGTCTACAGACTCAATTCGAGCTATTGTCGTCATGAGGCCATGTGGAAATCGACTGGCCGGTTCCGCCACTCCATTCGGTCATTCATCCTCTGCAAGGAATTGTCCGTAGGGTGCCACCGGTGACACACCGGTGATTTGCCATATGTAATTCATGTTGTTTCGGTTAAAATCGAGACACCTCGCCGATCCTGACTGACACCGACTTCAAGGGCCTCGCCGAAGCCGCAGGGGCGTTCGTGGGGCTGCAACTTCCAAATGAATTCCAGAAAACTATCGTATATGCATAAACAAGCACCAGAGATTTTTCAGCTCCCCCTCACCTCGCTCGATCTTGCCGGGTTGCCGCCAACCGAAGATCCGGGGTTCGAGCAAGCAGTCATTGCTCAATACGCCTTCCAGTACGCGGCAAAAGGGTGGAATGCGGCGGTGGTCGTGAGCGACGGGATGGTGCGCGTTGTGGCGGTGCCGCAGCAGGGTGTTGAGCCAAAGGCATATCTGCTGGGACTGCTCCAGCATGGCTTCATCGACGATGCGCTGCCGGGGCTGGAAGCCATGTACGGCATGGTCGATGACTCCGACATCTGTTTCAACTACGGCGTAGCCCTGTCAGAGCTAGACCGCGTAGAGGAATCACTGGCGCCGTTGAACAAGTGCCTCAACCTCGATCCGAGCTACGACAACGCGGCTATCGCCATTGGTGTTTCTCTCTCCAAACTTGAGCGCTACGACGAAGCTGAAGTCGTGCTCAAAGCGGCAGCAAAAATCCAGCCGGACAATGCCCTCGTCAAGCAGAACCTCGCTGCGACCTTGGCGCGGGCTGGAAAGCATGAGGAGGCGTTGCCGTATTTCCGTCAAGCCGCTTCGCTGGCGCCAGATAACCCGGCTGTGCTGATGGGGTTGGCGCATTGCCTCGATTCGATGGCTGCGCACCAAAAGGAAGCGCTGAAGGTCTACAAAGACGTGGTGAAGCGGTTTCCAGATTCACAGTTCGCGGAAGCGGCCAAGCAGATTTTGAATCAGGCAGGACAGTCTGATCTGCGAAAGGCTGTCGATGACGGGTATCGCCCGGATGCGGTTGAGTACATGATTGGCGCCATGAAGCGGTTCGCCGAGATTCCGCGTGAGCAAGTCGGGCGTACGACGATGGAGATCGCACAACTTGGCGAGACTGGACTGGAAATCAATAATCCCTCAAAGCGTTATTCGCTGACGAATCTCGAAGGGGATTTTTCTGGCCTGCAACTGCTTTGCTACATGCACGTTGGTATGGCGCTGTTCGCCCCCGGCGTGGATTGCGGTTCGGGCTTGCAGCGTGAGTATGAAATAGCCAAGGGGATGGCCGGCAAGTGACCCACCCTGCCATCCTCGCCGAGCTTGAAGCTGCCGAGTTGGCTGGGCCGCTGCTTCCAGGCTTGCCTGCCGCCACATATTTTTCTGCCGACCTGTTGGACCAGCCAGAAAAACTCGGTGTGCTCTGGCACCAACGCAAGCACT
Source organism: Gammaproteobacteria bacterium (assembly GCA_018823025.1). GTDB lineage: Bacteria > Pseudomonadota > Gammaproteobacteria > Burkholderiales > Sulfuricellaceae > Sulfuricella. The sequence goes on along the minus strand of JAHJJI010000076.1, from coordinate 23,972 downwards.
ACAACCAGGAGTTCGGCTTCTGCCTATTCACGGCAGAATGCATTTTCTCTCTGGCGGCTCTGTGCAAAGATAAAAAAGTGCTCGAAGCCGGTAGTGGTTCCGGCTGGCTTGCCGACCAGCTTGCGCAGCAGGGGATAGCAATCACTGCGGCCGACTGGACGGACTATCGGCAACCTCGCGACACGAAGCGCGGTTATCCCATGCGATCCGTGTTTCGCCTCGATCACCTCGGCGACGCGGTTGCACTGCTCCCGGGCAGTTTCGACGTAGTGCTGCTGGTCTGGCCGAATCTCGATACGCCGTTCGGCGAACAGGTCGCTCACGCTATGTGCTCCGGACAGATCATGATTCTCGAAGGCGAAGGAAAAGGCGGCAGCACAGCGACCGATGCGTTCTTCGATGTACTCAGCGCCGATTTTGAACGCCTCGACGCCGAGACGCTGGCACTCAACGAACATCACCGTACGTTCCCCGGTTTGCACGACCGGTGGCAGATATTGAGGAAAAAATGATTGAGGCACCCATTAGCACGCCACCGCAGGCTTACATGGACATCATCAGTTCGCTGATCGACAAAGCGCGGGGTTTTCTGGAAGCTGGCGAAAAGCTTCAGGCGATGGCGTTCGTTGGCAACCTGTCCACCAAGGAAATCATCCCGGTGATGATTCAGCCAGGAAGCGGGGAGGACAAAGACCAGTCTGCGCGGACGATCCAGTCAGCGGCGTTGGTATTGGATGCTGATTTCGTGTTCGCGATCATGGAAGCATGGACGCTTCGGCCAGACAAAATATCGAAGATGAACGCGATCCTCGACAAGTATGGAAGCATAGGCGCATCGCCCTACGCGATAGATACGTGCTCGTTTACACTGGAAACGAGGCATGGGTTGTGGGCCGCACAACCGCAGATCAAGCCCAAGGGAATTTCCAAGAAGAAACGAACCATTGGGGAAGTCGAGTTCCGCTATTTCACGGAAGTTGAAGGCCGATTTGCGCACCTGCTACCCAAGAAGGAAGACGATGAGCCGCCGACGATTTTACATTGAGGGATGAAGTTAGATCCCCTCTTTACTGTCGATGGTCGGGAATCCGGGAGAAACCGGATGTTCAGTCGTCTGCTTGAGCCGCCTCTTAGTCGACCGCTCAGATTTCGTAGAGCTCGCCGCATTTAGGCGATACGCTAACGTGTAAAATAAAGTGTAATATACTGCACAAAGGCGCTTTTTGTGTGTCATATATCGTGTATGATTGCATCGTTTGTGACGTCAACAATATTGATACCCAATAACATTCTCGCGGAGATAGCTTTGACTAGTACGCCCCAGGCGCTTGGTACATGGAGTAATGCGCCGTTGGCCATCGTGTTGGCTCAAGTACGTTTTGAGCCGTTTCCAGGGATGAGCCCTGACGACCTATTGGCCGCTTTTCATCCTGTGATCATGGCGGATTTTCCTCAGGTGAGCCCGATTCATCAGTTCGCTATCTTTTTTGGCGCAGCGCATCTCGACCAATCCCCACCGTCACCCCCTGTACTCGGTTACGATCTGATCAGCGACGACGCGACAAGGGTGGTTCGTATACAATCCGGCGTACTGACCTATACCGTCACGTCCTATCATGACTACCAACGATTTTCGGCGGAGTGGGGGCGTATCCTGTCGGCCTTGTGTGCTATAGATGAGATAAAGGGATTGCGTCTTGGATTGCGCTATGTGGATTTCATCATCCCGAGTGATGGGCTCGTGCCAGAAGATTATGTGGTTGCGCCGATTGGGCTTTCCCCGCCCTCTCTGGGTGATGCTTCACCAGTGGTGTTAAATCTCTTCGAATATCCTCGAGAGAACGGCCAATTGCGCATCCAGTATGGACGAGGTTTTGGGCCGCCTGACTATCCGCCGGATTTGCAGGGTATGGTGATTCCCCCATCTGGACTGCAGGCACGCTATAGTGCAGGACCGTCGGCTGTGCTAGATATGGATCGATGGGTGGAATTCCCGCCGGCGACAATGCCCCTGACCGAGTTTTCGCAATACTTTCTAGATATGCATGACGATATGTCCTTGGCGTTTCGACTTATCATCACACCAGAAGCCCTCTCCGAATGGGGGGGGAACAAAGGCAATGAAGGGGAATAAAGATGATGCACTTATCTAGACAAAATGCGGTCCTGGCAATGCGCGAACAGCAGCTTAGCTACCCTGCCCGTCCGGCATTTGGAGCCTACAACACCGGCTCGTCCATTTCCGCTCCGGACGCACAAACCTACGCTTTTGCTATTCTCAAGCTAAACATTCCCGGCTTGCACAATACATCGACTAGCGCCTCTGTCGTAATGGCCACCAAGCTCGAACGTGCGTTGCCGTTCCAAAGTGTAGAACAAGCTCCGCTGCGGCCGTCGGATATTGTTGCTTTTGTACGTCGGATCTTTGGACTCAATATCTCTGAAGCCGCGCAGGTGTTTAGTGTTCGGCGACCGACTATCTATCTGTGGAGCAGCCTCCAAGACATGGGACTCGTCCGCCAAGGCAACCAAGTACGAATGAAGCAACTCTACGCACTGGCGAAGAAGTGGGAAGAACTCGGGCCACTGCCTGTCGGCTCCCTTGGAGCGATGTTACCAGATTCAGGCAGAACGCTTCTCGAACTGCTGTCGGCCGACGTCATCAATCGGACTCAACTCCTTCAGGCGCACGATCGCCTGATTGCCATGAGTTCCGCGTTCCGTCTTCAGGAACATGAAAAAGCCATGGAGGCCATTCGTGGTCTCAAGGGCGCGTTCGCGGCCATGGCCACGAATCAAGGCGCCCGTAAGAAGAGCTGATCCTGAGCCTGTTTGAGACTTTCTTTGCCCGTTTTGAGACGGATTTCGAGCAAGCCGGTGACCAGACACCGTTGCTGATGGTTATTGCTGGTCACAATGGGGCAGGAAAGTCCACTTGCTACCGGGTCTATCTCCAATCTAGTTTTGGTCCGCTCACTGAGCGCCACATTGATCCTGATGCGATTGAAAATGAAATTCGTCTAGAGTGGGAGGGAGAACCACTGACGAGGGACGGTTTTTCCCGCATTGCTATGGAAGAGGCCGAGCAGGAGCGTAAACTTCTACTTGAGGGTGGCGCTAGCTTCAGTTTTGAGACAGTATTTTCGGACCCATACCGGGAAAAACTACGATTTATAGAAGAGGCGCGGCGGCGCGGCTACTTCGTTGTATTGCTTTTTGTTGGTTTGGCGTCACCGGAGAAATCTCTTGAGCGTGTGACAGCTAGACAGCAGCGCGGCGGTCACAATGTTCCGAAGGATCGCATTTTTTCCCGGTACCCGCGTGTGCTTAAAAATGCCCAGGAGGGGGTGAAGGTGGCGTCGCTTGCATTGCTGGTGGATAACAGCACCGAAAGCGACAACCCAGAAAAACCCTGCTATGACGCTTTTGCTGTGTACGCCGAGGGGAAGCTAGTTAAGTCGGGCAATGAAATCCCTATGTGGGCCGACGGCTTTGACATCACACCCGATTTCTCTGTGGCCAACGACTCCTGAATTGTAAGCTAGCACTTAGTGTCAGCTTATTGCCTACATCCCCAACCACATCAGTTTGCAGTAGCTGCCCGCCACATCAAACAAAAATCAAGATGAAGTCCGCAATCTAACCCCAAAATCGGCAACGCCCAGCTTGAACAACAACTTGGCTGCCGCGTCCAGAGTCTTGAATTCCCGCGTTTCTTTCTTGCCGGTTTCCAGCGGTTTTCCATCAGCCACAATCATGTAGCCCTGCGACATCACTGCGTAATGCACCTGCACCTGTTTGATGGCGTGCGCCTCCAGCAAAAGTTTCAATTCACGTTCGGTCATGGCGTCTCCTGTCGGGAAGATGAGGGTGTGTCCTGGGTATCGAATAAATCACCCTGATCGACCAGTTCAATGAGGTCACCGGGTTTGACCTTCAAAAATCGGCAGAGCTTGTACAACACCTCACGGTCATAGCTTTTAATGCGGTCGTTGTAATAGCGGTCGATCGTCGCGCGCGCAACGCCGGTGGCGCGGCAGACATCCGAAACCTTGATGCGTCGTGCGCCTAGCAGAGTGGAAAGCTTGCAAGTGATCATGGCTATATGAAAGTAATAATTTATCGAATACGATCAATTTATCATACCACTTGAACACATTACAACCAGAGGATAAGTTTTCAGGTGGCACATCTGGTGATCCACTGACAGGCTTAAAATGTCACAGCAGCCAAATCATCGGCGACCGAAATCCGACAAACAGCATTGGTTGACGGTGGTGATCATGAAAGGGGTAGTACGACCGAACCCCCAAGTCGCGATATTTATGTCTACATAAGTATGACGATTAAGTGTAAATTGATAATTATTTAATTTAGTAAAGGTTGTCTGCAGAAGGTAACGAGTAAACGCAGCTGCATTGAGCGGAATGTCGTCTCACCTGTTGAATATTGTGTTGTACTTAAAATTATAAAGTGGACTTGTTAGATTTAATGATTTCCCCCTCCATTGAAGACGGCTTTGATATCGTTGAGCCTAAAGCCTCGAGTATGGTCGAGGCCCTCAGGGATATTGGCTATTCACTTGAATCTGCAGTTGCAGATGTCATTGACAACTCAATTTCTGCTTTAGCAACACGAATAGATATCCGATTTGGCTGGGAGGGTGAGAACTCGCCATGGCTAGCTATTTTCGATAATGGTCACGGAATGTCTGAATCAGAACTTGTCGAAGCGATGCGTCCAGGGGGAAGAGATCCGCTTGCTTTAAGACATGCAGATGATCTTGGGCGTTTTGGGTTAGGTCTTAAAACGGCATCTTTTTCACAGTGCCGAAAAGTTACTGTGGTTTCTATGTCAGATACAGGGCAATCGGCAAGGCAATGGGATCTTGATTTAGTAAGAGCAAGGGATAAATGGGTGTTAAAAAATCCGAGCGTCGAAGAGCTCGGAATCCTTCCTGGTTTGTCCATGCTAGGAACAAAAGGGACAATGGTTCTTTGGCAATGTCTGGATCGGCTTGACCTCGGGAATGACACAGGCAGAGTGCATCAAGTCATGAACGAAAGGGTCGCTTCGATATGTGAACATGTGTCTCTTGTCTTTCATAGATTTATCACCGGTGAACCTAAGCATCCAAAGATAGTAATTGCGGTCAACAATAATCCAATCGAGGCTTTCGACCCTTTCAACGCCAAGCACCCCGCTACGATGCATCTGGGCGAGGAGCCGCTGGATATTGAAAATGACACAGTAACTTTCAGGCCTTACATTCTTCCTCACCACAGCAGGGTCAGTGCGGAAGAATATGAGCGGCTTGGAGGGAATGAAGGCTATCTTCGTGGGCAGGGATTTTATATCTATCGTAATCGGCGGCTAATTATCCACGGCACATGGTTTCGTATGGCGCGGCAAGACGAGATGACGAAACTGGCCAGAGTACAGGTAGATATACCAAATACCCTGGATCACCTCTGGACCATCGATGTCAGAAAATCGCGAGCCCGGCCGCCAGAAGCAGTCAAGAAACGTCTTCGTTCGATACTGGAGCGCATCCGTGATTCTGCCAAGCGGCCATATAAGCATCGTGGCAATGCCGCTATCAGTATGCCTGGGGAATCTATCTGGCAACGCCTTCACCATAATGATCGTGTGAGTTACGAACCGAACAGCAAGCACAAGCTCTTTGAAGAGTTTCGAGCAGACCTTCCGTCTGCGATGAGAACGAGATTTGATGGAATTCTGGCTGTTGTCGGGAAATCGCTCCCATTTGCGATGTTGTTCAACGATATGGCTTCAAGACCCAAGGAAACTGATTGCAAGAATGAAACCATGGATGATCTGGAAAAATTAGCCAGCCTCCTGTTTGGAGATGATGTTTGTGCGAATCCTGAGTATGTGGCAGAAATGATGCGCTCCATTGAGCCATTTTCATCCAATCCAAAGTTCGTTGTCGAGTATCTTGATCGCCACGGCAGCAAAGGGGTAGGCAATTGAATCCACAGGAGTTCGAAAACCAGGTAAAAGCCGTTTTGAACGGAATGACTTCAGTACCCCCAGAAAAAATCCGCCCAGTTGTCCGGCAGATGCTTGAAATGCTTGGCACAGACGCTCCTCAGATTGAAGACAAAGAGCAATTCATAGAACAGATATCCAAATCGCTAGAATCAAAGCTAGACCTCACGATGCCGGATGCAGCAGTCGTCAAATTACCGTTTGAAGAATGGATAACAGAGCGTCGAGCTAATGAGGAACTTTTCTACTGGAATCGTTATCGTCAGCATCTTCTGCAGGTCGGTTTTTCAAAGGAAGTGGTGGGGACGGTCGGTCGAGATACGGACAAAATTGTGGGGCTCCTGGAGAACCCTCAGAAAGGGGGTGAGTGGAAGCGCCGTGGATTGGTAGTGGGTCATGTTCAATCCGGCAAGACGGCAAACTACAGTGGTGTAATCAGCAAGGGCGCAGATTATGGTTATAAGATCATTATTCTGCTTGCCGGTATGCACAACAATCTTCGGAGCCAGACACAACAGCGCCTGGAGGAAGCGTTTATTGGTGTCGACACAGACAAGCTGGATAAAAATCTGCCATTTAAAGAAGCAAAAACTGGGGTTGGTCGGATTTCAGACAAAGCGAGGACTCCATACAGTCTTACCTCCAGAGAACATGATTTCCGAAAAAGTTCCAAGAGGGCAAGCAACTTCATGCTGGGTTCAGTGAATGTTCCCATCGTCCTCGTAATTAAAAAACAAACCTCAGTTTTGAATAATTTGATTGAATGGCTAACCAGTCTTAACGAAACAAAAGGCGGGAAAATTCTTGCTACTCCCATGCTGCTGATCGACGACGAGGCTGATAATGCGTCAATCAATACGGCAACTGGCGAAAACGATCCAACACGCATCAACAGGTTGATAAGGCAGCTTCTCGCCCTGTTTGAGCAGACAAGTTATGTTGGCTACACGGCAACACCTTTCGCAAATATATTCATAGACCCGGACTCCGAGCACGACATGATCGAGGACGATCTGTTCCCGAAACATTTTATTGTTTCGCTGGAAGCGCCGGAAAACTACGTTAGTGCATCAAGAATATTTGGTGATGATGGAGATCTCACGAACTTCGTCATTTCGGTGTCTGATCATCTTTCTGCATTCCCTGAAAAACATAAAATCATTCACCAGGTAAATACCCTTCCACAGAGTCTTATGGAGGCTGTTCGCCGATTTGTCCTGGCAAGAGCGGTACGGATTCAGCGTGGCCGCGGCCAAGACCATTCATCGATGCTAGTGAACGTCTCTCGCTTTAACAGTGTGCAAAAACAGGTTACGGCATTACTGAGTCACTATGTCGAAGAACTGCTGAACTCGGTGAAGCTTCATGCCGCATTACCCGACAGTGAGGCACTAAAAGATCCAGGTATGAGCTCTTTAAAAGACACATGGAGCACTATTACCCCCGTAAATGGTGAGACATGGGAACAGGTAAAGGGCAGGTTGATTCAGTCGGTTGGCTCGGTCGTTGTGAAAACAATCAACAACAAGTCACCAGACCGGCTCGATTACAAGAATTACAAGGAAAGTGGCCTGCATGTGATTGCTGTAGGTGGGTTAAGTCTGTCTCGGGGCTTTACGCTCGAGGGCCTGACTGTCAGCTATTTCATTCGCAATTCGATCATGTACGACACCTTGCTGCAAATGGGACGCTGGTTTGGTTATCGAGATGGCTATCTGGACCTTTGCAATCTTTACATGACCGATGAGGCTGCAAGCTGGTATTCCCACATTTCTTCTGCCATTGACGAGTTGAGGGTCGAGCTACGACTGATGGAGCAACTGAACAGATGTCCTGAGGACTTTGGTTTGAAAGTCCGGACACACCCGGATTCCCTTATTGTTACTGCACGCAACAAGATGCGAACGGGTAAAAAAGTAACTCATTCAGTGACACTCAATGGACGACTGGTAGAAACGGTACGCATCAAGTCTTCGAAAAAATCGTTGGAGAACAACTTTAAAGCCGTAGTCAGTCTCGCCGAGGAGCTTGAGGGCAACTACAGTAAGAACAGTGCAAAGGGGCTGGGATACATATGGACAGATGTCGGCTCAGATCTGGTCTGTTCATTTTTATCCCGATTCGAGGTTTACGACAGTGAACTTGATATCGCTAAACAGCACCCGGTAATCAGCTTCATAAAGAATGATTCAGATCATCTTGGTCTGTGGGATGTCTGTTTCTATAGCCTGAGTGAGGGTGAAACAACGGACGTTGGACCGATCAAAATTCGGCAGCAGCGAAGAGGTTGCATCGATAAGGGGGACTGCTACGTTGTTAGCGGCACAAAATCGCGTGTTGCATCGAGAGGTGCTGAGAAGGCCGGGCTTTCTGAACCTGAAATCGCGAAGGCGCAGGAATCCCAAGGCGAAGCCAAGAATATACCTGATATAGCTTACAGGATTGTGCGTTCGAAACCTTTGCTGATGATCCATGTACTCAGTCTTGGCCTCGATACTGCTGATAGTGCTACCCGACTGGCAGACAAGGCATGCGCATGGGGAATCAGCTTTCCTGGTGAAAAGGGAAAGGGTCGCGGGAAACTGGTGGAATATCTGGTTAATACCGTCTGGTGGAAAGAACAATTCGAAGATCAAAGTGATGATGCGGAAGACGACAATGATGACCAGAACTGATCCATGGAGCAATATTGCCCCTGATACACCTCAGGGGACGCTTCATGCCAGACGGGTCGATGCTTCTCATCCCCACGATTTTTTCTGGGGGCGAGATGTGCAGGGGCACAGGCTCCTCATATACCAGGCCGAGAATCTGGCAACCAACCACAAGCTCCCAAGTTTGCGGGGAATAACTATTGAGCTCAATTCAGACAGGCTGATTCTCAGGCTTACCCAACATAGTGACCTCGAAATTTTTTCGACGTTGTGCTGGAGTCTCATAGACAGAACTCTCGGAGTGCAACCTGGCAGTGAGGTACTAAACCGCATAATCGAGCAACTCGAACGCTGGCAACGTTTCCTTGGCAGGGGCATCAATCATTTATTGAGTGATGAGCAGATTCGCGGTCTCTTTTGCGAGCTTAAGTTTCTCGAACATGAATTAATCGAGCGATTTGGTCCGTCTGCTATTGCCTTCTGGCGCGGACCGGCAGGTGATCCGCAAGATTTTGCAGTGGGCACTACACTTTTCGAGATCAAAAGCCACACTGCAGGCTCCTCCCCGGTACTGCTTATTTCTTCGGCGGACCAGTTGTGGCACACCACGGGTGACTTGTTTCTTGTGGCATACACAATTGGCGAGTCTTCTGCCGAAACGGCTGGAGCCCAGTCACTTGCTGACCTGGTATATCGACTGCGTACGTTGCTCGTTTCACCAGAGATGACCGACATGTTTGAGGATCTGCTCATGGAAGTCGGGTATATGGATCATCCCGACTATGGACTAAGATTTTTCACCGTTTCTGATCCGGAAGTATTTATTGTCGCGGATGACTTTCCGCGCATCACTAAAAACGCAGTAATGCCAGGCGTGTGCCGGGTTAAATACGGTATCGAACTTGCAGCGTGTCTACCCTATAAATCGTCACCAGACTGGACTGCCCTGGGAGCTACAAATGGATGTTGATACATTCTTCGAAGATCTTCGGCAGGACATTATCCTTCGAGCGGATGCCACTGAAAACTTTACTGACGAAGCATTCGCGGAGGTCGTTACTGAATACCTGATCGATTCTGGTTCGATTGATGAGTTTGTCCCCTGCAAATTCATACACCGCGGGATGCGGGTAGATGGCTATGCCACAAAGTGGGATGAGGCGCTGCTGGAACTGTATGTGGTTGACTGTCGCCGAGGTGATGTAGCAGAAAAAATGTCCAGAGCTGAAATGGTGCAGGTTTTCAAAAAAGCAGAAACATTCTTTGAAAAATCCTGCCTGGATAGTTTCGTTGACCAAATGGAGGTGGCTCATCCAGCTTTCGGGCTGGCCAGGACAATTCTTGACCAATCTGACCAGATCAAACGAGTGCGCTTTTATCTGATTACCAACGCACGTCTTACAAGCAGTGTCAAGGAGTTACCTCCAAAAACAGAGCAGCAGAGAGAATGGTCATATCGTGTATGGGATCTGGAACGCCTTGCAAGAACAATCGGAACCGGTGAGCCAGAAGAGATATCTGTCGATTTCGAGGAAATGTTCGGCAGCAAGCTGGTCTGCCTTCCTGCCGATGACGGCGAGGGTGACATTCGGTGCTTCATGGCCGTGATACCAGGAAACTGGCTTTCGCAAATTTACGATAAGTATGGTGGCCGACTGCTGGAACAGAATGTACGTACCTTTCTTCAGGTACGGGGCAAGGTCAACAAGGGTATTCGAAAAACCATTCTGGAAGAGCCCAGACGCTTCTTTCCTTACAACAACGGAATTTCGGCAACCGCTGAAGAGATTGTTGAGGAACGACAAGGTGGCATCACCTATGTGAGTTCACTGAAAAATCTTCAGATTGTAAATGGTGGGCAGACAACCGCGTCTATTTTTAACGTGGTCAAAAAAGATAAAGGTGTGTCTATTGATCAGGTCAGTGTTCAGATGAAACTGTCGGTAGTAAAGCCAGAAATCGCAGCTGAACTGGTGCCAAAAATATCAAGGTATGCAAATAGTCAGAATAAAATCAGTGATTCTGATTTCTTTTCGAATCATCCGTTTCATGTGGTTATTGAAAACATATCCCGTCGCCTTTCCTCGCCGGCGAAGGAGGGTTCACCGATACTCACGCACTGGTTCTACGAACGTGCAAAGGGACAATATGCCAATGCAACGGCCTATAGTTCGCCTGCTAAAAAGAGAGAGTTTCAGGCACGCAATCCACGAGATCAGGTGATATCAAAGACCGATCTGGCTAAGTATGTACAGACCTTCAGGGAGCTGCCTCACGACGTGAGCCTTGGCGCCCAGAAGAATTTTGCAAAATTTGCAGATCATGTAAGTGGCATGTGGGAGCATCACGAACATGACTTCAACGAACTCTGGTTCCGGCGAGCGGTTACTGAGGCCATCATCTTCCGCAACGCTGAATTACTGGTGCTACGAGCCCCCTGGTATGCACAAGGTTATCGTGCTCAGGTCGTGACTTATGGACTCGCCTTCCTTATGCACAAGATACATGAGGCGGGGTATGAACTGGATGTGCAGCGCGTTTGGCGAGAACAGTCTCTGCCGGAGATATTCGCAAAAACCATCCTGGAATGTTGCCATCTGGCTCAGGACGAAATAATCAGCGGAGCCGCCAGGAACAACGTGATCAACGTCACAGAATGGTGTAAACGCAAGCCTTGCTGGGATCAGGTTGTCAACCTGCCTTACAAATTGTCGGAATCATTTATGCAGCTGCTGAGGACACGAGATGAAGAGCAGGCAGATGTTCATGATGCGAAACACGAACAAAAGATGATCAGCGGTGCTGAAGCCCAAATCGCTGTGGTCAATGCGGGCGCTGCCTATTGGGCCAAAATCCATAAGTGGGCGGATAATAATGTAGATATGAAGCCTTCTGACCTCGTGCTCCTAGACGTTGCATCTGCAATACCCAAAAAACTACCTAACGAGAAGCAGTGTATTAGATTAGTTGAGATACGGGCGTTGTATGAGGATACGGTTAAATCTTAATCTGCATTAGGCGGCATATGTACTATCGCAGCCGTCATCTGACGAACATCTGAAGGAGATTTTTTTCTTCGGCCGCAAATCGGATTAAGGAGCCGGCAACACCCGGACGGTCTGGAGCTCGGCCAAAGCGGCCTCATGACATTTGGTGGTGCTGACCTGCCCCCATTAGGAGTTCGTCAGCGATTTATTTAGGAGAGGTGCGAAAATCGGTAATAGTATTGAAAAATCAAACTCTCGCAACCATGGACTTGACTGCTAAATGCATACATGTGATCCTCCCTGCGACGTTTTGAACCTCTGGCTGGATGCCTGGTTCAACACGGCACCTGGGTACACCCATCTACTCCTGCAAGCTAAACAACCAAGTCCGCCGAATCTGGCCGCCTCATTGCGACCTTATTTCGAGTCTGCTCACGCTGATGCGCGACGTGTGTTCCATAATTACGCTAGGTTGGATCTTCATCCCGACTCAGTCGGAGACGCTGCTTTAACACAATATCCGTCAAGTCTCCCTACGACTACACGGCACGGACTTTTCGGTGAGGTTCTCGCAGGCTTGGTGGTCGAAAGCTATATCCCCGCCAATGGGCACGCATGGTCAGTTCCTGTGTTTCTCTTTCGTTATCACGCAGATGTTGGGAAATACCTGTTTCATCTCGCACGGGATCCTTCGAAGAAGCGGCAACTGTGGGGGAGGTTCGGTGACGATTTTATAGGAATAGGCTTCGATTCAATCGGGGGCATAGGACGTTTCATCGTCGGTGAAGCGAAGTATCGCAAGGTTGCCACCAAACTCACGATTGAGGACCTCTTGCTGGGATCAAGGGAGCAGGTGCCACCGGGAAGTGGCCAATACGTTCGAAAAGACGATGGCATCTTGCCAGGCTTCAGGAAAGCGCCGCCAGTGCCTGAGGGGTTAGGCCAGCTCCAAGCCATCCTCATGGAATGCGCACCCGATCAATACGCTGAGGCAATTCTCTCGCTCGACAAAGTCTTGGCTATTCATCCGCAACAAACCATCCCTAGAACAGATTTGGTCATTATTGCCGGTAACAACCCTGCTATGCGCAAATCTGGGGAGACGAACGTTCCCAGCAGTGTGCGACCTCAAGAGTACGACGCTGGCCGCGAATTGTACGTCGTTGAGGTCTTCTTGCATCACGGTGCTGAGTTGATTGAGTCGCTGTACGACTCGCTTTGGTCGGGAGGGGCCGATGGCACAACTTGACGATGAGCGATTAAAAATCGCTGCACAGGTGCACCAAGCACTTGGAAATGAAAACGAGCTGACAGCATCCCAGGCCCGACTCTTCGTACGTTGCCTTCAGACGACATGGAACGTTCCATTGATACGGTGGGGAGAAGGCGAATCGCAGCAGCAACTTTCGGACGCGCGACGCTTGCTGCATGTGGCTGGGATATTTAGGCACATCCAAGGGCGAGAATCTGTTCAAGCGTTGGATTGCTATCGTCGAGCTGGTGAATTGCTTGAGTGGCTTAAGCGATCTGCAGATGACGTTAGCGCGGATATACCAATTGAACTGTTGGCGGCAGGTGCTTATCAGCTAGGCGGTCTACCTGCAATGGCCTCAGGCTTGTTGCGCCAGTTGAAAGCATCTCACCCAGGCGTTAGTCTTTTGGCAGCGTTTCTTGGGGGGGATTTCGACTCGGTTGTTGGTCGTGCGATGACGTTTTGGAGCGAGAACCGAAACCTTACCTCCAGGGAAGCTACCGTCGAAATACTCAGCGAAGAAGCAGAAGACCGATTTGACTGGCATGTAACTGTTGAACTGGTCCGTTGTCTCGGTCTTTTCGCCGATGCACTTCGTCGCGGCAATGATCCGCGATTGCTCCAGGCCATGGAAAAACTTAAGGCGCTGGCAAGTCTTGCAAGCAGAACCGGAACGGAAGCTCTTTCGACCTTGCTGAACCTTCTGATTGCAACCGCTGAAGGCTACATTGAAAATAGTGTGTATGCCCCGGCCGATGCGCTTGGGAGCGCTAACGAAGCTTTTTCCAGCCGGCTCCGGTTGTTTGCCCGAGAGCAGTTCAGTCGCTCACGTGGCACTCTTTGGCCGTCGCAGCAACGCGGTCTTCAGAAACTCCTTGAGAGTTCGTCGTTTGCGCTATGCACTCCTACAGGGTCAGGTAAGACGCTGGTTGCAAACTTTGCGTTGCTGAAGGAGTTGCTGCAGCCAGTCACCAATGGGCCTGCGCCGCTTGCTTTGTATCTGGTGCCCTCACGAGCCTTAGCTGGAGAAGTTGAGAGCAAGCTCACTAGCGAACTTGGCCGTGACCTGACTATTACGGGACTGTATGGTGGGGCAGACTGGGGAATTACTGACTATTGGTTGAACTCTGATAAGCCCTCCGTACTTATCGCCACGGTGGAAAAAGCCGACGCACTCATGCGCTACGTGGGCCCACTCTTGCTGACAAAACTTCGACTGTTGATCGTGGACGAGGCACATCAGGTGGTTGCAGATGCAAGCCAACGGGGAATGGATTCTCTTGCAGATCACAGTAGCCGGTCGATTCGACTCGAAGGTTTTGTGTCTCGTTTACTTGCTCGTCGTCCCGATGTCGTCCGCATTGCACTTACTGCCGTTGCAGGGGGTGCTGCGCAACCAGTCGCTGAGTGGATTGAAGGGACGACGGCCGCAGTGCCAATCGGACTTCGGTATCGAAGCACGAGACAGATTGTTGGAGCATTGGAGGTTAGGCCAAACGCGCCTGGACAAATTGTATTGGACCAATTGAACGGGCAGCCGCTGTTCGTTAGGGGGCGTCAGGAACCGGTTTACATTGGCTTACGGTTCCAGCCGATGCCTCAACTCCCCGCCGGAATTCGGAACAGTATCAATCACTTCAATCAACTGGACGTCTTATGGACTTCGCTTCACCTAGTGGAGGGCAAGCGGCGAATTTTGATATCGGTGATGCAGCAACCTGAGCAGACAATGAGATGGTATGTGGAAGCACTACAACTGAGCGGGTGGGAAGACTTAGGAAAACCCATGATGGAAAATAATTCCGCACTGCAGGCCTTGTTTATCGAGGCACGAGCTACGTGCGTTGATTATTGTGGACCTGACTCGCACGAGGTGGCACTCTTGGACCGTGGTATTGCCACTAGCCACGGACAGATGCCGCAACGGTTGCGCCGCCTGATGACTAGCTTGATCGATCGTAAAGTCTGCGCGATCACCGTAGCTACCGCCACCCTTACCGAGGGGGTGAATTTGCCATTCGATCTGATCTTTGTGGCCTCATTGCAGCGCAGCTCGTTTGATCCCAGCATTCAGCGCCGGGTCCTAAGCGATCTGCCGACTGCGGAGTTTCGAAACCTGGCCGGCCGAGCCGGCCGGCCGGGTTCCGCAGACGGAATGGAAGGGATGATTTTGGTTGCTCTCCCGCAACGACCGAGTGCCACTGCACGTGACCAGTTGACACTTCAAAGGCGGCAGATCGCAGATTTGCAACAGAACTATAACAATTTGCTAGGGCGTTTGCTTGCCGAAGAACGAGTTGCAAATGAGGTTGCCAGCCCTCTTGGACTGCTTCTCACGACCCTAAAAAGATTAGTGGAGGAAGTTCTTGGCCTCCGTGACTCACAAGCGTTTCTGATCTGGCTTGAAACTGCCTTGCCACAATCGATCGCGCCCGAGGCTGGCACCGGTGCAAACATTCCGACTGCAAGGCTCGCGGACACCCTTGACGAACTGGATTCGTTTTTGCTCAATGCAGTAGAGGAGTTGCAGAACCTTGAGACAAACCTTAATGCAAGCGATGTCGAGGCAATTTTGATCTCTGTTTGGAGCAAGACTTTCACTGCCGTAGCATCGCGCACTGAATCTTGGCTTGAACGAGCTTTTATCAAGCGAGGAAGCGCTCTCGTGGAGCGCATCTATCCCGACACGGCAGAGCGGCGCCGGCTTTACCAATATGGATTCACACCGGTTGTCGGTCGAAGATTTGAAGCTACAGCCGTCCTGTTACATGCTGAACTTGTAGCAGCAACGAGTTATGGGGTTGATGAATCCTCAGTCCGTCTACAACTATTCGAAAGGCTTGGCTCGCGGCTATTGAACGAAAGGGGCTTCGGATTTCGAGTACGAGATACCGTCTCGGACCAAGCGCTATTATCCGAGTGGACGAAAGTTCTCGCTTGGTGGATGAATTGTTCCACCGAGTCAGGCCCTCTGCCGGATGAACTCAGATCTTGGCAACGGTTCGTATCCGACAACCTCGACTTCCGCTTGGGCGTCGCACTCGGAGCGGTTGCCGCCCAATCTTGGTCAACAGGCTCGGGGAATCCATCTAGTGTCCCTTCCTTGGCTGTATGGAAGCAGACAACAGGCTTGCCGTGGATAGGTTTCTGGGCAAAGGAGTTATTGCGCTGGGGTACCTTGGAGCCATTTGTTGCCTTTGCAATGGCTCAAGGCCTCGCAGCCACCCGAGAAGCCGCAACCATGCTACGGGCACGATACATCGAATGGCTTAGGTCGGAAGTCGAGTCGCCCGAGGACGACGATTACATCGACCCTCAGCGGTTCTTAGCATGGCAAAGAATGCAGACGAGCCGAAGACCGCGTGCACGTATTCATGCTCCAACTCCCGTGGAATTGTCAGGAACCAATGGAGCGCGACTCACATACGATGTGGTCCCTTTATTGACCCCCGAAGGGGTTGAGTGGATCGACGCTGCCGGTTTTAGCCTCGCAAAATCCAGCAGTGATGTGTCGTTACGAGAGCAACCCCATAAAAGCGACTTCATTTTAAGCGTAGGCCCGGAGCAGATCGTAGTTGAACGTGCTTTTTCTCCAAGGTAGCCAGCGCCAGCGCTGCTGAGGGGTTGTCGCAAATGACCTCTGTGGCCGAAGAGATGACTCATTAGTTACTGCCTGCAAGATCAAGTCTGAACTGCTCCAAGTTAATTAGGGGGGCAATTTATCCTAAAATTTATGCCTGCCTTGAAAAATTCTAGCTGTTATCGCTGCGATATATTTTGATAGTAGTGGTGGAACAGCATTGCCCACCTGATGTAATTGCTGAGTACGGTTTCCCTGAAAAAAATAGTTATCTGGGAAGGTTTGAAGGCGCGCAGCCTCGCGTACTGTCAGGCTGCGGCACTGCGATGGGTCTGGATGGATAAAGTAGTGCCCATCTTTTGAAATGTGGCTGGTTACAGTCGTTGCCGGTATGTGCTTAAGTTGTACTCTGAAACGATCTGAGAATTTTCCTGTTTTCCAGTTGGCATGATTGGGATGCAGTCCCGCCAAGCTAAATTCATCGTGCCCCTTGGGTGAGTGATCAAATGCCTCTGCGAATGCGGCGGCATACACGTACCGACGTAAGTCGCTCGTCATATGTCCACGAGTCTCGTGGTTTAGCCAGACCTTGAGTTCACTGTCTTCATACCACTCGTCAAGTTTTGTTTTGTTCTCCATTAACCGATAGCTCATTGGCTCTCTGAGGCTGCCGGTGCCAAGTTTTGAAGATATCGTTCCCTCGTACTTTTTTAGTGTGGTGCTTAATTCTTCCAGGGCCTTATTTCTGGATGATTCGAGTGCGAGCTCCATCAGATGATGATTTACGGTGTCAGCCCATTTTTCAGGGCTATCCGCTTCCTTGGTCAGTTTGCTGCGTAAATGAGGAAGGTTATGTGTCGCACTGTCGAATGATTGAAGGCCTTGTTTCTTAAGTTGATCTGGAGTTGCATCAATGTCGCCTCTGATGCCAAGCAGGATAACTCGATGGCGCGCTTGTGGGATGCCATATTCCTCAGTCCGGACCAGGAAGTCGCGGGCATCGATATCTTCAACATTTGAATTGCTATCAAACACAGTGGAATTAGTAAGGGCATGAATTCTGTATCCACACCCGGAACTTTTACCAAAGACTCTGTCAGGATCTACCAGATCCTGGAGGATCGTATGAAAAATATGCTGCTTATTTATTTTGGAAGAAAGAATACCTTTGACATTTTCCATGACAAAGACAGCCGGTTTGTAGCGGTGAATAATGCGC
The DNA here is from genome assembly GCA_018823025.1 of Gammaproteobacteria bacterium. Classification (GTDB taxonomy): domain Bacteria; phylum Pseudomonadota; class Gammaproteobacteria; order Burkholderiales; family Sulfuricellaceae; genus Sulfuricella. Next base: position 6,268 of record JAHJJI010000076.1, on the reverse strand, counting down.
AGATATTCCTGATACAGGTAGTGGCGGTGATCTTTTTCCGGCACGTAGTCTGCTTTGCCCAGATTACGTGAACGACCCACAAGTGAGTAGGCCTGGCATGGCGGACCGCCAATCAGGACCCATGGATTTGTCGGCCCTATATTGGCTTTATCCAGGATGGCGTTTAACTCGTCATTACCTGTTTCTGACCCGAGTGTAATTTGTCTGGCTTCACGCCCCGCTTCTTCCCAATCTGATAATGTTTCTGCATCATATGGAGCGGAAGTTCCTTCATTGCAATAACGATAGTAGCTCTTCAGAGCATTTTTGCCTTTGCCCCGCAAAATTCTGTAAAACGCGCGTAGTCTCAGCGTGCTATGGGCGGAAGCTTCCATTTCGGCGGAGACAATGGTCTTAAATGCCTTTCCGTTATCAATGGATGAGAAGCCCTCCCCAAGCCCGCCAGGGCCGGCAAACAGGTCAACTATGGGAATAGGGGTAGACTGAGGCATACTTTCTTCATGAATGTGGTTCGGTAACCGACAGAGATTACCAGGAATGACGGATATAGTCGATAAACAAACGCGATCCCGCATGATGTCTGGGATTAAAGGTAAGGATACGCAGCCTGAAATGAAGGTGCGGCGTTTTCTCCATGCGAGAGGTTTCCGGTATCGCCTGCATGACAAATCTTTGCCGGGCTCCCCAGATCTTTGCCTGCCACGTTATCGCGTGGTGATTTTTGTGCAGGGTTGTTTCTGGCACAGGCATGAAGGGTGTCGGTTGAGTTATGTTCCGGCTAGTAATAAAAATGTCTGGCTGGCGAAATTTCAGCAGAATGTTGAACGAGATCGCAAAAACATTGATTCGCTTGTGAGGGCAGGCTGGCGGGTGATTGTTTTATGGGAGTGTGGATTGCGTCGCCATGACTCAGCACTTTTAGATTGGTTGCCAGATACGATCAGGCAAGATAATGGAGAAGCCCGAATTGAGTGGCCATAAAGGGAGGTAAAGCAGGAGGAAAGCGCTTGTTCTTGCTGTATGGGGTAGTGTGCACATAGCTGTCAAAAGTACCATCTTCACGGATTTTGTGAGAGCTAGGCAAACCGCTGAATGCCGCCTTCTTTAAGCCAGCGGTCAATCGAATTTTGAGCGTCGTTCAGGTAGCCTATCAGAGCGTCAGGCATACCCTCATCTTCATCAAGCCCGCCGAAGTGATCAGTTAAGGCTTGCATCTCATCATCCTCACAAAAGCCCCCATAACAGTTAGCGTCCACGTATTCGTGAAGAGCTGAAAATGAGGGGCAATTTTCGGGCACTCGTCCGTCCTTAACGTCCTCAATAATTTCTTGTTTCATACGCTCGATGGATTCATCAAGTGTTGGGATTCTTGTAGTCATTTCATGGCTCCTTATTTACATCCTGGTTAGCCCAATTCAAAATCCAAAAATCCCAGATTAGGGTCTTTTTTAGTTGGCAAAAGAAAACGATCTCCTTGAGCTTCGCTTCCCATCAATATTAGCCAATATCTAATTCTGACTTAGCGGCAACTAGCTTGATTTGATCAACTGTGACTGTGTAGATCGGTTTAATCGTTAAGTCGATATCAATAGGCGATATATCCACTCGACCTTTTTCCTCATCCCCTAATACGACCCATGTAAAGCTGTCGTCACCTAGGTCTTGAAATTCAGGCAAGATTTCAACTTGGTTGCCGCGTGTAAACATTTGCGATTCCTTCAGTTTGTTTGCATAATTTTATGTCGGCTAATGTTAGCTCTCGCTACGAGAGTTTAATATAGCTTACCTTTTATGAGGGGCGTAATCTGAAAATTTCAATGTAACGCCGTCTCCCGAATCCCAATCACATTGGCCCTGGAAATACTGTAGCGCCTAGCCTGTGAGCTGACGGATTCTCCACGACCCAACGCTTCAAGAATCTCAATGCGCTGCTCTGGCGTCGTCTTAGAAGGACGGCCAATCTGTTTGCCTTCTTTCCTTGCCCGCGCCAGACCGGCATGAGTCCGCTCAACCATGAGATCACGTTCCATCTCGGCCACGGCGGCCAGCATAGACATCAGCATTTTACCGGCAGGGGAGGTGATATCAGTTCCCCCCAACTGCAGGACGACGACACGGATCTGGCGCTCGGCTAAAAGGCGGGTAGTCTGGAGCACATCAAGTGCATCACGGCCTAAACGATCGAGCTTGCTCACCACAAGTGTTTCACCATCGCGGATTTTTTCGAGCAACTGGGCAAATTGCGGACGCTTCCCTGCAGGAACTTTTCCACTGACCCCGTCATCCGAAAACCAGTAGTCGATTTTGAAACCGGACTGCTCGATTTCCATTTTCTGGTTTTCAGTGGTTTGCTGACCGGTCGAAACTCGGCTGTATCCAAAAATCGCCATTTTGCCCTCCGAGACTGTTAGAAAACGATGTCTATAATAATGGCCTGTTAGATATTGCGCAAGTACACTTTCTAACAGCTTCTGCTGGATTCTTTGGCCCTGTGTTAAAAACGTTCGGTTTCTGACAGGGCCAAATCCACTTTTTCTGGCTGTCCATTATGGACAGATATAAATTGAACGAATATTTGAGAGCAGAGAGCGGGAAAGTTCGTTGTCCGGAATTTCTTTCCACCTGTTCGTCCCTGCTTAACTTACCAAATAGTTTTTACATGCGGGTAGGCGCGAATTTTTTCATCCTTGGTGACAAGAGGCACGCCAAGTTTTCTTGCTGTTGCCACAATCATTCTATCCGCAGGATCTTTGTGGAACTCGCCAGGCAGTTCAACTGACTTTGTGGCGATTTCGATATCGACAGGCATAAAGCTGACCGCTTCAATTTCGGCAACGGTTGAAAGCCAAGCATTAACTTCCATTGACAACACCAAACGTCGGTTTGCAACCAGCATGGAAATTTCCCATGCTGAGATAGCAGAAATAATGATGTCACCACCCTCGAGCTCTCGATTGATCTCATCCTTAGCTGTTTTGCTAAGTGCAGCATCGTCTGTAACCCACCATATAAGAATGTGCGTATCCAGTACGATCACTGTGCCGCCTCCCAGTCATTCTCACCCACAGGATCAGTGGGCTTTTCGTAGCGGATTACAGAGCCACGCAAAATATCCAGGGGAGGGCGCGCTCTTCCGCGATAGGGACGAACTTCCAGAGTCGGTTTGCCATGGTCGGTGACGATGACGGTTTCGCCGGATGCTTCGACTTGGCGAAAGTACTCGAGGGCTTTGGATTTGAATTCTGATTTTGAGATAAGTTGGTTGTTCATGATTGACTCCTATAGTCATACGCCTGTAGTCATATAATAGGTAGATATGACTATATGGTCAAGTCATTAATGATGGCGGGAAAAGTAGGGTACGTGCTCGTTGGCTCCAAAGAAAGCACACTTAGTTTATTAGTCCACAAAAGCCAAAAAAATGCTCGATCTGTCAGTTTTCATTTGTTCTGGAGGTGTGCTCAAGGGTGCCTCATTGAAATATTACAGTCATAACGAAATCAAATTATGTGAAAATGGCGATTCAGCACTCCAACAAATAGTGTCCAACATCCAACTGGAAAGAATGCCGGCATCAGAATGAGGGCAAGACCACGCTCTTGCTCGCTAACGACAATGAGTCTGATGGCTGAGGTGCTGGATGTTGGACGATCGAGGATCACTCGGAATATCTCGTTCGGTCCGAACGAGATTAAGTATGAGCGGTCGAATGTTCGATGAGTTACATAGCGAAGAACTTTCGAAGAACTTTGCAAACGAAGTCAAAGTACCTTAAACTTCGAAATCAGACTTCTTCAAAGCCAGCACACGATATTATGCCAACCGCCGTCGCTACTCGCGTTAAAAGGAATCCCTCCCCAAAAAGGAAGGGTGTTAAGGTTGCGCGCTCAGCCGCGACGGGCGAGTTCTTACACAAAGAGATGACGGCGTTTACAACGAGGATCTCAAAGGATCCCGAAGAGGCACTGAGCTTTCTAAAGAGAGCCGGTATCGTCACACCGACCGGAAGAATAGCCAAAGCCTACGGCGGTTGATCCTGTGTCCAGCCTTTCTAGCTGGCCACTATACGAATCGCAATCTTCTTTCATTCTCGGTTTTCACGGCTGCGATCAGTCCGTTGGTGAGGCTATCTTAAGAGGTAAAACCTCTCATCTCAAACCGTCCACAAACGACTACGATTGGCTTGGTCACGGCATCTACTTTTGGGAAGGCAATCCTCAGCGGGCTCTAGATTTCGCTATCCAAAGAGCGAAAGGCGGATCAAATTCAAAAGGAAGTATTAAGAAGCCATTTGTCCTGGGCGCCATCATCGATTTAAAACACTGCCTCGATCTTCTGGATAGCTCCGGCCTCCAGCAAGTGGCAGATTCTCACACACTTTTGAAGAAGTCCTTTGAATCCCTTGGCTTCGATTTGCCAGTAAATAAGGGAAACAAAGAGGATCTCACACAGCGTTTTCTCGATTGTGCCGTCATCGATCTTCTCCACAGCTTCCGAAAAGAAGAAAAACTCGATCGATTCGATTCCGTCCGGGCAGCCTTTTGGGAAGGGGCCGATCTCTACCCCAATGCTGGCTTCAAGAGCCACAATCATATTCAAATTTGTGTGTGTAGTTCGGCTTGTATCAAGGGCTATTTCCGGCCTATTCCCGGATGAATTTCAGTCTCATTAGTCTTTCTCGCTAACGGGATAGAAGGTAGGCCAATGAAGCACGAATTCCATAGACCTTTCGTCTCCGTATTGATGGTGGTACTTCTTATTCTGGTTGTACTGTCGCCGATTCTCTATTCCCTGCGACTACAGGAACCCCGCGTGTTCTGGGACAGCGCGATGGGTAATCTCTTTGCCACTGCAGTGGCTTTGATTGTTGGCATACCAATTGCGCTTTGGCTTGATCGCCTAGCTACTGCGCGCGAAAGACAGCGGGACTGTCAGTCACAGCGCAACCGCGAGAAGGAACTGCTTGGGTTACTGAAAGACGAACTGGAGTTCAATATGAAGTTGGTCGAGGCGCGCCTCGAAAACCCAGACTACCTTTACCCTTATCCTTTTAAGAACGATTTCTGGGATGCAGCCACCGCCTCCGGAGACACGAAAGTTCTTTCCTCTCGAAAGGTTCTTGATACCCTCGCCGGGGGTTACTACCTCGTGCGGCATGTGCGACGTATCGAAGAGCAGGCGCACAGAGCTGCGAGAACCGCCACTGTTTCGTTCGGCGGCGGGAAGACCGCCGTCCAGCTGCTAGTGGAAGATGCGGCACGTTTTTTCAGCCCACTTCAGTCTGCATTAAACGAAGCACTGACAGAACTCGGGGCGCATGAGAAATCATTGGCCTAACCAGTGGCTCGAGCGGATCGCCCGCCAGTGAAGCTGGCGGGTTCCCTCTGCGCTTCGCTCTCCGGCTGTCGCTCAGCCACACCGTTAGGCAACTACATAAGACCGCGAGACTGGCTGTGGTCGGAAGACTGCTTCTCGGCCTTATGTAGCGCTCCACATAAGGCCGATTATGTAGACCTCTCGATTATGTGGACTGTTCGGTGCGGCATGGCATGGAAGCCCTGCGTAATTTGGGTTTTCGACGATTGATGTAACGGCAAACTCGACATAATTTCAATGATCGTCTTAAGTGGTGGTTCCACTTCAGGAGGTCATTATGAAACCCATCTCATCGCACCGGGCTACGCCGAAGGCTCGGTCATCTGCATCATTCCCGGCACATATTGCTGACGAACTACGCCGGTACGATGAACATCTGCGCGACGTAAGAGGTTTGGCAGCTAGTACGCGCAAGGATCGCCTTTACGTCGCGGGCATGCTGCTGCGACTGAAGTTCAAGAGGCGCGCCATCGACATATCGAGGCTGCGAGCCGATGATGTTCGCCAATTCCTTGTCAGCCAACTGGAAGCGCACAGGACGGCTTCCAACGCATCGCGTCTCGCAGCGGCACTGCGGAGCTACCTTCGCTATCGGGCGACGTGCGGCGATCCGGTCGGCAAGCTCACCGCCGTCATCCTGAGTCCCGTCCATTGGAAGCTGGCGTCATTGCCACGCGCGCTCAAGCCGGACGAGATCGAGCGCCTGCTGAACTCATTCACCGACGATCTTCGTTGGCCCAAGCGCGGTTACGCCATCATTCGTTGCGCATTGGATATGGGGCTGCGATCATGCGAGATAGCCAGCCTGAAGATCAGCGACATCGACTGGCGCGCCGGCATCGTAACGCTACGGGGTACCAAGTCACTACGGCAGGACGTACTGCCCTTGCCG
>JAHJJI010000075.1 GCA_018823025.1 Gammaproteobacteria bacterium | reverse complement strand
GAATAATGTAAGACCTTGGTTGCAACAATTCTCCATTCCTATAGTCAAGATGGCGCTTCAGGATGATTCACTTTTTTCTGATAAGTCTCATCTTGCCCGCCAGGTGATCAACAGCCTTGCGCAACTGGAATTGTATGGCGAGGATGGCGGCGATATGGGAAATAACGCCGTAAGAAAAAGGATCAATCAGCTTATTGCTGAGGTTACAGATGCAGAAGAAGTTACGCCTCAGCTATTTGAGAAGATGTTGAACAGTTTCAGGTTGCTGATCCGACTTCAGGACAAGGCTTACAAGGAAAACCTGGAGGATGTGTATGTTGCTTGTGAAGAGGAGCAGCGGATCAGTGCGACCAATGGGGCAAACAACGTTGCTGCGGGTTCATCTGATAGTAAACAGGAAAAATCGCCGGGAGCACCGGCGTCTGAAGATGATGGATTGTTAGAATGGAAAAAACAGGTTCGTCGACTTAAGGTTGGCGACTGGATTTTGTTTGATGATCCTATTGCTCCTCAGCGTCGGCGCTTGGCGTGGATTTCCAAGAGTTCTGAAAGATTTGTCTTCGTGAATGTGAAGGGTTTGAAAGAGTTGACCCTGAGCCAGACAGAGCTTGCGAAGCAATTACGGAGTGGCACGTCAGTTGTCCTGGATGATGTTGGAGAGCCGTTGATTGATCGTGCTCAAACAGCCATGCTGCAAAAGATGCACCGTCAGCTTTTGCATGAATCGACGCATGATCAATTAACTGGCTTGATTAACCGGCGTGAATTTGAAAGGTTCTTGGCTCAGGCACTGGTAAGTTCACAGCAATTGAATCAACATCACGCAATCTGTTACATCGATCTGGACCAATTTAGCGTGGTCAATAACACGTTTGGTTACGGCGGTGGAGATCGATTGCTGGTAGAGGTGACAAAGCTCCTGAAGGATGAGTTGGGCGATCGTGGCATGGTTGCCCGTATAGGGGGCGATGAATTTGGCATGCTGCTTGAAAACTGTACAGTTGAAGAGGTGCTGGAAATTACCGCTCGGCAGAAGGCGGCTATTGCAAATTATCGATTTATCAGCGATGAAAAAAGTCTTGCGATATCTTTCAGTGCAGGGCTCGTCGCAATAGAGCCGGAGAGTGACAGTGTGGCTACGCTTTTGCAGGCTGCAGAGGCAAGTTGTCGCAGTGCACGTGGCAAAGGAACCAACTACGTCCAGGTGTTCAACCCGGATGACGAGGGAATGTCCCGTCACAAGCATGCCGTCGAGTGGGTAACAAAAATTGATGAAGCCCTGGATAATGATTCCCTGGTGCTTCGCTATCAACCGATTGCACGAATATCCAGAAAAAATCCTCTTTTACATCATGCTGAAATATTGTTAGGCGTACCGGATGAGCAAGGAAACCTCATGTCTCCTGTGGATTTCATCTTTGCTGCGGAGAGTTTCCGGCGAATGGTCGCAGTTGATCGCTGGGTGATTCAAAACGTATTCCGCTGGATGGGAACCCATGGTCGAGAGTTGGATGAAGTGGGCGGATTTGCGATTAATTTGTCCGGGGCATCCTTGAATGAAGAAGGATTTATTGATTTCGTCCTTCAGCAAGCAAAGATTTTTAAGGTGCCAATGGAAAAGGTCTGCTTCGAAGTGACTGAAACCGCAGGAATCGCGAATCTTTCCAATGCCTCGGAGTTTATTCTGGAGGTTAAGAAAACTGGCTGTACATTTGCATTGGATGATTTTGGCAGTGGTTTGTCATCGTATGCCTACTTGAAGAATCTGCCGGTAGACTTTTTGAAAATTGACGGCGCATTCGTCAAGAATATGGACTCGAATCCCTATGACTATGCGGTAGTGAAATCCATTACTGAAATTGGACATTTCATGGGAAAAGGGATTATTGCCGAATACGTGGAAAATGAAAACATACTTAATATGCTGCGCGAAATCGGCGTAGATTATGCGCAAGGATACGTCATCGGAAAGCCACTCGTCTTGAGTTCGCTGGCAGCCTGATTCTGACATTCGTTCACACAAAATTCCGGACTCCCTCCGGGTCAGTTCTAATATCACAACCGACTTAATAATCGCGTAGAGCGCGTCAACACGTAGTATGGATTTAGCGGAGTACCCCCGGTAATTCTAGACTTGCATCCGTGTGTAGCCGTCGCTCCTCTATGCAGTCGCTGTCGCCCACCTGATAGTCATGGCAGATCATCGGCCGGCGCTCGTAAATCGTGCACAGCATGGTATTCCTGTCCAGGGCTGCACACCAGCCATCGTCAAGGCGCGCCATGACCCATCCGTCCCACTGGTCGCGTTCCGTCAATTCGGGCGGAATGTCGTCGTCACCCATCAGCATCACCTCTAGCCGGCAGCAGCAGGCTTTGCACGAGGTGCACGATATGACTTGGCTGTCGCCTGCATCGTTGGTATTGCTTTCTGCAAACAGCTTCAAATTACCCCGCCTTCCTTCAGCTCGCTCTTGACGTAGGCATAATAAACCGGCGCCGCGACCAGCCCTGGAAGGCCGAATGCCGCTTCCATGACGAGCATGGCGGTCAGCAGTTCCCAGGCGTTGGCCTTGATTTGCGAGCCGACGATTTTGGCGTTGAGGAAGTATTCCAGTTTGTGAATGCTCACCAGGAAGAGCAGCGATGTTATCGCCATCTGGAAAGAATAGCCAAGGCTGACGATGACGATGGCGGAATTCGATGCGATGTTGCCGAGGATGGGGATCATGCCGGCGACGAAGGTGATGATGACCAGAGTGCCGGCGAAAGGGAGTTCGACGCCAACCAGAGGTAGCACGACACCCAGGTATATCCAGGTAAAAAAGGCGTTGACGGCGGCTATTTTCGCCTGGGCGAAGACGATGTTGCGGAAGGCATTGCTGAATTTGACGGCGCGTTCTGCGAGGGCGGAAACGAAGGGTTTGCGAACTTCGATGGCGACCATTTCATAGAGTGAAAGCATGGCGCCAATGATCATGCCGATCAGGACGTGGGCGAGGGTATGGCCGGCTTCCTTGCCCATGATCTGCAGTTCACCGGAGTGTCGGCGAAGCCATTCTGCCAGATAGGCTTTCAGTTCTTCCCCGTCATGGGGCAGGGCGCTGGAAATCCATTCGGGCAGGGACGAGCGGGATGACTCCAGGATTCCGGCCAGCTTTGCCATGAAGGCTGCGGGCCCGCCACCCTCGGCGCGGAGGAGAGCGAGTATGCCGAGGGCACTGGCGACGAGCAGGGTGATCACCAGTCCGGCAACCAGGATGACGGACAGGATTTTGGCATTTCTGCCGGAGAGACTGCCGATCTCTAGCCGAGTGGCGATGAGGTGGATCAGGTGGTAAACCAGCAGGCCAACCAGCAGCGCGGGCAGCAGTTTGAGCTTGAGGATCAGGAACAGGGTAAGGGCAGTTAGCAGCCAGGCGGTTTGGCGATGGGTGAGGATCATTGTTTGTGCATGCGCGACAGGGCTGATGATCGGCCATTATCGCCTGAAACGGCATAAGTCGCACGGGGTCGCGGTGCTGTCCCTTGCAATATGGGGAAATCACCCCATATTAAGCAGCGTCGTTTCAGAAGCGTTTTGAGATATAATCCTGTTTTTTGGAGGGTGCCATGCCAATTTACGAATATCGTTGTTCTTCTTGTGGTTTCCAGAAAGAATACATACAGAAAATGAGCGATGCGCCGCTCACCGCTTGCCCCGAGTGCAAGCAGGAGACTTTAGCCAAGATGTTGTCCGCCGCCGGCTTCCAGCTCAAGGGTAGTGGCTGGTACCAGACCGACTTCAAGGGTGGTTCCAAGCCCAAGGAAGAAACCAAGCCTGCCGCGCCATCCTGTTGCGCTGGTGGGGGCTGTACCGGCTAAATGACCAAGCGTTATTTTCTCACCGGACTGCTGATCTGGGTGCCGCTCGGCATCACCGTTTGGGTGTTGAAGCTGCTGATCGGCAGTATGGATCAGAGTCTGCTGCTGCTGCCTTATTCGTTTCGGCCGGAAAGCTGGCTGGGTATGTCCCTGCCGGGCTTGGGCACGATCCTGACGATAGGCGTGATCCTGCTCACCGGCATGCTGACCACGAACATTGTCGGGCAGCGCCTGATCCGTTTCTGGGAAAGCGTGCTGGCGCGCATTCCGGTGGTGAAGTCGATCTATTACAGCGTCAAGCAGGTCAGCGATACGCTGTTTTCGGGCAGCGGCGAGGCGTTTCGCAAGGTGCTGCTGGTGCGTTACCCCCACCCCGAGGCTTGGTCGCTGGCATTCCAGACCAATCTGCCCCGGGATGTCGATTCCAGTCTGGACGGCGAATATGTGGGTGTGTTCGTTCCTACCACGCCGAGTCCGGTCAACGGGTTCTATTTTTTCGTCAAAAAGAGCGAAACCATCGAAGTCGGAATCAGCGTGGATGATGCATTGAAGTACATTATCTCGATGGGTGTGGTGACGTCTGCCGACAAGGAATCTCCAGCCCAAGTCTACCCGGGTAATTGAAAACCACGTTTCCCCGTTTTATTTTCCTTAAGTCAAAATTGGATTGAGCATGCGAACCCATTATTGCGGCGACGTTAACCGTAGCCACTTAGATCAAACCGTTACTCTGTGCGGCTGGGCGCATCGCCGCCGCGACCATGGCGGGGGGATTTTCATCGATCTGCGCGACCGCGAAGGTCTGGTTCAAGTCGTGTGCGACCCCGACCGTGCGGCGACTTTCGCCACGGCAGAGGCTATCCGCAATGAGTTTGTGCTGAAGATCACCGGCCTGGTGCGCAACCGTCCGGCAGGCACGGTTAACCCTAATCTCTCTACCGGCGAGATCGAGGTGCTGGCGCAGGAAATCGAAATTCTCAATGCATCGGCTCCCATTCCTTTCCAGCTGGACGACGAGAACCTGAGCGAAACCGTGCGCCTGACGCACCGCTACCTCGACCTTCGCCGCCCGGCGATGCAGAAGAACATGATGCTGCGTTACCAGGTGTCCAAGAACCTACGTCACGCCCTCGACGAGCAGGGCTTCATCGAGCTGGAAACGCCGATGCTGACCCGCTCCACCCCGGAAGGCGCACGTGACTATCTGGTGCCGTCCCGTGTTCATCCTGGCCATTTCTATGCGCTGCCGCAGTCGCCGCAGTTGTTCAAGCAGCTGTTGATGGTGTCCGGCTTCGACCGCTACTACCAGATCGTCAAATGCTTCCGCGACGAGGATCTGCGCGCCGACCGCCAGCCAGAATTCACCCAGGTGGATATCGAAACCTCGTTTCTGAACGAGCAGCAGATCACCGATCTGGTCGAGACCATGATGCGCCGTTTGTTCAAGACCGTGCTCGATGTCGATCTGCCTGATTTTCCGCGCATGACCTGGGCCGAGGCGATGCGTCGCTACGGCTCGGACAAGCCCGACCTGCGCGTGACCTTGGAACTGACCGACCTCACTGACGTGATGAAGGAGGTTGACTTCAAGGTCTTCAGCACTCCTGCCAACTCGCCTACCGGCCGTGTTGCGGCGTTGCGCGTGCCCAAGGGCGGCGAGATTACCCGCGGCGAGATCGATGCCTGCACTCAGTTCGTCGCCATCTACGGCGCTCGTGGTCTGGCTTACATCAAGGTCAATGATGTCGCCAAGGGCCGCGAAGGCTTGCAGTCGCCGATCGTCAAAAACCTGTCGGACGTTGCGCTCAAGGCGGTGATCGAGCGCACCGGTGCAACCGACGGCGACCTGGTTTTCTTTGGTGCCGACACGGCGAAAGTGGTGAACGAGGCGCTCGGCGCGCTGCGCGCCAAAATTGGCCACGAGCGCGGCTTTGCCGAAGGTGCCTGGAAGCCGCTGTGGGTGGTGGATTTCCCGATGTTCGAACGCGACGAGGAAGGTAATCGCTGGCAAGCGTTGCATCATCCCTTTACCGCACCGGCAGATGGCCACGAGGAATTGCTGTCGAGCGATCCCGGCAAGGCGTTGTCCAAGGCCTACGATTTCGTGCTTAACGGCTGGGAACTGGGTGGCGGCTCGATCCGTATCCACCGCCAGGAAATCCAGTCCAAGGTATTCCAGGCGCTCAATATCAGCGCCGAGGAAGCCCAGGAGAAATTCGGCTTCCTGCTCGAAGCTCTGCAATACGGCGCACCGCCCCACGGCGGTCTGGCGCTCGGGCTTGACCGTCTGGTCACGCTGATGGCGGGTGCGGAATCGATCCGCGACGTGATTGCTTTCCCTAAAACCCAGCGTGCTTCCTGCCTGCTTACCCAGGCGCCGAACGCGGTGGACGAGAAGCAATTGCGTGAATTGCACATCCGTTTGCGCCAGCAGGTGCAGACCCAGGTGGAAGTGGAGAAGGTCGATTAAACTTCTGCGTCCTCTGTGGTGAAAGCGGTTGGTTAAAACGCATAAAATCCCCGTCTCGGTACTGGTGGTGATCTACGCTTCAGATCAGCAGGTGCTGTTGCTGGAGCGGGCCGATCATCCTGGATACTGGCAGTCAGTGACGGGGAGTTGTGATCCTGGCGAGAACCTGCGCCAGACCGCGGTGCGCGAAGTGCGTGAGGAGACCGGTCTGGATGCCGAGAAGTACACGCTTACCGACTGGAACCTGCAGTTTGAATTCGAAATTTTCGAAGAATGGCGCCACCGCTATGCGCCGGGAGTCACACGCAACACCGAACACGTGTTCGGGCTGGAGTTGCCGCAGCCTTTCCCGGTCACTCTGGAACCCAGGGAGCATTTGAATTTCCAATGGCTGCCTTGCGGCGAGGCTGAGAAGAAGGTGTTTTCCTGGACCAATGCCGCGGCGCTGGAAAAACTGTCGGGAATAGTGAAAGCAGTTTAAAAATCATTTGCTACAGCGACCAAAAGTAGGCGCCTCTAGGCGACGCAGAGAGAAGACTGGTTTTTTATCTCTGTGATCTCTGTGATCTCTGTGACCAAGTTTTGTTTGGGATAAACTAACACCCATGAACGATTCCGCGATACCTTTTTCCGAATATCAGAACCTGTCCGATGCGGCCTGCCAAGCGCGCATCCTGGCCGCCAAGGCCAGCTTGGGCAAGCGCCTGGTGATCCTGGGCCACCACTACCAGCGTTCGGACGTGTTCCAGCACGCCGATTTCACCGGCGATTCGCTCAAGTTGTCGCGCTTGGCGGCCAATTCCGAAGCGGACTACATCGTGTTTTGCGGCGTGCATTTCATGGCCGAGGTGGCGGATATCCTGTCGCGCCCCGAGCAGATTTCCATCTTGCCGGATCTGGCGGCGGGGTGCTCGATGGCGGACATGGCGACGCTGGCACGGGTCGAACGCGCCTGGCGCGAGCTGAAAACAGTGCTCGATCCCGACGAGACCTTCACCCCTGTCACCTACATCAACTCGGCGGCCGATCTGAAAGCCTTTTGCGGCGAGCATGGCGGCATCGTTTGCACCTCCAGCAACGCCACCAAGATTCTGGAGTGGTCGTTTTCCCGGCGCGAAAAAGTGCTTTTCTTCCCTGATCAGCACCTGGGGCGCTGGAGCGGCCACAAGATGGGTATTCCGCTGGAAGACATGGTGCTGTGGGACTGGGATCAGCCGCTAGGCGGGCTCACACCCGAGCAGGTCAGGAAGGCCAAAATCATCTTGTGGAAAGGGCTGTGCTCGGTGCACCAGATGTTCACGCCGGCCAATATCCAGCGTTTCCGCCAGGAGCACCCCGATGGCCAGGTGATTTCCCATCCGGAATGCAGCTTCGAGGTGTGCGAGCTGTCGGATTACGTTGGTTCCACCGAATACATCATCAAGACCGTTGCCGAGGCCAAGCCCGGCACGCACTGGCTGGTGGGTACAGAGCTGAACCTGGTCAACCGTCTGGCGGAGCAGTTCAATACTGAGGGGAAAACCGTCCAGTTCATGGCCTCCACTGTTTGCATGTGCTCGACCATGGCACGAATCGATCCGCAACACCTGGCCTGGTGTCTGGAGAACCTGGTTGCCGGCCAAGTGGTGAACCACATCAAGGTGCCGCCCGATGAGGCCGTACTGGCCCGGGTGGCGTTACAGCGCATGCTGGATGCTTCTTGAACAGAGTGAGGAGTCAGGAGTGAAGAGTGAGGAGAAGCAGGAGGCGGTGTTGTTTTTGACGTCACTCCTCACTCCTCACCCCTCACCCCTTACCGATTCAAAATGACACAGGCGATCCGGGTCGTCACCTACAATATCCACAAGGGATTTTCCCAGTTCAACCAGCGCATGGTGCTGCACGAGCTGCGCGATCAGTTGCGCAGCATCCATGCCGACCTGGTTTTCTTGCAGGAAGTCGTGGGTGCTCACGATCTTCATGCGGAAAAACACGTGAACTGGCCTGAGGCTTCCCAATACGAGTTTCTCGCCGACTCCATCTGGAAGGATTACGCTTACGGCAAGAATGCGGTCTATCCCGCAGGGCATCACGGCAACGCGATCCTGAGTCGCTTCCCGATCGTCAGTTCGGAAAATGTCGATATCTCGGCCCACCGCTTCGAACAGCGCGGCTTGCTCCACGTTGAAGTAAGCATGCCTGGCTGGGATGAAACCCTGCATTGTGTGTGTGTTCACTTCGGCCTGTTTACCAAGGGGCGCCGTGTACAGTTGTCGGCATTGCGTAAAAGGATCGAGAGCCTGGTTCCGCCGCATGCGCCATTGATTATCGCCGGTGATTTTAACGACTGGCGCGGCGAGGCTTGCGACACCTTGGCACACAAGATGCATCTGAAAGAGGTATTCGGGGTGACCCGGGGTCGGCCCGCTTGCAGTTATCCAGCGGCGCTGCCTATGTTCCGGCTAGACCGGATTTACGTGCGGGGGCTGCGTGTGAGTTCTGCTGAGGTGCATAGCGGCAGGCCGTGGTCGAAAATTTCCGATCACGCCGCGCTGTCCGCCATCGTTCACAGGGCATAACCCTAGTCCAATGGATCTGATACCGGGCAATCGACTGACTCTCCTCAAGAACGGCGCAGAATATTTTCCGGCCCTTGAAATCGCCATCGACCATGCGCGCCGCGAAATATTCCTCGAATCTTACATCTACGAATACGATGCAAGCGGGCGGCAGGTCAGCGAAGCACTGATGCGGGCGGCGAGGCGGGGCGTGACCGTACACCTGCTGCTCGATGGCTTCGGGGCGAGAACGCTGCCGGGAGCGGTGGTCGATGAGATGCGCGCAGCAGGGGTGCAGGTCATGTTCTACCGGCCCGATGTTACGCTTCGTTTCAAGCGCCACCGGTTGCGCCGCCTGCACCGCAAGATAGCGGTGATCGACACGCGCATTGCCTTCGTCGGCGGCATCAATATCATCGACGACATCAATGCGCCTGACCAGATTCCACCGCGTTTCGATTATGCGGTTTCGGTGGAGGGGCCGTTGCTGGCTGAAATACATCAATCGGCCAGGCGTCTCTGGGCGTTGATTGGCTGGCTGCAGTTGCGTCGCCACCGCAGCCGTAGTCGGAGGCACAGGGCGCCGCTGCATATTGCGCCGCGTGGTGGAGTCGAGGCTGCCTTCGTTCGGCGTGACAACATCCGCCATCGGAATGACATCGAAAACGCATATCTCGATGCCATCGATTCGGCCAAAGATGAGATCATCATCGCCAATGCCTACTTCCTGCCCGGCCGCCGCTTCAGGCAGGCGCTGGTCCAAGCCTCTGCGCGGGGCGTGCGGGTGGTGTTATTGCTGCAGGGGCGGGTGGAATACGTTCTGCTTCATTACGCTTCGCGTGCCCTGTACGGCATGCTGCTCGGCGCAGGCATAGAAATCTACAGCTATCACAAGAGCTTTCTTCATGCCAAGGTGGCGGTGATCGACGGTCGTTGGGCCACGGTGGGTTCGTCGAATATCGACCCTTTTAGCCTGATGCTGGCGCGGGAAGCCAATATTGTAGCGCTCGACGCCGACTTCGCTGGAAAGCTGCGGAGCAGTTTGCTGCAAGCGATCAGCGAGGGAGCGCAGCAAATCATGGCCGACAATTGGAAGCAACAGCCGTATTACCAGCGCTTCCTGGCGTGGGTAAGTTACGGCGTGGTGCGCTTTCTGATGGGCATGGTCGGCTATGCGCGCCGTTACGAAGAAGCCTGATCGCCTTTATAAAAGCGGGCTGGAAATGCTAATATTCATGTTTTGCAAAGAATGCCGAGGGATTTATGGCCGGTCACAGTAAGTGGGCGAACATCAAGCACAAAAAAGCCGCGACGGACGCCAAGCGCGGCAAGATTTTTACGCGCCTGATCAAGGAAATTACCGTTGCCGCCAAAATGGGTGGCGG
Source organism: Gammaproteobacteria bacterium (assembly GCA_018823025.1). Taxonomy (GTDB): domain Bacteria; phylum Pseudomonadota; class Gammaproteobacteria; order Burkholderiales; family Sulfuricellaceae; genus Sulfuricella. The sequence goes on along the minus strand of JAHJJI010000075.1, from coordinate 17,104 downwards.
AGATATCAGCTGCAATCCGCGCCTGCGCCTGGCGGTGGATAAGGCATATGAGAACAACATGCCCAAGGATAACGTCGAGCGCGCCATCAAGCGCGGTACTGGCGACCTCGAGGGCGTGAACTACGAGGAGCTACGCTACGAGGGTTATGGCCCGGCTGGCGTGGCGGTGATGGTGGAATGCCTGACCGACAACAAGACCCGCACCGTGGCCGACGTGCGCCATGCCTTTACCAAGCACGGCGGCAATCTCGGCACAGATGGCTCGGTAGCCTTTTTGTTCAAGCATTGCGGACAGATGCTTTTCGCTCCCGGTACGGATGAGGACAAGCTGATGGAAGTGGCGCTGGAAGCTGGCGCTGAGGACGTGGTTACGAATGAAGATGGCAGTATCGAGGTGGTTACCGATCCCTACGAGTTTGCCGCCGTCAAGGAAGCACTAGTCAAGGCGGGCCTGCAGCCCGAAGTGGGCGAGGTTACCATGAAGCCGGCCAGCGAAAACGAGCTCACCGGCGACGATGCGGTAAAAATGCAGAAACTGCTCGACGCCCTGGAGAGCCTTGATGACGTGCAGGAAGTGTATACCACTGCCGTCATGGACGAGGAATAAGTCATCCCAGCCGGAACAAGCGCCCTTCACGTTCGCCCCCAGATCGAAACAAGCGCCCTTTTCCTTTGCCCCTTCTCCCTCTGGGAGAAGGTTGGGATGAGGGTGACCCGCTGGCGGGAGAGGGTTGGGGAGAGGGAAGCCCGTCACCGTAGGTTATCTTGCCTTACCGGGGCAATATGAGAATATTGGGCATTGATCCTGGTTTGAGGGTGACGGGTTTTGGGGTGATCGACAAGCTTGGTCAGCAGCTGGTTTACGTTGCCAGCGGCTGCATCCGCACCCCGGCTGGGGAACTGCCACAAAGGTTGAAATCGATTATTGATGGTCTGGGCGAAGTGATCGCTTCTTACAATCCTGAGCAGGTGGTGGTGGAAAAAGTCTTCGTCAACGTCAATCCCCAGTCCACCCTGCTGCTGGGTCAAGCGCGCGGTGCAGCAATCTGCGCCGCAATTCTCAAGGATTTGCCGGTGGCGGAATACACCGCCCTGCAGGTGAAACAGGCTGTGGTCGGCAACGGTCACGCGGCGAAAGAGCAGGTGCAGGATATGGTCAGACGCTTGTTGAAACTCGAGGGTGATCCCCAGGCCGATGCGGCGGACGCATTGGCTTGTGCCATCTGTCATGCCCATGGCGGACAGGGGCTGGGCAAGCTGGCAACCGCCGGTTTCCGAATGAAGAATGGAAGGCTGGTCTAAATGATAGGCAGAATCGCAGGCATCCTGCTCGAAAAGCATCCCCCTCTGGTTCTGGTGGATGTGGGCGGGGTCGGTTATGAAATCGACGTGCCGATGAGTACCTTCTACAATCTTCCTGCCCTCGGCGAAAAAATCGCACTGCATACCCAGTTGATCGTGCGCGAGGATGCCCATCAGCTCTACGGATTCTCCACCCACGACGAGCGCGCCGCTTTCAGGCAGCTGCTTAAAATCAGTGGAGTCGGACCGAAGTTGGCGCTGACTATCCTGAGCGGCATGTCAGTCGCTGAATTGTCCCATGTCGTTGCTGCTCAGGAAGTAGGTCGGCTGACCAAGATTCCGGGTATCGGCAAGAAGACCGCCGAGCGTCTGTTGCTGGAGCTGCGCGACAAACTGCCGGGCGCGGCAGCCGCTTTGCTGACTTCCGGAACTGAACCTGGCCCAGCCATTCGCAACGACGTTTTGGATGCGTTGCTGGCGCTGGGTTATAATGAGCGCGAAGCGAACTGGGCAGTGAAGCAACTGCCCGCCAACCTGGACGTGTCCGACAGCATCCGTCAGGCTCTCAAATTCCTATCCAAGGCATGATCGAAACCGACAACATCAAGGCTGGCAACCGCATTATTTCCGCGGCGCCGATTTCTTCCCATGAAGAAGCGGCCGAGCGCGCTTTGCGCCCCAAGCTGCTGGAAGAATACGTTGGTCAGGAGAAGGCGCGCGAACAACTGGAAATTTTTATCCAGGCGGCGCGCGGTCGCAGCGAATCGCTCGACCACGTGCTGCTGTTCGGACCGCCTGGCTTGGGAAAGACCACCCTGGCGCATATCATCGCCCGTGAAATGGGCGTCAACCTGCGCCAGACCAGCGGGCCGGTGCTGGAGCGGCCAGGCGATCTGGCTGCGCTGCTGACCAACCTTGAGCCCCACGATGTTTTGTTCATCGATGAAATTCACCGGCTTTCCCCAGTGGTGGAGGAAATCCTCTACCCGGCGCTGGAGGACTTCCAGCTCGATATCATGATCGGCGAAGGTCCGGCGGCGAGGTCGGTCAAGCTGGATCTGCCGCCCTTTACTCTGGTCGGCGCCACGACTCGCGCCGGCATGCTGACCAACCCGTTGCGAGACCGTTTCGGCATCGTGGCGCGGCTGGAATTTTATACTCACGGGGAACTGAAGCAGATCGTGGCGCGTTCTGCACGGCTGATGAATGTCGAGCTTTCCGACGATGGTGCGGTAGAAGTCGCGAAGCGTTCGCGCGGCACGCCGCGCATCGCCAACCGCCTGCTGCGTCGGGTGCGCGATTTTGCCGAGGTCAAGGCGGATGGCAAGGTGACGCGGGATGTGGCTGATGCCGCGCTTTTTATGCTGGATGTGGACAAAGCTGGACTCGACATGATGGATCGCAAGTTGCTGCAGGCCGTGCTGGAGAAGTTCAGCGGCGGCCCGGTCGGGGTGGAAAACCTGGCGGCAGCTATCGGCGAGGAGCGCGACACCATCGAAGATGTGCTCGAACCCTATCTGATTCAGCAGGGTTATTTGATGCGCACGCCACGCGGTCGGGTGGCAACGCAGATAGCTTATCTGCACTTCGGGCTGGCGGTACCGTCGAAGAACCCGAATGGCGAGCTGTGGGAACAGTGATGTTCCGCTGGCCGGTGCGCGTCTATTATGAGGACACCGATTCCGGCGGCGTAGTGTATTACGCCAATTACCTCAAGTTCATGGAACGTGCCCGTACCGAATGGCTGCGTGACCAGGGTTTTGAGCAGACGGAGTTGTTGCGTGACCATTCAATCATTTTTGTGGTGCGCGAAGTGCATATAGAATATCTGCGCCCCGCGATGTTTAACGATCTGCTGACGGTGACAGTGAATTTTCATCAGGCAGGCCGCAGCTGGATCGAGCTTGATCAGACGGCTGAGCATCCGGAAAACGGCGTGCTGGTGAAGGCGCGCGTTAAGGTGGTCTGCGTCAATGGGCAAACATTCAAGCCGGTGCAAATTCCCGCCCCGGTCAGAGAGAGAATTGAAAGGATATCGTGAACGTTACGCAAGACCTGTCTTTTTTGAGCCTGATCACAGGAGCCAGCATCGTGGTTCAGCTGGTTCTGTTGATCCTGCTGCTGGCTTCGGGCTTATCCTGGTATTTTATTTTCGACAAGATGTTCGCCATTCGAGCCGCAATCCGCGAGGCGGATAGTTTCGAGAACGATTTCTGGAGCGGATCGGACATCAACAACCTGTACCAGCGCAGCAATTCCGGCAGGACGCCGGTGGTGGGCATGGAGAAAATTTTCGAGGCGGGTTACCGGGAATTTCTCAAGCTCAAGCGCCAGGGGCGTATGGATGTCGGTGTCGTCATGGAGGGCACGCGTCGCGCTATGCGCGCGGCCTGCCAGCGAGAGCTGGATGCGCTGGAACGGCATCTCGCCTTCCTTGCCTCGGTCGGCTCTGTCAGTCCCTACATCGGGCTGTTCGGCACAGTGTGGGGCATCATGAATGCTTTCCGCGGCCTCTCCAACGTGGTGCAGGCGACTTTGGCGCACGTTGCGCCAGGCATCGCCGAAGCGCTGGTCGCCACCGCGATGGGCCTGTTCGCTGCGATTCCGGCGGTGCTCGCCTACAATAGCTATTCCCATGATGTGGATCGACTGGCGACTCGTTACGACAGTTTCATGGAGGAGTTCTCCAATATTCTGCAAAGGCAGCCCAATCCTTGATGAACCGCCGCCCACGCCGCTTCATGAACCAGATCAACGTCGTGCCTTACATCGACGTGATGCTGGTGCTGCTGATCATTTTCATGGTCACGGCGCCCCTGATTAATCCGGGGCAGATCGAACTGCCTTCGGTCGGACAGTCGCTCAAGCCCCCGGTGGCGCCACTGGAGGTGGAGATTCGTAAAGACAACAGCCTGTACTTGCGCGACCTGGAAAAATCGAATACAGCGCACAAAGTCAGCCGGGAGGATCTGGTTGATGCGGTTCGAGAGCAGCAAAAACGCAATCCCGAGCAGTCGGTGGTCATCTCGGCGGATAAAAGCGTGCGTTACGAGGAAGTGCTGAAGGTGATGGACGTACTGCAGAGCAATCAGGTGAAAAAAGTCGGGCTCCTGGCCAAGCCCAGGGCGGGATAATGCCGCCAGCCGAACGCAAGAAACCGAGCCGGAAATGGGCGATTGCACTGGCTGTCCTGGTGCATCTGATATTTGCCGTCGTGCTGATATTCGGCATCGACTGGCAGACCAAGGAGGCCTCGCCGGTGATGGCCGAGCTGTGGAGCAGCGTTTCTGCTCCCGCTACAAAGCCGGTGCCAAAACCCGAGCCTGCGCCTCGTCTGGAGCCCAAGCCTCAACCCAAGCCTGTTCCCAAGCCTGTTCCCAAGCCGGAGCCAAAACCAAAACCCGAACCCAAGCTGGAGCCGCCCAAGCCGGTCAAGGCCGACATCGAGCTTAAGGACAAAGAAAAAGAGAAAGAAAAAAAGCGTAAGGAAGAAGAGCAAGAGAAGAAAAAGGCCGAGGCAGAGAAAAAGCTCAAAGAGCAGGCGCTGAAGGTACAGAAAACCATGCTGGAAGCCGAACAGATAGCATTGGACAAGCAGCGGGAGGCAGCGGAGGCAGCGCGTCTGCAGTCGGCTGCCCAGGCCGCATCCCAGCGTCTGATGAACGATGCGATTAGCCGGATCAGCAGCCATATCAGACGTTTTGTGGTGATGCCGCCGGATGTGGTGGGGAACCCGCAGGCCGAGTTCGATGTCTTCTTGATACCGACGGGCGAGGTGCTGAATGTGAAGTTGTCGCGTAGTAGCGGCAACCCGGCCTACGATAGCGCAGTAGAACGGGCTATACGCAAGGCTTCGCCTTTGCCTCTGCCCACCGATCCTTCGCTGATCGGACGGTTCAGGGAATTAAAGTTGAAATTTCGACCGAACGAATAATGAATTGTGAGAGGAGAGGTCAAAAACGGTGTGGTGGGAATTATGACCTTCCCCCTCACCCCTCACGCATCACCTCTTACCGAACTTAAGGGAACTGGAATGATATTCAGAAATTTACTTATCGGCGTAGTGTGGCTGTTGTTTGTGCCATTCGCGCATGCGGCTCTTACCATCGAAATCGTCGGCAGTGGCGCCAACCAGATACCGATTTCGGTCGTCCCCTTTGCCGGCGAAAGTGTCTTGCCGCAGGGTATTACCGCCGTGATCGCGGCGGATTTGCAGCGTAGTGGACTGTTCAAGATCGTCGATCCCGCCGGGGTAAAGCCCGAGCCGCACGAACTGGCCGAGGTAAACTACCCGGACTGGCGTACGCGCGGTGCGGACGCACTGGCGATCGGCAGCGTGTTGTCGCGGCCCGACGGCAAGCTGGAGGTGCGTTTCCGCTTGCTGGATGCGGTGAAGCAGACGCAGCTCGATGCTTACAGCTATGTGATTGATCGCACCCTGGTACGCGCCACGGCGCACAAGATAGCCGATCTGATTTACGAGAAACTCACCGGCGATGTCGGTGTGTTCAGTACCCGTATTACCTACATCGTCAAGAGTGGCTCGCGTTACGAGCTACAGGTGGCGGATGCGGACGGCTACGGCGCGCAGACGGTACTGGCTTCCAAGGAGCCGATTATTTCTCCCTCATGGTCGCCAGATGGCACCAAGCTGGCTTATGTTTCGTTCGAGCGGAAAAAACCGATCATTTACGTTCAATCGCTGGTCAGCGGCCAGCGTCAGTTGCTGGCCCAGTTCAAGGGCAACAACAGCGCGCCGGCATGGTCGCCGGACGGCAAGCAGCTTGCCCTTGTGCTGACCAAGGATGGCAGTTCGCAGATCTATCTGATCAATGCTGATGGTAGCGGGGTTAAACGTGTGAGCTACAGCTCAGGCATCGATACCGAGCCGTCATTTTCACCGGACGGCGCCTTTATCATCTTCACTTCGGATCGGGGCGGCAGCCCGCAGATTTACCGCATGGCTGTTAGCGGCAGCGGTGCACAGCGCCTGACTTTCGAGGGTAATTACAACGTTTCCCCCCACTTTAGCCCGGACGGTAAGAGTTTTACCTTTATCCAGCGCGTCAGCGGTTCTTCCTTTCATGTGGCCCTGCAGGACGTGGCGTCTGGACAGATGCAATTGCTGACGGATACGCGCATGGACGAATCCCCCAGTTTCGCGCCGAATGGCAAAATGCTACTATATGCCACTGAAATTGGAGGGCGCGGGATACTGGCCGCGGTTTCGAGTGATGGTCGTGTCAAGCAGCGGTTGTCCACCCAGGCCGGCGACGTGCGCGAGCCCGAGTGGGGCCCGTTGTTGAAGAAGCAGTAAATTTCGCAAGTTAAGTTCACTAAATCGGGAGAGTAGAAAAGATGAAAAAAATATTGTTCAGCACTTTGTTGGTTAGTTTGTTGGTAGGTTGTGCCAGCCAGGACGTGAAGGATCAGCCCAAGGCGGCGGTAGAGGATAGAACGGCAACCCAGGCGGGTGCGGACACCAAGTCTGCCGATCAGCCGTCGGTAACGGCTAATCCCCTGAAAGACCCCAACAATATCCTCTCCAAGCGCAGCGTGTATTACGACTTCGACAAGTCTGACGTGAAGGCTGAGTACAAGCCGATGGTCGAGGCGCATGCCAAGTATTTGACAAGCAACAAGAGTGCCAAGGTTGCAGTTCAGGGCAACAGCGACGAACGCGGCAGCCGCGAGTACAATATTGCCCTGGGCAATCAGCGTGCCGACAGCGTCAGGAAAATGATGAATGTGTTCGGCGCGTCCGACAGCCAGATCGAGGTCGTCAGCTTTGGCGAAGAGAAGCCCCGCGCTGCCTGCCATGACGAATCCTGCTGGAAGGAGAACCGTCGCTCCGATATCGTTTACCAGGGCGAGTAATAATGCGTCGACTTGCGCTTTTCCTGACCTTGTCTTTGGGGTGGGCTTCGCTGAGTACAGCGGGCCTGTTTTCGGACGACGAAGCCCACCAGAAGATTGCTCTGCTGAAGCAGCAAATTCAGGGAATGGAGGAGCGCGTCGGACAAATGGAAAACACGGCACGTTCTCAGGGTGTGGGTTTGCTGTCCCAACTGGATGCGCTCAAGTCCGACTTGGCTGCATTGCGCGGACAGATCGAGGTGCATACCCACGACATTGAAACCACGCAAAAGCGGCAGCGCGATCTTTATGTCGATCTCGACAGCCGCCTGCGCAAGCTGGAGAGTGTTGGCGGCGGGGTATCCGCAGCACAGGCGGATACCAGCAAGCCGGCTTCATCCGACCCAGCCCTGGTTGATCCGGCCACTGCCGATGAATCCAGTGCGTATGACGTCGCCTTGGGTTTGTTCAAATCGGGCAATTATCAAGGAGCCATCGACAGCTTTCAGAGCTTTGTCGGCGCTCATCCCAACAGTCAGCTTGCCCCCAGTGCCTACTACTGGATCGGCAACTCCTTCTTTAATCTGCGCGATTACAAGAGCGCGATCGCCAATCAACAGAAACTGGTCAGCCAGTACCCAGGCAGCACCAAGGTGCCGGATGCTCTGCTGAATATCGCCAGCTGTCAGCAAGGTTTGGGCGATGTATCTGAAGCGAAAAAGACACTTAAAAACATCGTGTCGAAATATCCGCTCAGTAACGCTGCTGAATTGGCGAAGAAGCGTCTTGCTAGTACCAAATAGCGCAGTACCGCAGCTCAGCCTGCGGATCAATGAGATATTCCATTCTCTTCAAGGTGAAACCAGTCGTGTCGGATTGCCTACGGTGTTCGTCCGTCTGACCGGTTGCCCGCTACGCTGTACCTACTGCGATACCTCTTACGCCTTTAATGAAGGGGAAACCCTGACGCTGGCGGAAATTCTCGACAAGGTTACGCAGTTTCATGCCCGTTATGTCACTGTGACCGGCGGTGAACCGCTGGCCCAGAAGAATTGCCTGCCGCTGTTGCAGCAACTTTGTGATGCAGGCTATTCGGTGTCGCTCGAAACCGGGGGGGCGATGGATATCTCCAAAGTGGATACCCGTGTTTCCCGGATACTGGACCTCAAAACGCCCGGTTCGGGCGAGGCTGAAAAAAATCGCTGGAAAAACCTGGAATTTCTGACACCGCAGGACGAAGTCAAATTCGTCCTCTGCGGCGAAGACGATTACCTGTGGGCGAAACAAGTGCTGAGCGAGAAACGTGTCGCCGACCGTTGCCCGGTGCTGTTTTCAGCTTCTCAAGGCCAGCTTGAGCCAGCCAGTCTGGCAGACTGGATACTGCGCGACAATCTGCCGGTTAGACTGCAAATCCAGTTGCATAAATTCTTGTGGGGCGAGGGGCGAGGGAAATAAAATAAAGTCCTGAGTAAAATCCTTGCACTCAGCACTCAGCACTCAGCAACCCGTTTCGCGATGTGAGCCAGCGCAGCATCTACCTCGTCGATGAGGATCAGGCACAGGTCACCGGGTTCGAGGCGTGCCAGGGCAGTGTCGATAGCCAGGAATTCACCGCGGATTTCCTCGATCGCAGTGGCACGGCTGGCTTGCTCCAGGCCCTGCTGCAGGAGCGCCAGTACTTCGCCGTCGGCCCGCCCGCGTTGGCATTGATCCTGATACAGGATCACCGTGTCGAAGGCCTCGCCCAGAATCTGGGTTTGTTGGCGAATGTCTTCATTGCGCCGGTCACCCGCGCCGCTGATCACGACCATACGCCGCTTCGCCGGCATATGCTCGACGGCCTTTACCAGCGACTGGATGGCATCCGGGTTGTGTCCATAGTCCGCGATCAGGGTGGCGCCGCGGTATTCGAACAGGTTGAAGCGACCCGGCACGGTTGCCGCATCGCTCACAAATGTGGCAAGACCGGCGTGGATGATTTTCCAGTCCAGACCCAGTGCCCAGCCGGCGGCGATCGCGGCCATCGCGTTCTCGACCTGGAAGCCGATAGTGCCATTCCGGGTAAGAGGAATCTGCGCCAGCGCGATGCGATGTTCGAAGCTGCCCTCGGCGGCCACAATGGCGCCTTCGTTCACGTATACCACACGCAGGCCGCGCGCATGATGAGTAGCCATGACCGGATGATGCAGGTCGCTGGTGAAGAATGTTACCGAACCTGGGCAGGCATCGGCCATCTTGGCTACGTTCGGGTCTGCTGCGTTGAGAACCGCAACACCTCCAGGCGCAACGTTCTCGACGATAACCCGCTTGACCACGGCCAGATCCTCGACGGTACTGATATAACTGAGGCCGAGGTGATCCCCCATGCCGATGTTGGTGACCACCGCCACGTTGCAGCGATCGAAGGCCAGCCCCTCGCGCAGCACACCGCCGCGTGCGGTTTCCAGCACTGCTGCATCGACATCGGGATGGCGCAGTACGGTGCGAGCGCTCTTGGGTCCGCTGCAATCACCGGTATCGATGCGCCGTCCCTGGATGTAGACGCCGTCCGAGTTGGTCATGCCGACGCGCAGGCCATTTTTGCCGAGCAGGTGCGAAATCAGACGCACGGTTGTGGTCTTGCCATTGGTACCAGAGACGGCAACTACCGGTATGCGGCCATCCTCGCCTTCGGCAAACATGCTGGCGATGATTGCTTCTCCGACCGCGCGGCCCTTGCCAAACGAGGGTGCGAGGTGCATGCGCAGGCCCGGAGCGGCGTTGACTTCAATCACGGCGCCACCCTGATCCTCAAGCGACCTGTGTACGCTGTCACACACCACGTCTACGCCGCAGATGTCGAGCCCGATCATCTGGGCTGCTGTTACGGCACGTGCAGCCAGTTCTGGGTGAACGTCGTCGGTTACATCGGTCGCCGATCCGCCCGTGCTCAGGTTTGCATTGTTCCGTAACAGCACGCGCGCACCCTTGGCGGGTACTGAATCTGCGGCGTGACCCTGAGTGGCGAGCGTCGCCAGGGCAATGTCGTCGAAGTGGATTTTGGTGAGCGAGGTTGAATGTCCCTCTCCGCGCAGGGGGTCGCTGTTGACCTGCTCGACGAGTTCGCGAACGGTATGGACGCCATCGCCGATTACCTGGGGAGGGTCGCGGCGTGCCGCAGCGACGAGATGATTTCCCACCACCAGCAGGCGGAAGTCATAGCCGGGGATATAGCGTTCAACCATGATCTCTGAGCTGACTTCGGAGGAGGCGGCATAGGCCGCCAGCACGCGTTCACGGGTCTCGATATTGACGGCAACGCCTTTGCCCTGATTGCCGTCCTGGGGTTTGATCACCACCGGGCCGCCGATTTCACAGGCGGCTACCCAGGCGTCCTCGGCATCCGACACGGGCCGTCCTTGAGGTATCGGAACCCCGGCGGCATCGAGCAATATTTTGGTCAATTCCTTGTCCTGGGCGATGGCCTCGGAAATGGCGCTGGTTCGGTCTGTCTCGGCGGCCTGGATGCGGCGCTGCTGGCTACCCCAGCCGAGCTGCACCATGCTGCCCGAAGTCATGCGCCGATAAGGGATTCCGCGTGTCACTGCGGCCTGAATGATGGCGCCGGTGCTAGGGCCGAGGCGCTCATCCTCATCCAGTTCGCGCAATCGTGCCAATGCATCGACAAGGTCGAAGGGCGTGTCGTTCACGGCTGCGTAGCAAAGCGTTTGCGCGAGCTCGAACGCGAGCCGGCCTACCTGCTCCTCGCTGTATTCGACCACGACCTGAAATACATCTGCCTCAGTCGTTATCGCAGTGCGGCTGAAAGTCACCGGACATCCAGCCTGTACTTGTAGCCCCAGGGTGGCGAACTCCAGAGCGTGCGCCATGGAAATGGATTCTTCGTGACCGGCAGGCTTCAAGGAACCGATTTCCGGGAAGCGTGCGCGCAGTCTGGCTTCGAAGTCGGGTATATCCGCGATCAGACATTCACGGCATGTCACAATGGCTTCAATCGTAGTGCGTTTGTTCCACAGGTTGGGGCCGCGCAACGCCCGGATGCGTGATACTTCCATTTTGTTTCCCTAAGTTACCCGGCGATCTTTGCCGCGGCAGGATGTTTATTGGTCGGCCCTAGTTTGGGCTAAAGGTCTCGATGCCGGCGCGGATCAGTTCCAGCGGCAGACCGAGTGCCCATGCCGCCCCTGCCGCCGCCAGCACATTTTCGATCTGCAGTCCCGCAACTCCGGCGCCTGCCAGCATGATGCCGGACATTTCGACAAGCTGTACTTCTTCATCGCCTGTAGCGAGTGCCACGAAGCCATCGCGTACCAGTACCGCACGTTTTCCCTGTGCCAGGTGCTCGGCGATGGCTGGAACATCCGGATTGGCGCCGAAGAAGATGACTTCGCCATCGCATAGCGGCGCCATATCCGCTGCCATCGGGTCGTTGCCGTTAAGCACCGCCACCCCGTCCGGAAGAACCACGTCGATCTGGGTGCGCAGCACGTTGAATACCTGATCGGGTGTCTCGATGTAATATTTTCCGAAGTGCCGATCAGGGTCAATATCAGTGACGACGCCGACCTGGCAACGGTCGTAGGCCAGTCCCTCGCCCAGTATCATATCGCTGCCATTCTCGAAGACGGCTGCCTCGGCTACCCGGTTCAGCAGTATCTTGCGGGCGGCTGCCCAGGTCGCACGATTCCCTTTTTCAACTAGTCGTTGATCATGATAGAGACCGTCGCTACACGCCAGGCTCACGCGCTTGCCGCTGAGGTGAAGCAGGTGAGCCACCAGTCGTGCGACCAGATTGGTCCCGTTCGTACCGGTGATGCCGACAATGGGGATGCGGCCGTTCTCGCCTTCGGGAAACAAGCTGTCGACAATGGCCCTGCCTATGGGACGGGGTTTGCCACTCGCCGGCTTGAGATGCATAAGCAGGCCAGGGCCCGCGTTGACCTCGACGATCGCCCCCTGTTGTTCATCGAGGGGGCGAGAGATATCCTCGGCAACCAGATCAACTCCCGCAATATCCAGCCCTACGATACGGGCTGCGAGACAGACGGTCGCAACCACATCCGGATGAACCAGGTCGGTGACGTCGAAGGCGACATTGCCGTTGCGCTGGATCATCACTTCCGCGCCCAGTGGCGGTATGGTGTCAGGAGTAAAACCCTGGCGCGTGATTTCAAGCCGGACAGCCGGGTCATCATCCATCCGAACCAGGTTGAGCGGGTAATCCTCGGTCGTGCCACGCCGTGGGTCGGTATTGATCTGGGTGTCGATGAGTTCGATGAGGGTCGAACGGCCATCGCCCGTCACGGAGGCGGATTCCCCGCGAGCTGCCGCCGCCAGGCGTCCGCCCACGACCAGCAGCCGGTGTTCGTTGCCGCGCACGAAACGTTCGACGATGACATCGCTGCCTTCGTCGAGAGCCAGTTTGTAGGCGGCTTCGATCTCTTCGCGGGTCATCAGTTCGGTGGAAACGCCGCGGCCATGGTTGCCATCGCGGGGTTTGACCACGACCGGGACGCCGATTTCCTCGGCGGCTTCCCAGGCGTCTTCCGGGCTTTCCACGATGCGTCCTTCGGGAACCGGTACGCCGCAAGCCTGGAGCAGGTTCTTGGTCAGATCCTTGTCACTGGAAATACTTTCGGCAATGGCGCTGGTCTGGTCAGTCTCGGCGGTCCAGATGCGGCGGCTCCGGGCGCCGTAGCCCAGTTGCACCAGGTTGCCTTCAGTCAGCCGGATAGCCGGAATTTGTCGATCCGAAGCAGCATCGACGATGCATGCCGTGCTCGGGCCGAGGCAAAGGGAATCGACCAGATCGCGCAGGTGGGCAACCGTGGAGGGTATATCAAACGGACGATCTTCGATCGCCGCCATCACCAGATCGCGAGCAGCGTACAGGCAGGCGCGGCTTACTTCTTCGTGGCGCGAGCGTACCACGACTTTATAGACGCCCCGCACCGAGGTGCTGCGCGCTTTCCCGAAACCGCTTTGCATGCCCGCCAGGTTCTGCAGTTCCAGAGTGACATGCTCGAGTATGTGACCCGGCCAAGTGCCCTCACGCAGCCGCTGCAGGAAGCCTCCCCGCTCGCCAACGCCACACCGGTGTTCGATCAGTGAGGGCAGCCATGATGACAGGCGCTCGTAGAAACCGGGGATGGTATTGGAAGGCGAGTCCTCCAGGTCTCCGATATCAACCCATGCTTCGAGAACCGGACGGTATGTCCATATGTTCGGCCCACGCAGGGGGACGATTTTGAGAAATTCGATTTTCTTATTCATAAAAAATACTGTGAGCCTCTCAGCGGATTCAGCCATAGTCGGGCCGGGCGGCAGGTCCGACATGTTTTTTGGGATAATCCAGAAGGATAGGGTGATTTGAGCATATTGCGTTGTTGCTCGCAACTGCTATGGGATAAACAAAATGCGTCATATACATCGGGCGCCGTGCTTATGTCGCTCAGTGGCATATGGTGTGCGAATCCGTTGAGTGCTCTTAAGGTCAGGTGTGTCACAGAAAACTTTAAAACAGCTAAAAAAATTAACGCTGCACGCAGCAATCCGTTTACCACAGGGGGAGGAAGATTTTTCACTGATGCATCCCCATTTTTCGGATAGGCGACTAATCCAGCTTGCCGGGGATGATTGCGCAGACTATTTCAAACTCTGTTTCTGCCACCGTGTTGTGCGGTATTACAGTCATTGATGTTTTGTTCTCATCCAGTGAGAGGGAGGTGATGAATTTGCCTTGGTCGCTGTAAGTTACGCCGTGGAGCAGGCCTTGGGTCCGTTCCGCGCAATTCATGATGCGGTGCATTTTCTTTTCCTTGATCATCCTGCCGGAAGCTTCATCTTTGACCGTTGGCTGCAGGTAAACGATTTTTTCCCAAAACTTGACCACCTTGCCGCTACGTTCAAGATTAACCTTGTCGATGGAAAAGGTGATGTTGTCGGAGGAGGTTGGAATGGTCAGCCATTCTTCCGCCGCATGCGCCGGGATGTAGGCAGTGAGTGTTAACAGTACCGCCAGGCGTTTGGCCTTCTGCAATAACGGATAGGCATGAAAAGCATGTCTTTCAATTTTATTCAAAGCGGTCATTTGTATGTTGATCCATTTTCAAGTACCGAGAACATGAATTTTTTCCAGAGAAAAATACTCTATCCGTTTCGCGCTAACATGCTATCCCGGTTAAGCTGCCTCGGTCCAGTCTGATGCTGTACTCTTGGTTTCAAGGCAAGTAAACTTCGTCCCAGCATGGTTCCGGTTAGAGGCCATGATCCTCCAGACAAAAATCCAAGGCTTATTTGTGAAACACATCAATTCTCTTTCGGCGCCAACCGGAAAAAATTTGCCCGATACCTGGCGCGCCGAGGTGGAATCTCAGCTGGCCAACGAAGAGGAGATCCTGGCGTGGCTGGAGATCGATCTCGATGTGCGCCTGCATTTTACCCAGGGCCTGGTGGTCGTGACCAATCGCCGGTTGCTTGCCAAGGGCCTTGAAGAAACATCATGGCGAGTATGGGCTTACCGGAAAGGGCTGGTCCTCAAACGCCATGATCATGCCGGGGTGGGGAGCCTTGAACTGTACGACGACGTGGGGCGCCTCGCCAGCTGGCGTTACACTCTTGGGCATAATGTTGCGACACTGCGGCTGGTCGAACACTTCGAGCAGCAACTTGCCGGCGTTATCGCCGGGCACACCGTCAGCCGCCCGGCAGAGGCGGTCTGCCCCAGCTGCAAGGCGGCACTCCTGCCGGGTCAGGAAGAGTGCCCCATTTGTACCCGGGAAATCCATGTCCCGCCCTCGACGTGGACGCTGTTCCGTCTGTGGCGCTTTGCCAAGCCTTATAATGGACAGCTGCTCGCAGGTTTTCTGCTGACGCTGGCATCCACTGCAGCCACTCTGGTGCCGCCTTACCTGACCATGCCGCTGATGGACAAGGTGCTGATCCCTTACCAGAACGGTGCTCCCATCGATTATGGCGTGGTGGCTCTCCTGCTTGCGGGTTTGCTGGGGTCCGCGCTGGTGGCATGGAGCCTGGGCTGGGCGCGCACCTACATCCTCGCTTTGGTGAGCGAGCGCATCGGGGCCGACCTGCGCACGACCACCTACGAGCATTTGATGCGGCTCTCCCTGGAATATTTCGGCGGCAAGCGCACCGGCGACCTGATGGCTCGTATCGGCTCCGAGACCGACCGCATCTGCGTGTTCCTTTCGCTACACCTGCTGGACTTCGCTACCGACGTGCTGATGATCCTCATGACTGCGGCGATCCTGTTTTCGATCAATCCCTGGCTGGCGCTGGTGACGTTGCTCCCGCTGCCCTTCATTGCTTGGATGATTCACGTGGTGCGCGACAAGTTGCGAACCGGTTTCGAGAAGATCGACCGGGTCTGGTCGGAAGTAACCAACGTGCTGGCCGATACCATACCCGGCATCCGCGTAGTCAAGGCTTTTGCCCAGGAAAAGCGCGAGGCAGCGCGTTTCCGCGAGGCCAACCAGCACAACCTCGCGGTCAACGACCGGCTGAACAAGATCTGGTCATTGTTCACACCGACCGTCACCCTGCTGACCGAAATCGGATTGCTTGTCGTGTGGGCATTCGGCATCTGGCTGGTCTCGCGCAATGAAATCACGGTGGGCGTGCTGGTCGCCTTCCTGGCCTATATCAGCCGTTTCTATACCCGGCTCGATTCGATGAGCCGCATCGTTTCGGTGACGCAGAAGGCGGCCGCCGGCGCAAAACGCATTTTCGATATTCTCGACCACGTTTCCAGCGTTCCCGAATCAGCCAACCCGGTTCACCTTGATCAGGTGCAAGGGGGAATCGAGATTCGCAACGCGGGCTTTCGTTATGGCAACCGGACGGTTATCCATGGTGTCGACCTGACGATCGCTCCCGGCGAGATGATCGGCCTGGTGGGGCACAGCGGATCGGGCAAGAGCACGCTGGCCAACCTGATTTGCCGCTTCTACGACGTGTCCGAGGGATCGATCAAGGTCGACGGGGTGGATATCCGATCTCTTCCGGTATCCGAATATCGGCGCAATATCGGCCTGGTGCTACAGGAACCTTTCCTGTTCTTTGGCACCATTGCCGACAATATCGCCTATGGCAAGCCCGATGCCACCCGGGCGGAAATCGTTGCCGCCGCCCGCGCCGCACACGCCCACGAGTTTATCCTGCGTTTGCCGCAGGGGTATGACTCCCTGGCCGGCGAGCGCGGCCAGGCCCTGTCTGGCGGCGAGCGCCAGCGCATCTCCATTGCCCGGGCGCTGCTCATCGATCCGCGCATCCTGATCCTTTATGAAGCCACCTCGTCGGTCGATTCGACGACCGAGAAAGAAATCCAGAAAGCCCTGGATAACCTGGTTCAGGGACGAACCACTATTGCCATTGCGCATCGGCTCTCCACCCTGCGTCGCGCCAACCGGCTGGTGGTGCTGGATCGCGGGCAGGTGGTCGAGGTGGGCAGTCATGACGAACTGATGGCTAGCGAGGGCGCCTATTTCCGCCTTTATCAGGCGCAAGCGCGCAACGTGGATACCGACATGGACGACAAGATATGGAATGCCGTGCCTGAAGCCAAGGAGGGCGTTGCATGAATAAGACCACTGATTTCCAACTGACCCGCAATGCTTTCGGCAGGCTGGTCTTTACCGGCGCGAATGGTGAAGTTCATGAAGGTGTAGTGCCCGTACACGCCTTTCCCATTGCCGCCCCTGCGGAAGGGATTTCACTGGTTACTGTCGACGGACACGAACTGGCCTGGATCGATCAGCTGATGGATTTGCCGGACGAGTTACGTATTCTTCTGGAAGAGGAACTGGCGAGCCGGGAATTCATGCCAGAAATTCGCGCTATCCGCCGCGTTTCCAGTTTCGCCACGCCCAGCTCATGGCAGGTGGAAACAGATCGTGGCCTCACCACCTTCATCCTCAAGGGGGAGGAT
>JAHJJI010000074.1 GCA_018823025.1 Gammaproteobacteria bacterium | reverse complement strand
TGTTGGAGCGGTGACGTTCAGGTAGTGGCCCTTGCGCTCACCGGTTTCGCGTTGCGCTTTCATGGTGGCTTCGTGTACGAATTCGAAACGATCGCGCCAACGCATGAACGGCTGGCTGTTGACGTTTTCGTCATCCTTGGTAAAGTCCAGTCCGCCGCGCAGGCACTCGTATACAGCACGGCCGTAGTTCTTGGCGGACAGACCCAGCTTGGGCTTGATGGTGCAGCCCAGCATCGGACGGCCATACTTGTTCATCTTGTCGCGCTCTACCTGAATACCTTGTGGTGGACCACCGCAAGTCTTGACGTAGGCGATCGGGAAGCGGATGTCTTCCAGACGCAGTGCGCGCAGTGCCTTGAAGCCGAACACGTTACCCACCAGCGAGGTCAGCACGTTAACGACGGATCCCTCTTCGAACAGGTCGATCGGGTATGCCACAAAAGCGTAGAAGCAGGTATCATCGCCAGGTACATCCTCAATGCGATAGGCGCGGCCTTTGTAGTAATCCAGGTCGGTCAGCAGATCGGTCCACACCGTGGTCCAGGTGCCGGTTGAAGATTCGGCAGCAACGGCTGCGGCAACTTCTTCGCGGGGTACGCCAGCCTGTGGCGTGATTTTGAAACAGGCAAGGATATCGGTGTCCAGCGGGGTGTATTCCGGTGTCCAGTAAGTTTGCCGGTATTCTTTGACACCGGCGTTGTAGGTCTTGACTGCCATTGCAAGCTCCTTGATTTCAGGTTAAAACGGTTACTTTCCGGTATGGAAAGCTTGTGGCTCGTTTGAGCGTGGTGTAACTATAATCAAGTAAAATCATAAATAATAATTGTGATTTCTTATATAAACGATAGATAATTATCTATGTTAATGCCGACCGATAAATTGCAATGAAACATGCGACCCTGCATCAACTCAGGGTTTTCGAAGCGGTTGCGCGCAACCTGAGTTTTACTCGCGCTGCCGAGGAACTGCACCTGACTCAGCCGACCGTGTCGATACAGATCAGGCAGTTGACCGATATCGTCGGCCTGCCCATGCTGGAGCAGGTCGGAAAGCGGATCCATCTGACCGAGGTGGGGCGCGAGTTGCTTGCCGTGTGCCATGAGATTTTCGACGGGCTGTCTCGCTTCGAGATGCTGGTTTCCGATATGAAAGGGGTGAAGGCTGGCAAACTGCGGTTGGCAGTGATCACCACCGCCAAATATTTTGTGCCGCGTTTGCTCGGTCCATTCTGCGATCTTTATCCCGGCATCGATGTGTCGCTCAAGGTGACCAACCGGGAGCGGATATTGCAGCGCCTGATGGACAACGAGGACGATCTCTACATCCTCGGTCAGCCGCCCGAACACATGGATATGCAGGTCGAGCCTTTCCTGGAAAACCCGCTGGTGGTGCTGGCACACGGTGGCCATCCACTGGCCAGGGAAAAGAATATTTCTATCAAGCGCTTGGCCGAAGAGCCTTTCCTGATGCGCGAGGCTGGCTCGGGAACGCGTCTGGCCACCGAGCGCTTCTTCGCCGAACAGGGGCTCAGCCTCAAGGTCCGGATGGAACTGGGCAGCAACGAGGCCATCAAGCAGGCGGTTGCCGGCGGCTTGGGCGTGGCTGTGCTGTCCGCCCATACCCTGGCCCTGGAAAAAAGTTCGGACGAGCTGGTGGTGCTGGATGTCGAGGGTTTTCCCATCCGACGCCAGTGGTATGCGGTGTATGCACGCGACAAGCAGTTGACGGTGGTGGCACGGGCTTTCCTTGAATTTTTGCTACATGAAAGCCAGAAAATCTCACTCAGTTACATGAAGTGCATTCCCGGATTTCAGGCCCTTGCCTGTGACGATAAGTGCAAAAAAAAATGTGCCAAGAGGGATCGCGCTAATTCTGGTGCCAACTCAGTCTGATCATCCGTCCCTAAATGTCGAGATTGGCGTAGACCGTGCGCGCGCCGAGTTCAGGTCGCGCTTCCTGTCTCAGTTCGCCGCCGAGGTGATACGCAGCGTATTCCCAGGGCTGGCGGGCCAGATGCTCGAGTGCCTTGCCGTGCTGAACTGGAGATGCAGAGCACGGAGTTAGTTACTTGAGAGCCTTGGCTAGCCCCAAAAAAATTCTCAAAAATGACCGTAGAATGTATCGATCCTCCTGCTAAAATGCGTACTATTCGAACATTTTCATATATACAATTCATCTAATCTTCGAGCAGTTAGAATTCCCTATGTTCATTAAGCCCGGCCGGGTAAAGTTTGAGGCAGCTCAGTCCGACGAAGAACTGGATTTGTACCGGGGGTACCTCGAGACACTGGGTATGGTCGCCGGATTGCTGCTGGAAGAAGCCAGCGAGCAGAATCTGACGGAAGTCATGCGCTTGCTGGCCGAGACCACCGGCGTGAGCTGTTGCTCCCTTTTTCTTAATAAACTTGATGACAGCGGTGAGGCCAGTGCAAATCTCCATTGCACTTCGTCTACTTCCATGGGGGTCAGGCTCTTGTCGGATTCCCCCAAATTCCACGAGTTTCAGTACCAGAACTATCCTTTGCTTTCCGATACCCTGCATGTGGGTATGGTGCTTTCAAAACAGATTTCCGAACTTCCACAGGCTGAAGCCACCCTTTTTGCCGGTCAACAGATACACACGGTGCTTTGCATCCCCCTCCTGGTCAGTGGTGAAATGGAAGGATTTGTCGGTCTGTTCAACCGCGACACAACGCGCAACTGGCTGCCGCTGGAGATCAAGGTGCTGTGCACGATTGCCAACAGCCTGGCGCTGGCTTTGGTGCGCAAACGCGTCGAGCAAAGCCTGGCAGTGGTTGCCACCCGTCTCAGGGCGCTGGTGGGCGCAACCGAAGACCTGGTCATCGAATACGATCTGATGGGCCAAATTCTGAATATCTGGACTGACAATCAGACCTTTTCTCTCGGACTCAATGCCAGCCTTGCAGGAACGACTCTGCAGCAGTCCCTGCCTGAAGACATGGCTCAGGCCATATTGCTGGCGACGCCCCGAGTACTTGCCAGCGGCAATCGGGAAGTCTTCGAATTTACCCTGAGCATTAATGAAGAAGACCGGTTCTTCATGGGAAGGCTGCAAATGCTGCCATCCGAAACCGGGAAGGCCAAGAATCTGGTAGCACTGATACGCGATGCGACCGAACTGATTCAGGAAGAAGCACGGCGCCAGTCCATGCTTGAAACAATGAACCTGCTCGAGGAAGCCATTGTCGATCTGTCCCCCGAGGGTTGGCTGCTCAACTTCAGTTCGGCCTGGAGCAAGCTGTGTGATATACCAGTAGAAAATGGAAATAAGTGCCTCGGAACTCCCTTGTCCGAATACATTTATCCGGATGATCGTGCATCGCTGGGCGAACTCATCGAGCAGTTGGCTTCCACACAAAAACATTCCGATGTCATTCGTTTTCGTCTTCTGCCCATTCAGGAAGCTCCGATTTGGGTGGAGGCTCGCCTGTTGGCTCACTGTTCCCGCCAAGGAAATGTCATCGCCTTGCGTGGGGTGCTGCGCGACATTACCTCTAGCC
>JAHJJI010000073.1 GCA_018823025.1 Gammaproteobacteria bacterium | reverse complement strand
TTGGCGTCCATCGAGTAGGGACTTCCACCGGCCTTGTGCTTCATCTCCACCGGGATGTTGTGCTGCGCCGCATACGCCAGCAGCTTCTCGCGCGAGAGCAGGTCCCACTCGCGCCACGGCGCGATGATCTTGATTTCCGGGTTGAGGGCGTAGGCGCCAAGTTCGAAGCGCACTTGGTCGTTGCCTTTGCCAGTGGCGCCATGCGAGATCGCGACTGCGCCGGTTTCCTTCGCAATCTCGATCAGCCGCTTGGCGATCAGCGGACGGGCAATCGAAGTGCCGAGCAGGTATTCACCTTCATAAACTGTGTTGGCGCGGAACATCGGGAACACGAAATCGCGGACGAATTCCTCGCGCAGATCGTCGATGTAGATTTGTTCCGGCTTGATGCCGAACTGCAGCGCCTTCTTGCGCGCCGGTTCAAGTTCTTCTCCCTGGCCGATGTCGGCGGTGAAGGTGACTACATCGCATTGGTAGGTGTCTTGCAGCCACTTCAGGATGACCGAGGTATCCAGTCCGCCGGAGTAGGCGAGGACGACTTTGTTGATGTTGCTCATGATATTTTCCGGAGTTGAAGAATGGGTTTTTAGCGCACCCGATAGGCCATGTGGCAGGCGCTGCAGCCAGCAGAAATCTGCTGCATCCCCGTGAATATGGCAGCGGGTTTCGGGTTGTTTTTGAGGCTGGCGGCCAGTTCGCTGGCGCTCTTGTGCATGTTCATACCCAGCATGCGCACGTTCTCGGGCAGTTCCTGCGAAGCTTTCATCATGCCGGGATGGGTTTTCATCGCGGTCATGCCGAGATTTTCCTCGATCGTCTTGGCGGCTTCCTCATGCTTGCCATCGGCCAGCTGGCTGAATATCGTGGCGTAGGCTGACATCATGTGGCGCATGTCGGCACGCAGCAGGGCGATGGTTTCCGGCGTCATCTTGACCAGGGGGCGGCTGTCTTCGGCGGACATCGGCGCCATCGGTTGCTGCATGGCTTGGCCGGTGGCGGGCATGGAATCCTGGTGCATCATCGGCTGCATTGTTGTTTCGGCATTCGCCAGCCCCGACAGGAGCAAGGCAGCAGCAAGGTAGATATTTAGGCGCATGGTTGTTTCCTGGTTAATCGCTAATTTTGCCCAGCAGCAGGTATTCCATCAGTGCCTTCTGCGTATGCAGTCGGTTTTCTGCTTCGTCCCATACTACGCTCTGTGGGCCGTCGATCACTTCGGCGGCGACCTCCTCTCCACGGTGGGCAGGCAGGCAGTGCATGAACACGGCGTCCTTGTTGGCTACGCGCATCATGTCAGCATCCACTTGCCAGTCGGCGAAGTCACGCATACGCTCTTCGTTTTCTGCCTCGAAACCCATGCTGGTCCACACATCAGTGGTGACGAGATCGGCATCGCGCGCGGCTTCCATCGGATCGCGGAATTCTTCGTAATGGTCGGTGCCGTACAGTCCGGCGCGCTCCGGCTCGACTTCATAGCCGGGAGGGGTCGAAACGTGGACATTGAAGTCCAGCACCTCGGCAGCCTGCAGCCAAGTGTTGCAGACGTTGTTGGAGTCGCCGATCCAGGCCACCGTCTTGCCCTTTATGCTGCCGCGCTGCTCGATGTAGGTGTAGATGTCGGCCAGGATCTGGCACGGGTGGTATTCGTTGGTCAGGCCGTTGATCACTGGCACGCGCGAATTGGCGGCGAAGCGTTCGATGATTTCCTGCTCGAAGGTGCGGATCATTACGATGTCGCTCATGCGCGAGATTACCTGGGCCGCATCTTCCACCGGTTCGCCGCGACCCAGCTGCGAATCGCGGGTGTTGAGATAGATGGCGCTGCCGCCGAGTTGCTGCATGCCGGCTTCGAATGACAGCCGGGTGCGCGTGCTCGCCTTCTCGAAAATCATCACCAGCGTGCGGTCATGCAGCGGGTGGTAGGTATGATAGGCCTTGAACTGCTCCTTGATCCGGCGCGTGCGTTCGAACAGGTGCTCGTACTCGTCGCGGTTCAGGTCGTTGAATTGCAGGAAATGTTTGATCTGCATAGATGCCACCAGAGGCGCATTATTTCTGCGCTAGAAAATCCTTGATCAGCGGCGCGAGCATGTCCACCACTTGCTGTGCCTCGTCGCGCTTCATGACCAGCGGCGGCAACAGACGTACCACGCTGTCCGCCGTAACGTTGATAATCAGGCCTTGAGCCAGCGCCAGCTTGACCAGATCGCCACAGGGACGGTCCAGTTCGACGCCGATCATCAGCCCGGCGCCACGTACTTGGACAACGCCGGCTGTGCCTGCCAGTTGATTGCTCAAGCCGTCGCGGATAAACGCGCCGATTTCAGCGGCCTGTTGGCACAGGTTCTGTTCCTCGACCACTTCCAGCGTCGCCAGCGCCGCAGCGCAGGCAAGCGGGTTGCCGCCGAAGGTAGAGCCATGGTTGCCGGGTTTGAAAACTTCGGCTGCCGCACCCTTCGCCAGGCAGGCACCGATCGGCACGCCAGAACCGAGACTTTTGGCCAGCGCCATGACATCAGGAATGATGCCGGTCTGCTGGAAAGCGAACATCGAGCCGGTGCGGCCGATGCCGGTTTGTACCTCGTCCAGCATCAATAGCCAGCCGTGGCTGTCGCAGATGCGGCGCAGCTCTTGCAGGTAGGCGGGTAACGGTATCTGGATGCCGCCTTCGCCCTGCACCGGTTCAACCAGGATGGCGACGATATTCTGGTTATGCTCGGCGATCAGCTTGATTGAGGCGATATCGTTGTAGGGTACGCGCACGAAGCCGCTCACCAGCGGCTCGAATCCGGCCTGTACTTTGCGGTTGCCGGTTGCGGTCAGGGTCGCCATGGTGCGGCCGTGGAAGCTCTTTTCCATCACGATGATGGCGGGGCTGTCGATGCCCTTGTTGTGGCCATAAAGGCGGGCCAGCTTGATCGCGGCTTCGTTGGCTTCGGCGCCGGAGTTGCACAGGAATACCTTGTCCATGCCGGCCAATTGCGCCAGCTTCGTGCCCAGCTGCTCCTGTTTGGGAATCTGGTACAGGTTGGAGGTGTGGATCAGCGTCTTCGCCTGCTCGCAGATTGCCTGGGCCAGTTTCGGGTGAGCATGCCCCAGGCCGTTGACGGCGACACCGGCAACTGCATCCAGATAGCGTTTGCCTTGTTCGTCCCAAAGCCACACGCCTTCACCGTGGGTAAAGGCGACGGGCAATCTGGCATAGGTGTTCATTAAATGTGACATATTTAGGATGAGCTGTTGCTGCTTTTTAGAGTTGAACAAATAGCCGAGCGAAAAATATAAATGCACACGGCGGCATCAGCCGCCGTGTATTTGGTGCGCTCGAAAGCGTTATATTTAGCCAAACAACGGATACTTGCAAGAGAAATTTGCCCTTCAAGCCAACCTCAAGGTGTGGCAATCAGGTGCAGTCAACCCAAAACAAATGCCCGGCTAGCTAAAGGCTGCCGGGCAAGCAAAACGGGCGCGCGGCAGCTGCTGCTGCGGCGAGTCTCAGGCCATCGCTTTGACGGCTGAGTTCAAACGGCTCTTGTGACGCGATGCTTTGTTCTTGTGCACGATTTTCTTGTCGGCGATGCTGTCGATCACGCTGACCGACTCCAGGTAAACCGCCTTGGCAGCTTCCTTGTCGCCAGCTTCAACGGCCTTGATCACCTTTTTGACCGCGGTGCGGAACTCGGAACGCTGGCTGGTGTTGTGCTCGCGTTGCTTGTCGGACTGTCTAGCACGCTTTCTGGCTTGTGCGGTGTTTGCCATTGATGAAACTCCTTGGATATTACTCTGCGGGGCAGACGAAACGCGCAATAATACTTTTCTTTCGTTGTGTTGGCAAGGGTGGTGACAGCTTTCTTGATGTAGATCATGTTGAATCAATAGGTTGTCGACTAGTTGTCAGACCTGGAGCGTCGTCGATCGCTGTTCTCTTTGTTATCCTGACCGCGGTACATGCGGTTGGCCGGCTTGCCGGGCAGATCCGCGCGTTCGCGTTCCACTCGCCCACGCTGCGGAGTTGCCGCGGGAACTGAGCGCGTCCAGCCTGGCGCGGGGAAGTAGCTAAACAACGTTACAGCGCAGATACAGTTGACGTTAATATAGGCTGCTATTGCACATCCTTCGCCGGGTAGCCGACTGATTGCGCAAGGATGATTTGCTGATGACTACCCAGCCCCATTGTTGCGTCAAGCACTGCGCGATCGATTGACTCGCGACTACCGTAGCCAGTTCTGCCGAAGTGCAGAAGAGATATACTTTCTGGGCAATGAAGCCGGTGTCGGTTGCGCTGTAAAGGAAGCACTGAACAAGTCCCCGAACCTGTAAAATAACGGATATCATCAATCGACTGAAATTGCCCATGAAACAACTCAGTTTTGCAGCCAGTGAATTTGCCAAGAAGCCCAAGCAGACGAGACGGGAGAAGTTTCTGCTGGAAATGGACGCCGTTGTGCCGTGGCCAAGGTTGCTGTCGGTAATCGAGCCGCACTACCCCAAAGCGGGGAATGGCCGACGGCCTTATGAGTTGCCCACGATGCTGCGCATCCACTTTATGCAGCAGTGGTTCGGCTACTCCGATGCCGCGATGGAAGAAGCGCTGCACGAAGTGCCATTGCTACGGCACTTCGCCGGACTGGATGCCGGCACGGATACGATGCCCGACGAAACCACGATCCTGAACTTCAGGCACCTGCTGGAGAAGCATGCGCTATCGAGCGCCCTGTTTGCCGAGGTCAACGGACTGTTGCTGGAACGAGGCCTGCTGTTGCGCGAAGGCACGACCGTTGATGCCACCTTGATTGCGGCACCGCCCTCGACCAAGAACCGGGAAGGCAAGCGCGACCCCGAGATGACGCAGACCAAGAAGGGCAACCAGTGGTACTTCGGCATGAAAGCGCACATCGGCGTGGATGATGAGAGCGGCCTGGTACACACCGTTGTCGGCACCACGGCCAAGGTCTCCGATATGTCGCAATTCACCCAGTTACTCCATGGCGAAGAAGAACGGGTCAGTGCGGATCGGGGCTATGACTATCCGCAGATACACCGCCAGCTGCAAGAGAACCTGATCGAGGACTGGGTTGCAATCAAAGGCAGACCCGGAAAGGGCTTGAGTGCCTGGGCACAGGGACTCAACCATGCGATCGCCCAGGTGCGTGCTATCGGAGAACATCCGTTCCGGATCTTGAAACGGCAGTTTGGTTATACCAAGGTTCGCTATCGCGGGCTGGCCAAGAACACCGCCCAGCTCTACACCCTGTTTGCGCTAGGCAATCTGTTTCAGGTCAGGCGCGCCTTACTGGCGTCAGGGGCGTAGTCCGCCCGGAAAACGGTAAATCACCTGAAAATCGGGTGATTCCGGGACGAAACGGGCTGTTTCAGGCTAATTCCGGCGGAAAAAAGCCTGATGCCGCAATATGTTTAATTCGAGGTCCTGAATGATGACTTGTTCAGGGCTTCCTAAAGTGCTTTCTGTTCAGCCCTGGTGTCGCTCATCCGGTTGAAGTCTGTTACATAAACCAGGTTCACCGGCGCTGTTGCCACGTACACATCGATCTCGCGCCAATCGCGAGCGGAAGGCGCGGTGCGCTTGCCCGAGTCGGCCCGACTCACACCATTCGCCGCCCACAACAGATTCGACAGCACCTGCTGAGGCAGCGAACTCCCGCGTCGAGTGCCGCTCCTTCAGGACCTGCATCAACGGTTTCCCGCCCTCCATCTGGGGCGGCGGCAGTTTGATGGCGTCGCTTTCCTGTGCCCAGCTGTTTCCCGTCACGCTCATCATGAACAACCCCGCATATATTCATTTTCCATGGCAGGCTTCTCCTTGTCAGAACGACAGCAACAAGTAGCAACTATGAGACGCGCAGGGGCGGGAGGCAAGGCGGAGTTTTTCTTTCTGCATGTTTGCGAGGGAGGAAGCTAGATCAACATAGGTTGTCGCCTGAAACTCCGTGGTGCAGGCGTAAAAAAGCCCCGGCATGCCGGGGCTTTTTCTTAACCTACTGCAGGTTTACGCAGCTTGAATGTTTGAAGCCTGTTTGCCTTTAGGGCCGGCAGTCACTTCAAAACTCACGCGCTGGTTTTCTTGCAAGGATTTGAAACCCCCTGCCTGAATTGCAGAGAAATGCGCGAACAAATCTTCGCTGCCATCATCCGGGGTAATAAAGCCAAAACCTTTTGCATCGTTAAACCATTTCACAGTACCTGTTGCCATTTGTTCACCTCAATATCAAGTTAATCCGGCTAAAAATAGCCGGGTGAAGACGGGCAAATGCCCAGCCTATCGAACATCAAGGAAAAAAACAGACCAACAATGAGGTACCGCAATTGAAACTTGAATTCCACAGACTTGCACTAAGACTACAGCAAAAATGGTTAAGTTCAATTTATTTTTTTCTGCGACCGTGGCACGTGCCATTTACGACCCCGGCGTTGCTGCCACCGTGAACCCCTGTACGTCAGCGCGAGCACCAGCAGCTTTGATCGCACAACCCCATCTGGCTTTCAGTCTGGCTCAGGGTTGATCGCACCTTCTCCATGCTGGCATCGAACAGCACATCGAAGCGCGCCGCCTCATTCCACTCATCGCAGTAACGCCATTCCCAAACCAGCTCGTCGCGCGCCTTGAAATAAACTGCCCATCCCGGCCACGACGGCCCCAAAATGCGCAGTACCTGCTCCTTGCTCATGCCGGCCTGGATGCGGGCGAAAGCGCTCTGCTCCATCACGTTCTCGATGCGTTGCAGCCCGCCATCCGCCCCGATGAACGCCATATAGCTGTGAACGCCCATCGGTCCTCGCGGATAAGCCAGCTGCAGGGCACCGTCCGACTCCTGCCAGCGCATCGCCGGTTGCCCCATCACGCGCAGCACATCCTCCAGCCTCGCCTCGCCAAGCTTGAGGCCGTTACTGCTGTAGGCCGCGCAGCCAGCCAGTAGCAACACCGCCAGAATCATCGTCAAGCGTTTCATATTTGACCATTATGGCGGAAAAATATTTCCCTGGCCGAGCTTCTGGTCGCCGTTCCATTAAAGGGTGAAGCCTCCGCGCATGATTTAGCCAAGATTGGCCGCATCAGGTAGTGTCGTAAAGCGGCGCTTTGTGTCGGAACTTATTACATTTTCACCTGATATGCGCACAATTAAATTAATTGGTGAGGTGTGAATAATGTTTAACACATTGATATTGATTTTGTTTTTGGTTTATGTTCTTGCGTATGGCATGGATAATGCTTTTTATTAATTGCAAGACAGCTGATTCACATTCGGCAGAGAGAAGTCTCAATAAAAACTGAACAGAAGGAGGTGTGTCATGGCTATCACGACGAACATGAGCAACTACGAAATCGGAACCGATTCGATAGAGGCGGAGTACGGCGATGAAATCATGTGCGCTGGATGGAACCCTGATGTTGGCCTGGCGTGTCAAAATCAGCTTGAACCGTCCGGCACACATATGACTATGCCAGCCGATCTTACGACGGAAATTTCGGAGTTATTCCTGAGAAAGATGTATGCCTGCCAGGAATAAATCGCAGCAGTTTTAAAAGTGGTTAACCGTTTAGATCCTGCTCATCGAAACTTACGCGGTTTCTTCTTCTGCCTGCTGTTGCAGCGCCCACATGTGTGCGTATAAACCGTCTTTTGCCAGCAGCTCCGGATGTCGGCCACGCTCGACTATGCGCCCGGCATCCATGACCAGGATTTCATCGGCTTCGACCACGGTGGAGAGCCGGTGCGCGATGATCAGGCTGGTGCGGCTCCTGGCGATTTCCAGCAGTTCGGCCTGGATGGCTTTTTCGGTTTTGGTGTCGAGCGCGGAAGTGGCCTCGTCCAGAATCAGAATCACCGGGTTTTTCAACAAGGTGCGGGCGATGGCGACGCGCTGTTTTTCTCCACCGGAAAGTTTCAGGCCGCGTTCTCCGACTACGGTGTCCCAGCCTTGCGGCAGGATTTCGATAAAATTCAGAATATGCGCGGCGCGGGCGGCGGCGATAACCTCATCGCGCGTGGCATCGGGGCGGCCATAGGCGATGTTGTAGTAAATGCTGTCGTTGAACAGCACGGTGTCCTGCGGTACCACGCCGATGGCTGCACGCAGGCTGTCCTGACTGATGTGGCGGATGTCCTGACCATCGATCCGGATGCCGCCCTGGTTAACGTCATAAAAGCGGAACAATAACCGCGCCAGGGTGGATTTTCCCGCGCCACTCGCGCCCACGGCGGCCACGGTTTTTCCGGCCGGGATGGTAAAGCTGAGATCATGCAGAATCGGGCGGTCGGCATTGTAGGCGAAGCTGACGTGCTCGAATTTCACTTCGCCGCCCGCCACGGCCAGCGGCTGTGCATCCGGCGCATCTTCTACTTCCTTCGGACTATGCAGCAGGGTAAACATGCGTTCCACATCCGTCATGGACTGCTTGATCTGGCGGTACATCACCCCGAGGAAGCTCAGGGGCTGGAACATCTGCAGCAGAAAGGCGTTGACCATGACCAGATCGCCCAGCGTGAGCGTGCCTTCCACGACGCCGTTCGCCGCGCGAATCACCATCAGCGTGACGCCGATGGCGATGGTGCCGGCCTGAGCCGCATTCAGCAGGCCGAGCGAACGCTGGGACTGCAATGCCACTTCCTCCCAATCTGCCAGACTGGTGTCGTAACGTGCGGCCTCATAGCGCTCGTTGCCGAAGTATTTCACCGTTTCATAGTTCAGCAGGCTGTCGATGGCGCGGCCATAGGCTTCGGAATCCAGCGTATTGGCACGGCGTACAAACTGCGTGCGCCAGTCGGTAATGGTGACGGTAAAACCGATATATGCCGCCAGCGTCACCAGTGTAATCAGCCCGAACACCCAGTCCAGCTTGACGAACAGAATCACGGACACCATCAGGATTTCCAGCACGGTAGGCGTGATGCGGAACAGTAAAAATCCCACCAGGCTGGATATCGCCTTGGTGCCGCGCTCGATATCTCGGGTGATGCTGCCGGTCTGGCGTTCCAGATGAAAGCGTAGCGACAGCGCATGCAAGTGCTGGAATACTGCCATGCCTACCCGGCGCATGGCACGTTGCGTGACCTTGCCGAACACCACGTCGCGCAGGTCGGCAAAAGTGGTGCTGGCAAAGCGCAACAGGCCATAAGCGATGATCAGCGTCAGCGGCAAAATCAGATCGGCGTGCGATTTGTCCAGCGCATCGATAATCTCCTTCAACACCAGCGGCACCGTCACCGAAGCCAGCTTTGCGCCGATCAGCAAGACCAGCGCCAGCAATACCCGTCCGCGAAATTCCCACAGATAGGGGAACAGGCGGCCGATAGAGCGCAAATCGGTCTTGCCGGGCTGTGGCGTTGTGCTGGAATGGGAATATTCAGGTATAGGCATCGGCTCTTCTTTGGGATCTCGGTTAGCCAGTTTTATTGCTTTCATCCCTCACACGAAAGCAAACACAGGAGTGTCATTATTTCATACAGTGCAAAATCTGCTTAACTTTGCTTTACCTTGCCGCCGCAGGGGATAATAATTCGAGCAAGGACGCATATTCAAGGAGCCCCGCCATGAGCCACAAGCATGTCAATCTGCTGCGCGCCATCTTTCATGATCCGGTTAGCGGCAACATCCACTGGCGAGAAATTGAATCCTTGCTGCACCACTTGGGCGCGAGTGTCGCCTCCGCGCACGGCGCACGCTTTCACGCGACGCTAAATGGTTGCGAGGAATTCCTGCACCACCCCCATCAAAGCAATGTCTGCGACAAAATCCTGATCAAGCAGCTGCGAGAATTCCTTGCCCGAGCAGGAGTGACGCCGTCGAGTTACGAGAACGACGCATAACCCCTGCGGTAATGCGGTCGAGTTGTAATGTGGTGCAGAGGTGGCAGGTCTGCTACCCACCGGCGCGCTTAACGACCCAGCCCTGTTTCTTGAGGTTTTCGATCACCCGTTCACAGTGATCGCCCTGAATTTCAATCACCCCATCTTTCACCGTGCCGCCAGAACCGCACGCTGTTTTGAGTTGTTTGCCCAGTTGGGCGAGCGCAAGAACATCAAGCGTGAGCCCCTTAATCAGGGTAACGCCTTTCCCTTTTCGGCCTTTGGTTTCTCGGGAGACGCGCACAATACCGTCAGACACAGGGATAGCCGTATTCCGGCTGCAAACACACTCAGCAAGAGATTTTCGGCACTCAGGACACATTTTCCCGTGCTCGGTGGAATAGACAAGCCCGCCTGCTGCTTTATCGTTTTTCATGAATTTCCGATGTCATTGTTTGCTTTTATGCCGCTATTGTAGCGCTGTCGCCGCGACAACCCATTGTCTTAATGCTGCTATATTGAAGCGAGTGGCTAATTTTCAAGAGTGACGATGAATCGACTTATTCGCGATTATGCCATCCGGCGGTGCGTGGCTGTGGCAGTGCTGTTTATGTCAGTTCAGCCCGTCATGTCGGAAGACAGAAAACAGGGGGGCAGAAACATGATTTTGACATCCACGGTGTTTTTTCAGGGCGGCACGATCCCGCCGCGCTATACCTGCGATGGGTCGGATATTTCTCCGCCATTGGTCTGGTCCGGGTTGCCAGACGGCACTAAAAGCCTGGTGCTGATCGTGGATGATCCCGATGCGCCCGATCCGGCTGCGCCCAAAATGACCTGGGTGCACTGGGTGCTGTATAACCTGCCGCCGATTGCAGGTGAATTGCCTGAGGCCGTCCCGGCAAAGGTGTTGCCGCCGGGGACGTTGCAAGGGATGAACGACTGGCAGCGCACGGGTTATGGCGGGCCATGTCCGCCCGTGGGACGCCACCGCTATTTCTTCAAACTGTATGCGCTGGATGTTGTTCTGCCGGATTTGGGCGGACCGGCCAAAGCGGTGCTGGAAAAGGCCATGCAGGGGCATGTTCTCGGCCATACGGAATTGATGGGGCAATATCAGCGTAGCCGCTGAGGTTTCATTTGTCCCTGTGTTCCAGTGTGATGCTGACCAGTTCGATGATGACGCCCAGAGCGAGCAACACGGCACCCTGCCAGACTTCCGGGGCGAGAAACATCAGGATTGCGCCCAGCACCACCATGACTAGTGCGCCGGTTCGCTGGATGCGTGTATTTTTGATCATGTTGGATCGCCTTCTGCTATTTTTGAAAGTATAGAGGCTACGCAAAGGGTGCGTGCGCTTTACAAAGAAAAAATCAGGGAGAGCAATCGTGTCGCCACTGCGGCATCTGCCGCAGAACCTTCTCCAGCCTTTCCTGGTACAACGCCCGTGAGTTCGAGGGCGTGGCCGGGTTCAGCCGCAAGGACTTGTTCGGAGGCATCTATGTCGAAGACCTGTACAGCGGCCTTAACTTCGATTTCTGGCCAGGCGGCGGGCTGTTCGGTTGTTTCTTTACCGCCGCCAGGCTGGTCCGGTGCGCGGGTCGGATATCGGGGTCGAACTGACTATCTCGCTGGAGAGAGTGGTTTTCAGCGGCGAACCGCACCGCAGCAGCAGCTGGTGGCATCTGTGGGAAATGTAAGGCGGACTATTTCTTCTTCCGGGGATGAAAATGGAATTCAAGGATTATTATCAGATTATGGGGGTGGCGCGCGAGGCATCCCAGGACGAAATAAAGCGTGCGTATCGCCAGCTGGCGCGTAAGTATCATCCGGACGTCAGCAAGGAAACGGATGCCGAAGTGCGTTTCAAGGAGGTTGGCGAAGCCTACGAGGTGCTCAAGGATCCGGAAAAGAGGGCTGCTTATGATCAGCTTGGCTCGAACTGGCAATCGGGTCAGGATTTCCGCCCCCCGCCTGACTGGAATGCCGGTTTCGAGTTTTCGGGCGGCTTCGGCGGGGACGGAGAGGCGGACTTCAGCGATTTCTTCTCGACCCTGTTCGGCGGCGCGCCTCGCCAGCGCGGTGCGGGTAGCCACAGAGCACGGGGCGAGGATCATCACGCCAAAATCCTCATTGACCTGGAAGATGCCTTTTCCGGCGCTACCCGCGCCCTCGACTTGCGTGCGCCGCAACTCGACTCGCAGGGCCGCATGGTGGTGACAAGCCGCACGCTGAACGTCAGCATCCCCAAAGGTATCCGCGCCGGACAGCACATCCGGCTCGCCGGTCAAGGCACGCCGGGCATGGGTGGCGGAACGGCGGGCGATCTCTTTCTGGAGGTGGATTTCAAGCCCCATTCCCTTTATCGGGTAGATGGCCGTGACCTCTATCTCGACCTGCCGCTTGCGCCGTGGGAAGCGGCGCTGGGGGCAACGGTTACAACGCCCACGCCGGGAGGGAGCGTGCAGGTCAAGGTGTTGCCGGACACTCAGGCAGGGCGCAAGCTCAGGCTCAAGGGCCGGGGCATTCCGGGGAATCCGCCGGGCGATCTCTATCTGGTGCTGCAAGTGGTGCTGCCCAGCGCCGACAGCGAACGGGCCAGGGAAATTTACCTGACCATGGCGCGGGAGCTGGCTTTCAACCCGCGCCGGACATTGGGGGTATAGATCATGGATGAAATACTGATCGGCGTGGTGGTGGACGAAACCGGCCTGACCCTGGCCGAATTTGCCTGCGCCTGCGGCACCGACGCAACGTGGGTGCTGGAACTGGTGGCGGAAGAGGTTCTGCATCCGGCTGGCGGCGACCCGGAGGGGTGGCGTTTCGGCGGACAAGAACTTACCCGTGCCCGCCGTTTTCAGCGATTGCAGCGCGATCTGGGGGCGGATCTGGATGCCGCAGCCGTGATCATCGAACTGCTTGACGAGATCGATCGCCTCAAAGGGCGGTTGCGCCGTGCGGGGATCGAATGAGCACGCGTAGATAGTGTCCCTGTCTATTTTTCCTTGGCGAGCCTGGTGCGGAATTCCTCGAGCTTGGCCTCATAGTCCGCAGCTTCCCCGTAATCCAGGAAACGGAGATAACTCGAATGGGTGCCGAGTACTTTGCGCGCATGCTTGATCGGGCAAAAGTACTCCTCGGTTTTAGCCACAATCGCATAGACATAGGCAATGAGCCCGCTTCCATAGGCACAATAAGTACAGTGGAATTTTTCGATGAAATTGAGATATTCGAGTTGTTGCCGATCGAACACGATATATTCGGCACGGCGCACCTTCGCAATGCCGTAAATCGGAAAACAGGTCGCTTGATAGAAGCTGACGAACAGGTCGAGAATGGCCAGCGGAATAATCATGCCGTAGATGATCGGCCCGGTAATCAGGTTCTGTGGACGGTTGGTCACCAGCCAGTGAAAAAATCCCTTTTTAAGTCGGCTGTGCGCTTGCTTGATGGATTGTTCGAACTCGATGCGCTTTCCCTTGATCTGGTATAGCACACTGCTTTCCTGTTCGTGGAGCGCGACGCGCAGTTCGTCTTCAATGGCGGTCATCTGGGCAAGCAAATGGCGAATTCGATCATTCATGAATATATCTGTCCCTCATACAATTTTCAGCGGTCAGCGTTCCAGGTGCAGGGCTACGTAGCGACTGCCGCCATTGTACTCCGGGTTGGTTAGGGCTGCCCTCAGGCGACTTTGATCTCGACCCGGTTTTACTTGCCCGGATGCGCCTTTGGGCAGGTCGATCAGGCGATAGCCCTTCTGACCGGCATGCCTCCGGAAAATATCCGGAAGGCAGCGTCAATCGCCGGGTCGCGGCAAGGCTGGCGGAATTGTTTGAAATCAGGAAGTCAATTTTCTGGCAGGCTAAAGTAACGGCGAAAAAAAATGCAGATGAATAGCCCGCTTCGGCAAAATCACTCCAGCACGTTGCCCTGGTGATGAGTCTTGAACCTGAAAACCTCGGCTGACGGGTTCGCAGGTGCGAATTTATTCGCACCTGAAGATTCTTTGATTTGGTAATACTCTTTCAGGATATGCTTAGGTTTTTCTGAAGATGACGATGGGTGGAAAATGGGGTATCTGAGAAATTTGCTCGGACTGGAGCGGCAAAAGGAATTGCCGGGCTTGGCATCGGCCATCGAGCGGGCAGTGAACCGGGTTGAACCCCATCTCAAACAAATAGGGGGTTACCCCAAGGCATTTCACAAGCCTATCACCAGTGCTCTGGAATACTCGCGTAGCCTGGCAGCCATCATTCCCGGTCCGGTTGAAATCAACCGCGCAGCTTATGCCCAGATTCCATTTGTTCACGCCTTGTTTCCTTCCGTTGATTTCATCCATGAGGGGCTGTGTTCCAGCCTGGCCATGCGCAATTTTCACGTACAGAATCCAGCGTCCAGAGAGGTTTATGCCTTAATGGGAATGCGGCGCCGGGAAAAAAATACCGTAGGCATGGAATTGCATGGGCAAGTGTTGCGGAGAGATGTCCTGCAACACAGCGTTTATTTCACCAACCATACTTTGGAAAATCCTTCCACCAGCATAGAAGAGACCCGTGAATTGATCTCCTGGAGTATTTTCGACAAATTGATCGACCTGGTCGCCAAAAGAATCGAAGCCCGCAAACAGGAAAAATCTGATCTTCTTCGGCAAAATGATAGTCTGATGGCTCGCCTGCATGAGGCTAACGAGCAGACTCGGCCAGCGCTGGCAGAGGAAGTGGCTAACATGTTGACTAAAATACAGGAACACGTTGCCTTATTGGAGTTTCGTCATTATTTGCACGACTTCGAAGCGGTACTGCTAAACCCCGACCAACATCTTCGGCTGGAACGAACTTCCATGTACCTCGACGACATGGGGGTAAGGCGCGAACCGGGTGAAGGCGAAGGCAAGCCGGTGGAGTTCGACGACTTGATCGGTTTCGACCGGCGGCAATGGACAGTGACTCTGGTGCATTGTTCTGACTTCCATGTCGAACCCTATGCCGACATGTTGGAAGCCGCCTATAGAAGGCTGTCCATATAATTTTTATTGGATCAGGCATTTTCAAGCAAGGCGGTCCCTCATCCACTCCTTCTCTCCCCTATCAATGCTAATCTATGCACATCCTGTTTATCATTAAAGCGGTCGAGATGGAGTATTTTGATGATGCGCGCTGAATGCCGACATGACTCTTACTGAACTCAAATATATCGTCGCCGTTGCTCGTGAGCGGCATTTTGGCCGTGCGGCGGAAGCCTGTTTCGTCAGTCAGCCGACCCTGAGCGTGGCGGTGCGCAAGTTGGAAGAGGAACTTGGGGTGACCTTGTTCGAGCGCGGCGCGAGCGAGGTGTCGCTGACCCCTCTTGGCGAGCAGGTCGTGGCCCAGGCACATCGCGTGTTGGAGGAGGCGGAAGGGGTCAAGCGCGTCGCTTCGCAGAGCAAGGACCAGTTGGCGGGGCCGCTGCGCCTGGGCGCCATTTACACCATCGGGCCTTATCTCCTGCCTGGGCTGATTCCGATTCTGCGCGAACGGGCGCCCAGGATGCCGTTGCTGATCCAGGAAAATTACACCCACAAGCTGGCTGATCTTCTCAGGCGCGGTGAGCTGGATCTGGTGGTGTTGTCGCTCCCTTTTTCTGAACCCGGTATTGTCACCCGGGCTGTGTATGACGAGCCGTTTCGCATCGTTCTGCCGAGCGGGCATGCCTGGCTGAAAAACAAGGAAATCCCCTCCGCCTGGGTGGATCAGGAGGACGTGCTGCTTCTGACCAGCGGCAACTGCTTTCGCGACCAGGTGCTACAGGCCTGCCCGATGCTCAACCGTGGCAGCAACAATATCCAGAAAACGCTGGAGGGCAGCTCTCTGGAAACGATTCGCTACATGGTGGCTTCCGGGGTGGGCATTACCGTGCTGCCTTCGACCTCTGCGGATGGAATCCCCGAGCATAACAGTCTGCTTGCCGTGCGCCCGTTTACTGCCCCCGTCCCCAGTCGCCGCGTGGCTCTGGCGTGGCGCAAGAGCTTTCCTCGCCCACAGGCGGTGGAGGCGGTGTATCAGGCGATCCTGGCCTGCAATCTGCCGGGCGTGGGCAAGCTGGACGAACCCGTTGTGGTGTCGTAAGTGGAGCCAGGACTTCGGGTGATCACCACAAAGTAGGCTGATTTTCTAGTCTTCCCCGCTTCGCATAGTTAATAGCTATCGCATGTATCGATACAATCAATTAGATCTATCTATTGTGTTTCTCTACCATGCGAATCGTGTACTCAACGCACGATGATTAAAACCCTATAAGGAGAAACCAGATGCAAGCGCCAACCACGATCCAGAATATTGAAGCCGCCTTTGCCGGCGAATCGATGGCTCACACCAAGTACATGTTCTTTGCAAAAGTTTGTCGTGCGGCAGGCGATGTGGAGACTGCCAAGGTGTTCGAGGAAACTGCTGCCCAGGAAGTGCAGCACGCTTTGGGACATCTTGACCTGCTCTACCCAGCAGGGTCCATGACGCCCGCCAAGTGCCTGGAAATGGCGATTGCCGGTGAGACGCACGAATACACCGAAATGTACCCATCCTTTCGCCATACCGCAGTGGAAGAAGGTAACCAGGCTGCGGTAGCGGAAATCGACGAGCAGATCGCCGAATCCAGGGAACATGCTCATCAGTTCAGGGTCACTCTGGAGAAAGCTGCCAAGCGCTTTGCCGCATTGGCCAAGGTGGAAGAGAAGCACGCCAACCACTACCGCGATACGCTGGCCAGGATTGCAGCGAAATAAGCTGGCGAAGTGAAATAGTCTGACCATTTAATGACAATTATTAGGAGCTGAAAATGAAAGTATGGAAATGTATCGTATGTGGCTATGTTTACGACGAAACCGTGGGTGAGCCGAAGGATGGCATTCCTGCCGGCACACGCTGGGCTGATGTACCCGAGAGCTGGGCCTGCCCTGAGTGCGGCGTAGCCAAGGCCGACTTCGAAATGGTGGAAATCTGATCATGAACCAGCCGCCCGTGGTCATCATCGGCAGCGGGCTTGCGGGCTACACTGTGGCTCGCGAGTTTCGCAAGCTGGACGGAGAATCACCCCTTGTGATGCTTTCCTCGGATCACGGTGGCTTCTACTCCAAACCCATGCTCTCCAATGCGTTTTCCCAGAAGAAGGATGCCGATGCGTTGCTCGGAAAAAGCGCCGACCAGATGGCGCAGGAACTCAAGCTGGAGATCCGTGCACATGCCAGGGTGACAGCTATCGATGTTACGCAGAAGCAGGTGACGGTGAATGGCGAAACCGTACCCTACAGCAAGCTGGTACTGGCCATGGGCGCTGACCCTATTCGTTTGCCGCTGCAGGGCGATGGGGCGGATGCAGTATTGTCGGTGAACGATCATGGCGACTACCGGCGTTTTCGCGAGGCCATAGCTGGGAAGAAGAGCATCGCCATACTCGGTGCCGGGCTGATCGGCTGCGAGTTTGCCAATGATCTCGTCGGGGCCGGTTACAGCGTGCATGTTATCGATCTTGCCCCGCAGACGCTGGGACGTTTGTTGCCGCCGGCATCCGCGGCATTCATGCAGCGCAAGCTGGAAGCGGCAGGAGTCGTATTCCATCTTGGCACGACCACCCAGCAGGTGGATCGCGCCGGGGAAGGGTTACGCATGACGCTGGCCAACGGCGAAACCCTGGCGGCCGATGTGGTGTTGTCGGCAGTCGGGCTGCGACCGCGGAATGCATTGGCCGAAGCGGCGGGGATCAAGGTCAATCGCGGCATCGTGGTGAATGCTACCTTGCAGACTAGTGACGAGCATGTCTACGCTCTGGGTGACTGCGCGGAAGTGGAGGGCAGGGTGCTGCCTTTCGTCATGCCGATCATGCAGGCGGCGCGTGCCTTGGCCCCTACTCTGGCCGGCAATACTACCCAGGTGCGCTACCCGGCCATGCCGGTGGTGGTGAAGACGCCGGCCTGCCCGGCCGTGGTGGCGCCGCCGGAGTTGGGCGCACAGGGCGAGTGGCAGGTCGAGGACGTGGACGATGGCGTCAGGGCCTTGTTCCGCAGTGCGGATGGGACGCTTCTCGGTTTCGCGCTGCTGGGCACCGTGACGGCGGAAAAGAACGCACTCGCTGCGCAGTTGCCGCCGGTGATGGCGTAGAGTTCATCAGGCGTAAAAAAACCCGAGGATGATTGCCTCGGGTTTTTTTACGCCCATTGTTTGGTGTGGATTGCTCAGAGCTTCTGGTGACTGCCGTCGCAGGTAACGCCGCTGGCGCTGTGCTTGCAGCCGCAAAAGTAAACTGTGCCCGATTTTTCCGCCTTGTGCTCGACAGGAGCGAAATCGCTGCCTTTGTGGCTGCCATCGCAAAACGGCTGGGTCGCGCTTTTGCCGCAGGAACACCACCAGTAACTCTTGCCGGCTTCCACTTCCACGGCGAAGGGGGATTTCTGGGCGATAACGGGTTGCTTGTCTGACATGTTGAAACTCCTGGTTAATAACAAAGTTAATGACTTTCGGGAAACCCGGTATTTTAATCCTTGGTGGCTTCGACCTGGATGACGATTTTAACTTCGTCGCCCACTGCCGGTACATATTTTGTAATTCCGAACTCGGAACGCTTGATCGTGGTGGTGGCGTTGGCGCCGCAGGTGGGTTTCTTGTTCATCGGGTGAGGCGCGCAGCGGAACTGGTCGATCTGCAGGCTGACCGGCTTGGTTACACCATGCAGGGTGAAGTCGCCATTGGCGCCGATCAGCTTGTCGCCCTCAAATTTGAGGTTTTTCGAGGTGAAGGTGATGGTCGGGTATTTGGCGACATCGAAGAAATCCTCACCCTGAAGATGTTTTTCCAGTTCGGCCAGGCCGGTGTCGATCGAGGTGGCGTCGATGGTCACGTCTATGCTGCCTGACTTGGCGGAGGTGTCGAGAGTGATCTTGCCGGTGGAGATGTTGAAGCGGCCGCGCTGGATGGAGAAGCCGAGGTGGCTGACTTCGAAGCTGGGGAAAGTGTGGCGCGAGTCGATGGTGTAGCTGTCGGCGGCAAAGGCGGACACGCTCAGGGTGCTGGTAAGGGCTAAGGCGATCAGGGTTTTGTTCATGATGGTTCTCCGGTTGGGGGGTTATTTCAAGACAAAATGAAACTTGATAAGGACTTCGTCGGCGACAACCGAAGTGTCGCTCCATACTCCTGAGCCAATATCGTAGGCTAGGCGTTTCAGCGGAAAGGTTCCGTCCAGGATCAGGACGCCTTTTTCTTGTTTGAGGGTAAAAGGTGCGCGAGCCTCTTGAGTTTTTCCCTTAATGGTCATCTTGCCCAAAGCTTCGAAGCGGCCGCTGCCGAGCGACTTGACCGTGCTGGAGACAAAGACCGCTTTGGGGAATTCGCGGGTATTGAACCAGCTCTTGCCTTTGACCTCGTCGTTCGCATCAGTGCTGCCGGCATCGATGCTGGCAAGGTCGATCTCGATCCGGGCGCGACCGGCTTCCGGCCTGGCCGGGTCGATGCTGATTTGCGCGCTGAATTGTTGGAAAATGCCTTCGACCGGCACGTTCATCTGCCTGGAAACGAAAGCGATGGTGCTTTTGTCGAGCTGTACGGCGCTCAGTTCGGCGCCGTAGGCGAAACTCGAAGAGAGCAAGCTCAGGATGGCAAGCAGGCGGATCATGGGCGGTTTTCCTTGTCGAGGAAAGGCAGCATCCGGGCGAGGATACCGTCGCGGTCGATGAAATGGTGCTTGAGCGCGGCGCCGACGTGGGCGATAACCAGCCCCAGCATCCCGTAGTTCAGCAGTTCATGCACTTCCTTGAGAATGTCTCCCAGCGCCTTGTCCTTGCCGATCAGATCGGGCAGCGGCAGCACGCCGAAATACACGGTCTGGAAACCCTTGGCCGAACTCATCAGCCATCCGCTGAGTGGAATTGCGATGATCAGCAGATACAGCAAGTGATGCACTGCATGCGTGGCGGTTCGTTGCCAGGCGAGCATGGCCTCTGGTAATGGCGGTGGCGTGTGTTTCGCACGCCATGCCAGGCGTGCCACAGCGAGCAGGAAAATGGTGACGCCCAGCCATTTGTGATAGCTGATCAATTGGAGTTTGAGCGGCGATAGTTCCAGGTCGCTCATATATAGGCCGAGTGGGAAGGCGGCGAAAATCAGGAAAGCGATCAGCCAGTGCAGGCGAATGGCGGTAAAGGTGTAACGTGCAGAGGTTGTCATGATATTGCCTTTATGTTGTTGCGTGCGCTGACCAGCGCCTCGCGCAAGTGGCGCAGCGACTTCTCCAGGTTGACCAGTTCATCCGGCGGGAGTTCAACGAAAGCGCGCTGCAAATGAGCCAGATGATCGGGGAAGATGCGCTCGAACAGGGTTTCCCCTTGCGGAGTCAGTTGCACGGTCTGGCTGCGGCCATCGCTGGGGGAAGCCACGCGCTGCACCAGATTTTTGTCAGTCAGACGGTCAACCACGCCGGTGAGTGTCCCTTTGGTGATCAGCGTTTTTTCGCCCAGTTCCTTGAACGGCATGCCCGGTGTATTGCCGAGCGTGGCGATGATGTCGAACTGGGCCAGGGTGAGGTCGAGGGCGCGGATATGCATTGCCGAATAGGCCTCGAAGGCCTGGTAGGTGCTGGCCAACTCGCGCAGGGCAGGCAGAAAGGGGGTGGCGGTCATGGTCGATAATTAGTCCTAGTTAGGAATATAATAGTTCTAACTAAAACAAATATCAACCCAACAATTAGTTTTTACGATGCTCAACCGTCATGGGGCGGCAACATAATTTGAATTTTTCAGTATCGCAGGAGTCTTAATATAAGTAAGTTAAGCTGAGGAGGTGAATCATGCAACCCAAAGCCCATACCGGTGCGTCCATTGGCTCCTGTTCTGATGACGATGTCTGTGTTCCATTGACCTGCGATCTCTGCAAGGCTGAAATTCCGCAAAGTGCGGCGCTGACTTTTGAAGGCGCTGACTACTCCGCCCATTTCTGCGGCTTGGGATGCATGGAAACATGGAAGTTGAACCAACCCGCGAAGGATTCCCAGCCTTCGAGTTAATTTAGTACAAGATCAGCAGAGCAAGTGAAAAACCGTTTGACTATATTCGTTTTGACGAATATAGTTGCCACATGATAAATGCCAATGATTTTTTCGATGCGCTTTCTGACGAAACTCGTCGTCGCCTCTTGGTGCTGCTGGTGGGTGATGACGAACTGTGCGTGTGCGAGCTTTGCTACGCCCTCGACCTGCCTCAGCCCAAGGTGTCGCGACACTTGGCGGTGATGCGCGAGAGCGGTGTGCTGTCGGTGCGCCGGGAAGGACTGTGGATCTATTACCGTATCCACCCTCTGTTGCCTGCATGGGCTTACAGGATACTCGACCAGATGGGTCAAGGCTGCGCTGCGTTGGAGATTTTTCAGGGCGACCGCAAGCGCCTGAAAGAAATGCCCAATCGCCCCGTACGCTGCTGCGCTTGAAAGTATGTTTCTGTACATCTGAATTGATAAATATATGAGTGTGCGTATGTTCTCCTGCTTCCGGGGTCGTGATTGATGAGCGCTCAATGCGAAATCACGGCCAGGAAAGCCGCTGGTGCGGAACTGGGTTTTTTCGAGCGCTGGCTGACACTGTGGGTGTTTCTCGCCATTGTGACGGGCATCGTGCTGGGGCAGCTTGCGCCCGCATCGGTTCAAATTCTCGGCAAGCTGGAAGTGGCACAGGTCAACTTGCCGGTGGGTCTGCTGATCTGGCTGATGATTATCCCGATGCTGATGAAGATCGATTTCTCGGCGCTGAATCAGGTCAAGAAGCACTGGCGCGGCATCGGTGTCACCCTGTTCATCAACTGGGGCGTGAAGCCGTTTTCCATGGCGTTGCTGGCCTGGCTGTTCATTCGTGTCGTCTTTGCCCCCTGGCTGCCGGCTGAGCAGATCGACAGCTACATCGCCGGGTTGATCCTGCTGGCCACTGCCCCCTGCACGGCCATGGTGTTCGTGTGGAGCAGTCTATCAAAAGGCGACCCGCTGTTTACTCTCACCCAGGTGGCTCTCAACGACACCATCATGGTGTTCGCTTTCGCGCCCATCGTCGGCCTGCTGCTGGGCGTCGCCTCCATAACGGTGCCGTGGGATACCCTGTTGCTGTCGGTGGTGATGTATGTCGTCATTCCGCTGGCTATTGCCCAAGCCCTGCGCCGGGTGCTGCTTGTCAGAGGTGCGCTGGACATTGTTCTTGCCTGGCTCCACCCGGTTGGCATCCTGGCTCTGCTCGCAACCCTGGTGCTGTTATTCGCCTTCCAGGGCAAGGCTATTCTTGATCATCCTCTAATTATTCTGCTGCTGGCGGTGCCGATCCTGATCCAGGTGTATTTCAATTCCATGCTCGCCTACTGGCTCAACAGAACCGTGGGGGAGGTCCATAGCGTGGCTGGCCCATCTGCACTGATCGGTGCTAGCAATTTCTTTGAACTGGCGGTGGCGGCGGCGATTTCAATTTACGGTTTCGAGTCGGGAGCAGCACTGGCTACAGTAGTGGGGGTGCTGATTGAAGTGCCGGTGATGCTGTCGGTAGTGCGCATCGTGAATGGCTCCAAAACCTGGTACGAAAGGGGAGCGCAATCATGACTCTCCTGACGGCCTCGCTCTGTTCACCTGTGCAGCAGGAAGGTGTTGGCAGCGACTGTTGCGGCGGAGGCAAGCATGTTTGAAGCATTGGCTGACTGGCTGATCTACGATTTGGCGGCGCTGAAGGGTACCCCCTTCGGCGATGCGGCACATTTCTTCGTGATGGACGTGACCAAGATTCTGTTCCTGCTGACGCTGGTGATTTACCTGATGGGTCTGCTGCGCGCCTTGCTCAAGCCCGAAACCGTGCGCGAATTCATCCGCAACCGTGGCAACGTCACCAGCCGCTTCATGGCGGTGGGACTGGGTGCAGTGACGCCGTTCTGTTCCTGCTCCTCGGTACCCTTGTTCATCGGCTTCGTCGAGGCCGGTATTCCGCTCGGGGTGACTTTGTCCTTCCTGATCGCCAGCCCGATGGTGAACGAGGTGGCGGT
Organism: Gammaproteobacteria bacterium; assembly: GCA_018823025.1. GTDB lineage: Bacteria > Pseudomonadota > Gammaproteobacteria > Burkholderiales > Sulfuricellaceae > Sulfuricella. The sequence continues at coordinate 6,504 of JAHJJI010000073.1, read as the reverse complement.
GGTGGTGCTGGCCTCCATCATTGGCTGGAAAATGACGGTGATTTACGTGGTCACCGGTCTGGTCGTGGCGCTGGTAGGCGGCTTCGTGCTGGAGCGCTTCAAGCCGGAAAAGTGGGTGGAAGAGTATGTCTGGAAAATCCACATGGGCCAGATGCAACCCATAGAGGAAGATCGCTCCCTGAAAGCGCGCCATGAATACGCCATGGGACAGGTCAGGGAGATCGTCGGCCGCATCTGGAAATTCGTCCTGATCGGCGTCGGCATCGGTTCTCTGATGCACGGCTACGTGCCTAAGGATTTTATCGTCGGCATTGCCGGCAGCGGCAGCCTGCTGTCGGTGATTGGCGCTGTGCTGGCCGGGGTGCCCCTGTATTCCGACGCGGTAGGCATCATCCCTGTCGCCGAGGTTCTGCTGGCCAAGGGTGTGCCGCTGGGTACGGTGCTGGCTTTCATGATGGCCGTGGTGGCGCTGTCCCTGCCGGAGATGCTGATTCTGCGCAAGGTGGTGAAATGGCCGCTGCTGGCGCTGTTCGCAGGATACCTCGCGACCGCTTTCGTGATTGTCGGGATGTTGTTTAATCAACTAGGAGTATTAAAATGAGTACGGAATTGCATCCATCCATCGTGGCCCTGGTTTCACTGGCGGCGAACATCGCCGCCAACCACCCCAAACAGGGTTTGTGCCAGATCGACAAGCTGAAGCTGTATGGCGTGGCGCAGGAGCAGATCGACGCGGTGGTTGAAATCTCCCGCCACATCCGCGACGAGGCGGGAGATTCGCTGGATACCCGCTTCGACGAAGCGTGCAGGAAGGAAGGAGCCAAAGCAAAGTTGTCAGCCATTCCGGTTGCGGAGGGTGTTTGCTGCACGCCGACAGCCAGCGGGAAGTCGTGTTGCTAAAGAAAGGAAACTGAAATGCACGACGTGAAGCATGACGAAATCCGTCAGGCGGTGCGCGAAAATTATGCTGCTGTGGCTCGCGCAGATTCCGGTTGCGGCTGTGGGCCGGCTTGCTGCACCCCGGCCGAGTTGCCGGCGGCGGACATCCTGTCGCGTGGCATTGGCTATAGTGAAAGTGAATTAAACGCCGCGCCGGAAGGCGCCAACCTCGGGCTGGGCTGCGGCAATCCCCAGGCGATCGCCGCGCTGAAACCCGGCGAGGTGGTGCTGGATCTGGGCAGCGGAGCAGGTTTCGACTGTTTTCTCGCGGCACGCCAGGTGGGCGACAGAGGTCGGGCCATCGGCGTGGACATGACGCCGGATATGCTGTCCAAGGCGCGCGCCAACGCGGCCAAGGGTGGCTACGCCAACACCGAATTCCGCCTCGGCGAGATCGAGCACCTGCCGGTGGCCGATGCCACGGTGGACGTGATTATTTCCAACTGCGTGATCAACCTCTCGCCGGACAAGGCGCAGGTGTTCCGCGATGCCTTCCGGGTGCTGAAGTGCGGCGGCCGTCTGGCGATTTCCGACATCGTCACCACCGCGCCGCTGCCGGAGGAAGCGCGCCGCGACTTGGCCCTGTACACCGGCTGTATCGCCGGTGCGGCGGCAGCGGAGGAAATCGAGCAGATGCTGGCGGCGGCAGGTTTTGCAGATATCCGCATTGAAGCCAAGGATGCCAGCCGCGAGTTTATACGGCAGTGGGCGCCGGGGCGGGGAGTGGAAGACTATATCTGCTCGGCCAGCATTGAGGCGGTCAAGCCCGGATGATCATGCTATTCCAGACAGGAGTGCGAACCATGCAAAAAACAACTGAAGTTTTCTGGGGTATTTTGGTAATTATGCTACTCGTAGTTTCCGCCCCGCTTCGCGCCCAGGGCGCTGGAGAGCCGCCCCAGGCGGCAGAGCAGCGCGAGCTGATTTACTGCGCCGACCTGATGACCCACGAGGAACGTGAAGCCTATCGTGCCAGCATGCGCGCCGCGCGGACGCCTGAGGAGAAAGTGGCGTTGCGCCAGGCTCATCAGCGGGAAATGCGGGCGCGCGCCCGGCAGCGTGGAGGTGACGCGGAGCAGTGCATACCCCTGCGTCTGCGCCAGCGTGGAGGCCAAAGCCAATGAAAGCCTCTACTTCGAACCTGATGCTCGGGCTGGTGGCGACGGTTTCCCTGTTGGCGGGATGCTCCTCTTCCAATTCCAATGCACCCACAACAGGCGACCCGGTGCGCGGCGAGGAGGTTCATGCGGTGTGCCTGGATTGCCATGGTACGGGGGTGTATGCGTCGCCGGAGCGCAAGATTAAATCGCTAAAGGCATTACGCAATGAAGTGGCACGCTGGGGCGACTATTACAGCCCGTCGATGTCGGAACAGGATAATGCGGATATGGTTGCCTATCTGAATATGCACTTTTACAAATTTTGATCGTTGACCCAAGAGTTTTAATTAATTTATCGGAGGAATGCTGAAATGAAGAACATCAAGGTATTGGGCACAGGTTGTGCCAACTGTAACGCAACCATGAAGCTGATCGAGGAAACTGCCAAGGCCAAAGGCGTGGAAATCCAGCTGGAAAAGGTGGAAGACATGGCTGCCATCCTGGGCTACGGCGTGATGTCGACGCCGGGAGTGGTGATCGACGGCAAGGTGGTGCATGCCGGCGGTGTGCCGTCCAAGGGGGCAGTGGAAGGCTGGGTGGGCGGTGCCGAGTCCTGCTGTGGCTGTTGCGGCAAGGAGTAAGTGCTGTGACTAAAACTGTATTGATTCTGTGCACCGGCAACTCCTGCCGTAGCCAGATGGCTGAAGCCATTGTCAATCACGACCTCGGCCCGCAAGTGCGGGCGCTTTCCGCCGGCACCCGGCCCCAGCCCAAGGTGGCGGACGGCGCAATCGCGGCGTTGGAGCTGGGTGGTCTGCATACCGGGGAGCTTTACCCCAAGGACGTGGACGCGGTGATGAAAGAGGCGATCGACCTGGTGGTGACAGTGTGCGACAACGCCAGAGAAGCCTGCCCGGTTTTCCCCAGGGCTATCCCGGCGATACACATGCCGTTCCACGACCCTCACGGCGAGCCGCTGGAAAGTTTTGTCAAAGTGCGGGACGAGATTCGGGCGAAGCTGATTCCAGAATTGAAGCAGCGTTTTTCCATTGAGAATTTACCGCACGTGGACTAACTGTCTCAGTTGTGCTGCGGACGCACGAAGGTCTAGACTGGCTCTTCTGCCCGGCCGGATGAAGGCGGGCGCGCCCCGCCGACCAGCTACGAATGAGCAGGTCGCCACGACTCGAGACAGCCACCAGGCGACGGTGATGATCACCGCGAGCCGGATCAATCCCGTCGATGTGATGGAAATGTCCCCGATTTCGAATAGCGGTCGGGCGAACTACACGGCGATCGTTTCCCAGTCAGAAAGATTCATGCGTTCCTCTTAAGTATGTTATTTCCGCATTGCGCCCAACCAAACATGGTCTTGCCGAATCCTGATTCGCACGCGCCTCACAGCCAGCGCTTTCTTCTGAACAGTAACAGCATGGTAGCGGCAATGGCGCTCATCACGCCCAGAAGCATATAGTAGCCGGAGCGCGATTTCAGCTCCGGCATGTATTCGAAATTCATTCCGTAGATGCCGGCGAGGAAGCTCAGAGGCACGAAAATCGCCATGACAATCGTGAGTACCTTCATGATGTTGTTGAGCCGATGGGACGCAAGCGAGATATAACCGTCGATCAGGTCCGAGGCCACCTCGTAATAGAGGGTGGCGAGGCTGTTCGCCCGTTCCTGGTGCTCGAAGACGTCCCTGATTTCGTGGGCCAGCTCGGTGCGCACCTGCGGCGGTGTGTTATTCAGCAACTCGAGAAATACCTGCACATGGTAGAGCAGCACGCGGCGAAATTTTCGGAGATTCGTCTTGAATCCCATCAGTTCCTCCAGGATCTCGTCCCGGGGACTGGCGACGATTTCCTGCTCGAGGTCTTCCAGCCTGGGTTCCAGCGTCAGCAGCCGGTTCAGGTAACGATCCACGGAGATCCGCGACAGCCGCAGCGCCAGCGCAGCGGGGCCGCCGGCGAACAAGGAATGATCCTGTTGCAGCGCCTGCCAGAGTCGATCGATGCTGGTCGAGGGTCCCGAATGCCGCGTCACCAGGAAATTATCGCCGACGAACATGGCGATTTGGATGGTCTCGAACTCGAACCCCGGGGTATCAGCGCCGAGCCCCTTCAACAATATGAAGACATTGTCAGGGAAGACCTCGATCTTTGGCTGGTGCCGGCTGCGTTGCGCATCCTGGATCGCGAGAGGGTGCAAGCCGAAGGTCTCGACGAGCACATGTTGCTCGATCTCCGGGGCGTTATCGGAAAAATCCGCCCATACGATCGCGTCGGGTTGCTGCTGCCAGGAGGAAAGCAAATCCTCGTTTCCCGTCGTAATCGCTCGCGTGGCGGGTTGATAAAGCATCGTGCGAATCATGCGGCCTCTTTGCGATAAATTAGGTGGTATAGGCTTTATCCGACGGGCCGAAACCGGCTGGATAATATAATGGGAGCGGGTTGCCGGCCATGTGCCATGGCCCGACCTTATTCGCCAATGCTCTCACTGGCGGAGAGGATGGCCGTCTTGAGAGCCTCATAGTCGCGCGTTACGGGAAATTGGGGAAACTCTCGTACCACGTTGTCCGGTGGGCAGAACAGAATGCCTGCGTGAGCTTCGGAGAGCATCGCGGTGTCATTGTAGGAATCGCCGGCTGCGATGGTTCTATAATTTAGCCTTTTGAAGGCCTTTACCGATTCGCGCTTCTGGTCCGGCATGCGCAGGTGGTAATTTACCAGCATGCCGTTTCCGTCCGCTTCCAGGCGATGGCAGAACAGAGTGGGCCAGCCGAGGTGTTTCATAAGGGGCATGGCAAATTCGTAGAAGGTATCGGAAAGAATCACCACCTGGAAGCGGGGGCGTAACCACTCCACGAACTCGGACGCGCCCGGCAGGGGTTCCAGACCTGAGATCACATCCTGGATGTCGTGCAGGCCCAGCTTCTTCTCCGCCAAAATACCAAGACGGTATTTCATTAGCTTATCGTAATCCGGCTCGTCGCGGGTGGTGCGGCGCAGTTCGGGAATGCCGGTGCGTTCTGCAAAGGCGATCCATATCTCGGGAATAAGGACACCTTCAAGGTCAAGACAAACGATTTGCATGGCAAAGGCACTCCCTCAGGTTGGACTAAATTAGCAGCTATTTTAAAGGAAAAAGCGATCAAGCAGGCTGTTTCCATTGCATTGGCCAAGGCTGGCAAAAGTCGCAATACGTTGTCGCGCAGGTGAACGCCTGCTAAGTCTGAGTGGCTATGCTCCGGGTAAAATCAGATTGTCCCCTACAGCAGCTTAAGTGGACATCAAGCAGAAAATGACAGCTGCGGGTCGAACTCAGCCAGTCGGCACATAGTCTGGTTTTGATGGGTGATTGTTGTTTGTGGACGAACAGGACGAAAAGTCCTGAAAACGCTAAAATGGCTTATTGCCTACCCGAAAGTCATTGTGAATCCCATCCCCGAAATCAAGCCCGGTCAATCCATCGAGCTTCTTAAAGAGCTGCATATCTTAACGCGGGATGGCAAGCTCAATCAGGATAGCCGGCGCAAGCTGAAACAGGTTTATCACCTGTTTAACTTCATCGAGCCATTGCTGAAAGAAGTGCTGGCCAGGAATGAAAGCCTGACCCTGGCCGACCATGGCGCGGGCAAGTCCTACCTGGGCTTCATCCTTTACGACCTGTTCTTCAAGGGGCTGGAAGCCGGGCATATCTACGGCATCGAAACCCGCGAGGAACTGGTTACGAAATCCCGCGAGCTGGCAGAACGACTGGGTTTCGGGCGCATGACCTTCCTCAACCTGTCGGTGGAAGCTTCGACAGCCTCCGCCGAGCTGCCGGAACAAATTGACGTGGTGACGGCGCTGCACGCCTGTGACACGGCGACGGATGATGCGATCCGGTTCGCCCTGCAGAAGCAGGCCAAATTTATCGTGCTGGTGCCTTGTTGTCAGGCGGAGCTGGCTGCGGTGCTGCGCAAGCACAAAAACGACTCGTTCTCGAAAACGCCCCTGTCCGAAATCTGGCGCCACCCTATTCACACACGGGAATTCGGCAGCCTCATCACCAATGTCCTGCGTTGCCTGCTACTTGAATCCCACGGCTACCAGTTGACGGTGACCGAGCTGGTCGGCTGGGAGCATTCCATGAAAAACGAGCTGATCATCGCCAGCTTCAAGGACGCACCGAGAAAGAATGCCCAGGACCGTTTGGAGCAGATTCTGCAAGAGCTGAACCTGGAGGAAATGAGGAGCCGCTTTGCTTATTGAGGGTCGTAAGGGGTAAATGAAAGTATACCTCATCCGCGCCGGCTCAAAAGTGGCCATTATCTGGCTTGCTGCATGGATGGCCAGGGGAAAAGCCGCATGAGCGCAGCACACAGCCACGATCATCATCACGCCCACGGTGAAACCGTGGGTCGGATGCTATGGTTTGCAGTGGCGCTGACCCTGGGCTACGCCGCCGTGGAGGCGAGCGTGGG
>JAHJJI010000072.1 GCA_018823025.1 Gammaproteobacteria bacterium | reverse complement strand
TGCGCAGATACTGCTGCATCATCGGGGTATGCCGGGACAGATCCTCCGGGGAATTCATGGGGAGTGGCTTTATTTGGCCTTTGTCGCCAAGTGGGGGGCGATGGTCTGGAGTAACTGCACAAACACTTTAGGATTGCCGGCAACGATGTTGCCGCTTTCCAGATAGTTAGCGTCGCCTTGAAAATCGCCCACCAGTCCACCCGCTTCCTGCACTAGAAGCGCGCCGGCGGCAATGTCCCATGCGTTCAGATCGAATTCCCAGAAGCCGTCGAAACGACCTGCGGCGGTATAGGCCAGGTCCAGCGCGGCTGAACCAGGTCGGCGCAGGCCGGCGGTTTTCTGCATCAGTTCACGGAAGATGCCAAGATAGGCGTCGAGATGGGTAAAGTCGCGAAACGGGAAGCCGGTGCCGATCAAGGCATCTTTCAGATATTCACAGCGGCTGACGCGGAGACGGCGATCATTGAGAAATGCCCCAGCGCCGCGTGTGGCGGTAAACAGGTCGTTGCGGCTGGGGTCGTAGACCACGGCATGGGTCAGGACGCCCTTGTGCTGCATGGCAATTGAAACCGAATACTGCGGAAAGCCATGGAGAAAATTGGTTGTGCCGTCGAGCGGGTCGATGATCCACTGGAACTCCGAGTCCCCCTGCATGCCGCTTTCTTCTGCTAAAATCGCGTGTTTCGGGTAGGCTTCCAGCAGGACTTCCTTGATTGCATCTTCCGCTTTTTGATCAACTTCGCTGACAAAATCATTGAAGCTCTTGTGTTTGACCGTGAGCGAATCCAGGTTCTGGGAGGCGCGGTTGATGATCTGACCGGCGCGGCGCGCGGCCTTGACCGCGGTGTTGAGCATGGGATGCATGGGTTATCCTGGGAAAGTTTAAGGAACAAAACGCTGAGCGCATCACCGCTATTTTAAAGGGAAACCACGGATGAAGAAACCCAATGCTCTGAATAACATTCGCATCGTTCTCAGTCATACCAGCCACCCCGGCAATATCGGCGCGGCTGCGCGGGCGATGAAGACGATGGGATTGGAGCGCCTTTATCTGGTCAACCCCAAGTCTTTTCCCGATCCGGTCGCGGATGCGCGCGCTGCCGGAGCGGTGGACGTGCTGGAAAATGCACAGGTTTGCGCTACCCTGGACGAGGCTTTGGCCGGTACGGTGCTCGCAGTGGCGGTAACCGCCCGGCGGCGCGATCTTTCCCACGAAATGCTATCAGCGCATCAAGTGGCATCCCGCATGCTCGATCTTGCTGTCCAGGGGGATGTGGCGCTACTGTTCGGTACCGAGATGTCGGGTCTGTCCAACGCTGAACTGGATAAGTGTCAACTGCTCGCTACCATCCCCGCCAACCCGGAGTTTACCTCGCTGAATCTGGCCTCTGCGGTGCAAATTCTGGTTTACGAACTACGCATGGCCTACCTTGACGGGGCTGAAGTGCCCGCCGCAAAGGCCCAGGAAGCCGCCAGTTTCGAAGACGTGGAGCGCTTCTATCAACATCTGGAGCAGACCATGGTAGACACCGGTTTTCTCGATCCGGCTTGCCCCGGGCGTTTGATGCAGCGGTTGAGAAGGTTGTTTGCACGGGCTCGCCCGGAAAAGGAAGAGGTCAGCATCCTGCGTGGGATTTTGACTTCGGTGGAAAAATTCACAAATAAACGAAAAAACCCATAGTTGACTAAAGGAGTCTGGAATATAATATTTTCCTTATATTTCGGAATCGAGTGATGTTCGATCATTTGCGTGAAGACATATCGGTCGTGTTCGAGAGGGACCCTGCCGCTCGCTCCACCTGGGAGGTGCTGACGACCTATCCGGGTCTGCACGCGCTATTGGTGCACCGCCTGGCGCAACGTCTATGGTGCTGGAACCTGAAGTGGCTGGCGCGCTTTGTTTCGCACCTGGGGCGCTGGCTGACCGGCATTGAAATCCATCCGGGCGCGCAAATCGGAAGGCGGGTGTTCATCGACCACGGTATGGGCGTGGTCATCGGTGAGACCGCCGAGATCGGCGATGATTCGACGCTTTATCATGGGGTTACGCTGGGCGGCACGTCCTGGAACAAGGGCAAGCGCCATCCTACCCTTGGCAAGGGGGTAGTGGTCGGAGCCGGTGCCAAAATCCTTGGCCCGATTTTCATCGGCGATGGCGCCAAGGTGGGCTCCAATGCGGTGGTGGTGAAGGATGTTCCGGCAGGTGCCACGGCGGTCGGTATTCCCGCGCGAAATATCGATCCGACGCAAGCGGAAATGCGTGAAAGCAAAGCCCAGAAGATGGGGTTTTCCGCCTATGCGATTAGTGCTGACATGAACGATCCGGTAGTCAAGGCGATTCACGGTCTGCTTGACCACACCGTGGTGCTGGACCAGCGCGTCGAGCTGATTCTGGCGCAGTTGAAGAAAATGGGGGTCGAGTTGGAGCCGCTGGCGCCGCCCAAGGATCAGTTCGATGCGAACTATTTGAACAAAATAGTTGACTAAAATAATAAGGTATTATAAAGTTGCAGCGTAAATTCATGGGAAGGAAATAATATGCGACTGACAACTAAGGGACGTTTCGCGGTAACCGCAATGCTTGATCTGGCCTTACGCCGGGGTGGCGGGCCGGTAACTTTGGCCGGGATCAGCGAGCGTCAAAAAATTTCCCTGTCTTACCTCGAGCAGCTGTTTGGCAAGCTGCGTCGCCATGCGCTAGTGGAGAGCGTGCGCGGGCCGGGCGGAGGTTATTATCTGGCCAAAAATCTTGACGATATCGCGGTCTCGGAAATCATCAAGGCAGTGGATGAGCCGATTGATGCTACGCAATGTGGCGGACTGGGCAACTGTCACGACGAGCACGAATGTATGACCCATGAATTGTGGACCAATCTGAACGGGAAAATTTACGACTATCTGGCCTCGGTTACGTTGGCACACCTGGTGGCGCAACAGCGTGTGACGGGCGTTGCAGAGATGCATGATCATACCCAGTCTGTGTCGAGACGTAAAACTGGGACTAAAACGGATGTTGCCAGCGTACTTTGACCATAATGCCACTACGCCGCTCGATGAGCGTGTGTTGCAGGCAATGCTGCCTTTTTTTCGGGAGCATTATGGTAATGCCTCGAGCCGTCACGAGTATGGGCGGGTAGCGCGCAAAGCGGTGGACGATGCGCGTGAGCAGGTGGCAGATTTGGTCGGCGCGCATCCTTCTCAGGTGGTTTTTGTTAGTGGTGGTACCGAAGCTAACAACCTGCTGATTAAAGGTGCGGCGGCGCGGTGCTCTCCTTCGCAGATCGCGGTGAGCGCGGTGGAGCACCCGAGCGTGACCCGACCGGCACAGGAGTTGCGAGAGCAGGGATGGCAGGTGAGGAGGCTGGCGGTGGATAGCGCAGGCCGGCTCGAAATGGATGATGTGAAAATTGCACTGCGTGAGTCGGTCACCGGGCTGGTGTCGGTGATGCTGGCCAACAATGAAACCGGTGTGGTGCAGGATGTGGCGGCGGTGGCGGAACTGGCGCGAAGCGTGGGCGCAATGGTGCATACCGATGCAGTGCAGGCGCTGGGTAAGATGCCTGTCAGTTTTTCTGCGTTGAACGTACATGCGATGACGATTTCCGCGCACAAGGTATGCGGGCCAAAAGGGATAGGGGCACTGGTTCTGAACAAGCGCCTCGATATCAAGCCGCAAATCACGGGTGGCGAGCATGAGAAGGGCTTGCGAGCAGGTACCGAGAATGTGCCGGCGATTGTTGGATTCGGTGCGGCTTGTGCATTGGCGGCGAGTCGTCTGACCGAGCTTCCGCTTAAACTCCAGCAAATGCGGGAGCAGATGGAGCAGGGGCTGCGGACCATGGGTGCGGTGTTGTTCGGTGATGGTGCCGAGCGTTTGGTCAATACCAGTTATTTTGCCTTTCCGGGTATTGAGGGCGAAACGTTGGTGATGGCGCTGGACCGTGCCGGGTTTGCGGTGGCCAGCGGGTCAGCCTGCTCCAGCGGTGGCACTGATCCGAGCCCGGTGTTGCTGGCTATGGGTGTTGAGCGGGAGTTGGCGCGGTGTGCGGTGCGCATCAGCCTGGGCAGGGATAACGAAATGAGTCAGATCGAGTGTTTTTTGCGAGTATTGCAGGGCGAGATTCTCGGGCTGAAAAGGCTGGCTGCGGTTGCAGTTTGAACCGTCCCAGGCGAACAGGAACTTTGGAAAGTGGAGAAGTGAAAAATGATTAAGCAACCAATTTATCTGGATTATTCTGCAACTACGCCGGTTGATCCGCGAGTGGCGGAAAAAATGATTCCTTATTTGACTGAGCATTTCGGTAACCCGGCGAGCCGTTCCCATGAGTTCGGCTGGGATGCGGAAAGGGCAGTTGAGGAGGCGCGCGAGCAGGTCGCCAAGCTGGTCAACGCCGATTCCAAGGAAATCATCTGGACCTCGGGTGCAACTGAATCGAACAACCTCGCCATCAAGGGTGCTGCGCACTTTTACAAGGGTAAGGGCAAGCATCTGGTCACGGTAATGACCGAGCACAAGGCGGTGATCGATACCATGCGCCACCTTGAGAGCGAAGGCTATGAAGTCACCTATCTCATGCCGGAAACGAACGGCCTGGTGGATATGGAGAAATTCACGGCAGCCCTGCGCCCGGACACCATTCTCGCCTCCGTCATGCTGGTCAACAACGAGATCGGGGTGATTCAGGATATCGCTGCACTGGGTGAGGTTTGCCGTGCCAAGGGTGTGCTTTTTCACGTTGATGCCGCTCAGGGCACTGGCAAGGTGACGATAGATCTGGCCAAACTTAAAGTCGATCTGATGTCCTTTTCTGCTCACAAGACTTATGGGCCGAAAGGCATCGGTGCTCTGTACGTGCAGCGGAAGCCGCGCGTCCGTCTGGAGGCGCAAATGCACGGCGGCGGCCACGAACGTGGGATGCGCTCCGGTACTTTGGCGCCGCACCAAATTGTTGGCATGGGCGAGGCATTCCGCATCGCGCGTGAGGAAATGGCCACCGAGAATGAGCGCATTCGTTATCTGCGCGACCGGCTCTACAAAGGGATGTCGCAAATCGAGGAAGCTCACGTCAATGGTGACATGGAGCAACGGGTGCCGCATAACCTGAATATCAGCTTTAACTTCGTTGAGGGTGAATCGCTGATTATGGCGATCCGCGAGCTCGCGGTTTCGAGCGGCTCTGCCTGTACTTCCGCGAGTCTGGAGCCTTCTTATGTGCTGCGTGCCCTGGGCCGTAGCGACGAGCTGGCGCACAGTTCGATCCGTTTCACGATAGGTCGGTTTACCACCGAAGAAGAGATCGACTTTGCGATTGATCTGGTAAAGGCGAAGATCGGCCGCTTGCGTGAAATGTCTCCACTGTGGGATATGTTCAAGGAAGGCGTCGATCTAAGTACCGTACAGTGGGCGGCCCATTAAGGATTTTTGAAGGAGAGTTATTATGTCTTACAGCACAAAAGTATTGGATCACTATGAAAATCCCCGTAATGTCGGGACCTTTGGCAAGGACGATGACGGAGTGGCCACCGGCATGGTCGGGGCGCCTGCCTGCGGCGACGTGATGAAGCTGCAGATCAAGGTGAACAAGGACGGTGTGATCGAGGACGCGAAGTTCAAAACCTATGGCTGCGGCTCGGCGATCGCATCCAGTTCGCTGGTGACCGAATGGGTCAAAGGAAAAACCCTGGACGAAGCGCTGACCATCAAGAACACGCATATTGCGGAAGAGTTGGCGTTGCCGCCGGTAAAGATACACTGCTCGGTGCTGGCAGAAGACGCCATCAAGGCCGCGGTGGCAGATTACAAGTCCAAACATGGTGCAATGGTTGAAACCGCAGCCTGCAAAGGTTCGGATTGTTCTAAATAAGGAGATAAAGCATGGCAGTTACCCTGACTGAGAAGGCCGCTACCCATATCAGGAACTATATTGAAAAACGTGGCAAGGGAGTGGGTTTGCGACTGGGTGTACGCACCAGCGGTTGTTCCGGGATGTCCTACACGCTGGAATTTGCCGATGAATTCAACGACACTGACAGCCAGTTTGAAAGTTTCGGAGTGAAGGTTCTCGTTGATCCGAAGAGCCTGGTTTTTCTTGAAGGCACGGAGCTGGATTTCGTGCGCGAAGGATTGAACGAGGGGTTCAAGTTCAACAATCCTAACGTCAAGAGCGCCTGCGGTTGCGGCGAGAGCGTCGGCTTCTAGACGGAACCATGAACGGTACGCAATGAATTTTGATTTCAACAGGAACCATTTCGAGCTGTTCGGTATTCCGCCGCTCTACCAGATCGACCCGATCCAACTGGAGCAGGCTTATCGTGACATCCAGAGTCAGATCCATCCCGACAAGTTTGCGCATCTTTCCGATGCAGAGCGCAGGCTGTCGATGCAATGGTCGACACAGGCCAACGAGGCTTACCAGACACTCAGGCAGCCTCTCGGCAGAGCGCGTTATTTGCTACATTTGAATGGCGTCGAT
>JAHJJI010000006.1 GCA_018823025.1 Gammaproteobacteria bacterium | reverse complement strand
GCCTCGATGCTCTTCTGCATTCTTTGCTCAGCTGATTTTTTTACGTCTGCAATCATGTCAAGAATCCTTCCTGTCCAGACTCAACCCACTTTATTTAGTGAGCTTTCAACACTCAACCAGCGTTCCTTCATCTTCGCCCATCACTACACGTTTCAACGCGCCATGCTTGAAAATACTGAAAACACACAGCGGCATTTTTTGATCGCGACACAGCGCTAGCGCGGTAGCATCCATGACCTTGAGGTTTTTTGAAATCGCCTCGTCGAAGCTGATACGGTCATAGCGTGTTGCTTCCGGATCGGTCTTCGGGTCCGCAGTATAAACACCATCCACTTTGGTCGCCTTGAGCACTACCTGCGCTGCCATCTCGGAGGCTCGCAGTGCAGCGGCCGTGTCCGTGGTAAAGAATGGATTGCCAGTGCCCGCACCGAAAATCACGACTTTGCCTTCTTCCAGATAACGCAATGCCTTGCCACGAATATAAGGTTCCGCTACCTGTTGAATAGTCAGCGCCGATTGCACTCGCGCGATGATGCCTGCGCGTCGCATGGCATCCTGTAGCGCCAATGCGTTCATCACGGTAGCCAGCATACCCATATAGTCGGCGGTGGCGCGATCCATACCCGCAGATGCGGGTGCCACACCACGGAAAATGTTGCCGCCTCCGACCACTACCGCGACTTCCACCCCAAGTTGAATCACATCACCGATTTCGGAAACGATGCGATCGATAACATCACGGTTGATACCGTAGCTGTCATCGCCCATCAGCGCTTCGCCAGAAAGCTTGATCAGAATGCGTTTGTACTTGGGAGTGGGCATAGTCATTACACCTTTGCGGCGGCCGCCACTTCCGCGGCGAAATCAGTACTACGCTTCTCGATACCCTCGCCCACCACGAACATCTGGAAAGCATTGACCTGGGCACCTTTGGAAGCCAGCAGTTTTTCCACTGTCATGTCGGGATCCTTGACGAAGGGCTGGCCAACCAGGGTCACTTCGGCGAGATACTTGGTAACCCGGCCTTCCACCATCTTCTCGACGATGTTGGCAGGCTTGCCGCTTTCGGCTGCCTGGGCGGTATAAATCTCACGTTCCTTGGCGAGCAGATCAGCAGGCACTTGTTCCTTGGAAACACAAACCGGTTTGCTTGCAGCAATGTGCATGGCGATATCCTTGCCCAGTACCTCGTCACCGCCGGTGTAATCCACCAGCACACCGATCTTGGTGCCATGCAGGTAGGCCGCCATTTGGCCAGCCGAACTGAAGCGAACAAAACGGCGCGCCGCAATATTTTCGCCCAGCTTCATCACCAGACCTTGGCGTGCTTCCTCAATGGTGCTGCCCGAAGCCAGCTTCATCGCGGACAGAGCAGCAACATCCGCTGGATTCTGCTGCGCCACGACCTGAGCCAATTCCTTGGCAAAGTTGTTGAAATCGTCGTTCTTGGCCACGAAATCGGTTTCGCAGTTGACTTCGATCAGGGCGCCAGTCTTGCGGTCGGCACTGATAAAACTGCCCACCATGCCTTCCGCAGCAATGCGGCTGGCTGCCTTGCCGGCCTTGGCGCCGCTCTTGATGCGCATCGCATCTTCAGCTGCCTTGATATCGCCGTCTGCCTCAACCAGTGCCTTCTTGCACTCCATCATGCCGAGGCCGGTCAATTCACGCAGGTCCTTGACCATGCTTGCGGTGATTTCCGCCATGTTAAAACTCCTTGCTAAGATATATTTAAGCTGTCGCAGCTAGCGCTTTTTACGGCACGCGCGCCATTAAAATTCAAATTCAGACATAAAAAAGGGGCTCGAAGGCCCCTTTTTTGCAGGCTGATTACTCAGCCACCTGCTCTTCAACCTCGACAAACTCCTCGCCGACGATCTCCTGCAGCGACTGACTACGCCCTTCCAGAATTGCATCGGCGGCGCCCCTGACGTACAGACGGATGGCCTGAGTAGAGTCGTCATTACCGGGAATAACGTAATTAATGCCAATCGGGGAGTTATTGGTATCCACCACGCCAACCACCGGAATGCCCAGCTTGTTGGCTTCAGTGATCGCGCCCTTCTCGTGGCCGACGTCGATCACGAAAATCATATCCGGCAGGCCGCCCATGTCCTTGATCCCGCCCAGGCTGCGTTCCAGCTTGTCCAGTTCGCGACGAAGAAGCAAAGCTTCTTTCTTGGCCAACTTGCCGATATTCTCTTCCGACAGCATGGTCTGCACTTCCTGAAGACGCTTGATGGATTGCTTGACCGTCTTGAAGTTGGTCAGCATGCCGCCGAGCCAGCGGAAATTCACGAAATGGCAACCCGCGCGCTCTGCTTCTTCCTTAAGGATTTCACGAGCCTGGCGCTTGGTGCCGACAAACAGGATGTTGCCCTTGTTCGAAGCCAGTTTGCGCATGAACTTCATCGCATCCTGGTACATCGGCAGGGTTTTTTCCAGGTTGATAATGTGAATCTTGTTGCGGTCGCCGAAAATATATGGCGCCATCTTGGGGTTCCAGTAACGGGTTTGGTGTCCGAAATGGACGCCCGCTTCCAACATCTGACGCATGGTCACTGACATTTTGCTGCTCCTAGTAAGGGTTATGCCTCCACCCGCCCGATACCACCCGGCTAGCCGGGCACCCTGTACGTTAAGCGGATGTGCGAAGTTTTAAGTTTTCAAGCCATTGGCCATAAAACTTAACTTGCAATTCTAGCATGCCTGCAAGGATTTCCTCAAGGACGAATGTAAGCCCAGCCCTCTCTCTGCCGTTTCATCAGCTCCACCACTCCCGTCTTGACGTAGCCAACCGACGGGTACATGTCCTCACGAGACAGCTTGCGGCCGATCATGGTATTTTCGCAGGCCACGATTTTCACGCCACGACGGACAGCCTCATCGATTTTTTCGGCTATCTCGGTTTCCAGCAGCACCATGTCCAGACCGGGGCCATAGGCCAACACCTCGATTTGCACATTTTTCATGCCTAACGCTAGCTGCACATTTTTTACATTGCTGAGAGTGAGATACCATTTCTGAGGTTCATTATCGCTCACCTGGAAAATCACCTTGTGAACAGATTTCGCCGAAGGCTCGCCTGCATGGGTCGGCAAAATCACTTGCAGCAATAGCGTAGAGAGCAAAAAAACTTTTATCCAGTTCATTGTTTCCTCCGAATCTTGGGACACCCTGTAATTTGATATACTGACCGCAATTTAATTCGATCAACGGCGCCATGTCCATCATAATCAAAACCCCGGAAGAAATTGAAAAAATGCGCGTCGTCGGCAAATTGGCGGCCGAACTGCTCGACTATATCGGGCCATTTGTCAAAGCAGGCGTCACCACAGGCGAACTGGACAAGCTCTGCCACGATTACACCGTAGATGTGCAGCATGCCATACCCGCCCCGCTGAATTACGCGCCTTCCGGCCACCACCCTTACCCGAAATCCATTTGCACGTCAGTCAACCATCAGGTTTGCCATGGCGTTCCCAGCGATAAAATACTCAAATCCGGTGACATCATCAATATCGACGTCACCACCATCAAAGATGGCTATCATGGGGATAGTAGCCGCATGTTCTACGTCGGCGAGCCCTCCATCCAGGCAAAGCGCCTGTGTGAAATCACCTACGAGTGCATGTGGCTCGGCATCGCCGCGATCAAACCCGGCGCCCGCCTGGGCGACATCGGACATGTAATTCAGCAGCGTGCCGAGAACAATGGATACAGCGTAGTCCGCGAATTCTGCGGCCACGGCATCGGCGCAAATTTCCACGAAGAACCCCAGGTCGTACACTACGGCAAGGCTGGAACCGGCGTAGAACTGGTTCCCGGCATGATCTTCACCGTCGAACCAATGATCAATGCCGGTCGGCGCGACATTCGCCAGCTTGGTGACGGCTGGTCCATCGTGACCAAGGATCACAGCCTGTCGGCACAATGGGAACATACCATCCTGGTCACCGAAACCGGTTATGAAGTCTTGACGCTGTCCGCCGGTTCCCCCAAAAAACCAGATTTCATCAGCTGACCTAAATGGTTCCTCCCTCCATGGACACGAAGCGGTGGCGAGAAACCCTCCAGATCGGCAGGAGTAAGCTGCGCCAGACCTATCTGGAGAAGGGCAATTCTACGGCCCTCCTGCACGGCCACAGCAAGCTGGTGGACATGTTACTCCAGACTATCTGGCGACAGTTATCCTTACCTCCCTCCAGCACACTTATCGCTGTTGGCGGCTACGGCCGCCAACAACTTTTTCCCGGCTCCGACACAGATCTGCTGATTCTTATTCCGGCGGGTCAAAATGAAGCACTCGAACAGAAACTTGAGCAACTCATCGGTTTGCTTTGGGACATTGGCCTGGAAGTCGGACACAGCGTACGAACTCTGTCCGAATGTCTGGAGGAAGCGAATGATATTACGGTCCAGACCAATCTGCTCGAAGCGCGCTTCCTGGATGGGAACCGTGAACTGTTTCAAGAATTTACGGTTGCAGTACATGAATGTTTGAATGCTCAGGATTTTTTCGAAGCGAAACTGCTGGAGCAACAGCGGCGCTATGCCCGCTTCCACGACACCGCCTACAACCTGGAGCCCAACCTGAAGGAAAGCCCGGGCGGCCTGCGGGATTTGCAAAATATCCTGTGGGTCAGCCGTGCGCTGGGTTTAGGGGATAACTGGAACAAACTGGCGCTTGAATCCATCATTACCGTCCAGGAAGCCCGTCAAATCCGTAGCCACGAACGCTTTCTGGAAAACCTGCGCATCCGCCTTCACTACCTCGCCCGGCGGCGCGAAGACCGCCTCCTGTTCGACCACCAGACGCTGCTTGCCGAGCAATGCGGATATACGGACAAAGCCCAACGCAGAGCCAGCGAACAATTGATGCAGCGCTATTACCGCACCGCCAAGGCGGTCAGCCTGCTCAACGAAATCCTGCTGAAAAATCTGCGCGAGCGCACCTCCTCTGCTGCCTTAAGGCAGGTTGATCCTATCAACGAAACCTTTCAGGCTCGCAATGGGCTGCTCGAAATCACTGATACAGACGCATTTCAGCGTGAACCGGGCATCATCCTGGAAAGTTTTCTGCTGCTGCAGCAACACCCTGAATTGAGCGGCATGAGTGCGACCACGCTGCGTGCACTGTGGCGTTCGACGCCAAAAATCAATGCCGCCTTCCGGCGCCAGCCCAGCAATCAGGCACTGTTCATGCAAATCATCCGGCAGCCGCGCGGGCTCACCCACGAACTGCGCCTGATGAACCAGCTTGGCATCCTGGGACGCTACATTCCCGCCTTCGGCCGGATTGTCGGCCAGATGCAGCATGACCTGTTCCATGTCTACACGGTGGACGAGCACATCATGATGGTGGTGCGCAATCTGAGGCGTTTTACCGTACCGGAATTCGCCCATGAGTTTCCGCTGGCCAGTGGCCTCATCAATAATTTCGAACGCCCGGAAGTGCTTTATCTGGCAGGCCTGTTCCACGACATCGCCAAAGGAAGGGGTGGCGACCACTCGACGCTGGGCACAGTGGATGCGCGCCGTTTCTGCCGACAGCATGGCCTGAGCGAGGGGAGCACCGACATGGTTGCCTGGCTGGTGGAGAACCACTTGGTCATGTCAGCCACAGCTCAAAAACAGGATACCAGCGACCCAGAAGTGATCGAATCCTTCGCCAATCGGGTTCGCGATCAACGCCACCTCGTCGCACTTTATTTACTCACCGTCGCCGATATTCGAGGCACCAGCCCGAAAGTCTGGAATGGCTGGAAAGGAAAGCTGCTGGAGGATCTGTTCAGGGCAACGCAACGTTACCTTGCAAGTGGAAGCACCCCGCTGGATACGCACCTTCAGACAAGGCAAACCGAAGCCCTGTCCATTCTCCGCCTTTATGCCTTCGCTAACGACGCGCACCAGGCGTTATGGGCGCAACTGGAACCGGGCTATTTCCTTCGGCACGAGGCGCAGGAAATAGCCTGGCACGTCCGCAACCTCCATACCAAGGTCAACTCGGGACAGCCCATTGTCAAGGCGCGCTTAAGCCCCGCAGGGGAAGGCATCCAGGTGATGATCTACACGCCGGACAAGGACGATCTGTTCACCCGGATTTGCAGTTTTTTCGAACGCAACGACTTCAACATCGTCGAAGCCAAAATCCACACCAGCCGCCATGGATATGCCCTTGACAGCTACGTGGTCCTGGACGACTCTAACCGCGCGGCCCATTACCGCGATTTGCTGAGCTTTATCGAATATGAATTGTCACAGCGCCTGACCCCGGACAGGGCACCGGAACCCCCTTTGCAAGGGCGGTTGAGTCGCCATCTCAAACATTTCCCGATTACGCCGGAAATTTCGATCAAGCCTGATGAAAAAGGGATCTACCATGTGCTGTCAGTCGTTGCGGGCGACCGCCCCGGCTTGCTTTCACGCATCGCCCAGGCACTTCTGAAACACCGCATTCACCTGCATACGGCAAAAATCGCAACCCTGGGCGAACGGGCCGAGGATACCTTTCTGATTACGGGTGAAGAACTGGCAAACCCGAAAGAAGTGCTGCGGCTCGAAACCGATTTGCTGCACCAACTACAATAAACTGGCTTTCCTTATCCCGCTATCGGCGTGCTATTGCCCGCATCGCCATGCTCCAGGCGGTAAATCCAGGCGAGCAACTCAGCCACCGCGAAATAAAGTTCCGGCGGAATATGCTGATCCAGATCCACCTGCATCAACAACGAAACCAGTTCGGGCGATTCGTGCACATAAACGCCGGCATCCCTGGCACGCTCGATGATCGCCTCTGCCAGCAAACCGCGGCCCTTCGCCACTACCTGTGGCGCGGCCTTGCCGGCACTATAAGTTAGCGCGACCGCAAGGTGCTGACTATCCGACTTTTTCATGCCGCTCCACCGACATGGTCAGCACATTCAGGCCGGCAGCCTCCATCGAGTTACGCAGTTTGTCCTGCGCCCCTCTCATCGCTTCCGCTGTACCCGCATCCGCCGCCTTGAGGTCAACACGCAAGCCCTGCGGGGTAAAGGCCAGTGATGCCTGTACATCGCCCAATCTGGGTAGTTGAAGGCGCAAACTGGTCTGCCAGTGAGGCATTTCCGCCTCTCCAACACCCCCTTCGCGCGCACCCCGCTCTTCAACCCGCCATTCCATCGGCTGTCCTTGCCACACCTGCCCCTGCCATATCAACTGACGGGAATCGAGCGTCTGCAACTGCTGTTGAACCAGGGTAACGGCCTCGGCATGAACGGGCATCCTGGAGGCGGTTTGTGCAAGAAACCCCTCTGACAGAGCCGATACAGGCACATTTTTCTGCGCGAGTTCGGCTCCCGCCCCGGGAATCAGAACTGGAAGTTTACCCTGCGGCTCCTTCATCAAATCTGTCAGCCGCCTCTCTCCGGCGACCCATTGCGCCTGGTGCGACTCGTAGAACAAGCCACTCTGGGACAAAGTATTGCGCAGGGAGGCGGCAAAGTCCTTGATATCGGTGGGAGCAGCGGAAAGCAGCGGAGCCGTCTTGTTGAGCGGAGCAGCCTGTGTTTCCGACTGGTCAGATATTTTTTGCAGCAGCGCGCCGAGATAACGCACCGAATCGCTGAGGCTGACTTGCGGCTTGGCACCTGCCGCAAGATTGTTGCCTGCCGCGGCAGACAAATCCCGGGTAAGCGCGAAGGTGAGTCGAGGCTGATTGGAAACGAAGGTCAACTCGACCTTATCTCCAGGCTGAGTATTGCGAGGCAGATTCATGTCTAAAGAGGCATCACCGACATGCACCTGGAATCGCCCGTTCGGCAGGCTAGCCAGCACTAGGGCTGTCAGGCGCTGGCCAGGGACCCATTGGGCTTCCTCCAGCGGAGTCTGAGCGACATCAATGAGCGGTGGCGCTGAGGTTTTAATCAGCAGTTGCAGCTGATTTAAAACGTCATTATGAATCATTGGATTGATTACGGTGCATGGCGACGATCAGCTCCGCCTCGCCGCGTGAAATGCCGCAACTGGCAGCCACCTCATTCACGTTGAGACCCTGCTGAGCCATTTGAATCGCGTGGGTATATGGGGTAACCGCAACCTGCTGTGTCTTCAGTTTCTCAAGCTCTTTCTGCAACTTGTCGACTTGCCCCTGAAGCTGAGCAAACTCTACCTCCAAGGATTGCACCTCACGGCTTTTGGCGTGGGCTTCAGCCCCTCTTTGCCAAATCCGCCATCCACGGGGTTTGGCAGAACGCATCAACAGCAGCATCTCGGCGATATAAACCGCCAGAACCAGAACTGCGCCTATGAGCAATTCACGCCAGGTAATTACAAAGGATTCCAAATCGGATCTCGGCTTAAAAAGTGATCCACAATATCATTGTGCATCCATTTTGCACAGGTACAGTCAAATTCCCATTGATCCTGCATCTTGATGTTGGTTGCCTAAGCTTAACAAGGCGCACATCAATTGATAAAATCGGGTTAAGCATATTCGTCAATCTGATGATCGGGATCAGGTGGCTTATTGCCAGTATCACCATTGGGATTGTCGTGAGGATGCTTGCGCTCTTTCTTGCGTTTGTATTCATCAAAATCCGGGGGGGTGATCGTCCGGATGGAGTGGAATGGAACTGTTGACTCCCCCATACAGACTCAGTCCCCGCCTGGTAGCCCGAAAAGGGCAACGACTCCGTAACGCTTGAGGTTTGAAATGTCCGCATCATTCCACTTTCAAATGTAAAATTTATCGCTTAGGATATTCAGCAAGCCTAGCTCAGATTCTTCTCGGTATGGTTGCTCCTTGGTTTTATGCAACTCATCCGCTGGATTTTAGCCATCCTTCGCCACACATGACGGGCAATTTAACCCATAGACATTAAATTGGCCGCCCTTTCCTGTTCCACCTGAAACCACACGCAATTCCCTGCTCTTACCCCATCAAGGTATCAGCGATTGCTGCATACACCTGCTCCAACCCAACATCGGCAAAGACTCCAGACAAAAATTGGAAGCCAATGGTAGTATTATATAAAAAACTTGTGTTGGTGGGGGTTCTGGCAACATAGCGGCCACATTTTTACCGTGGCTTATCGAAAAATTCCGCACGGATGAACATATCGGCGTCAATGGCGAATATTTGATTATTAAAAAACAATTGATTACGCTATTGTGCTCATGCAAGTTCGATCATGAATAGCGACTGATTATGCCGAATAGAAAACAACAGAAACTAGAGAGCTCCAGCAGTAAAAATGACTAATTTCAGTAATTAATTCTAGCCTCAGAACTGCGCAAGCGCTGTATTGATTAACACTTCTTTTAAAGGTAGGTGACTCGTTTTGAAATGCGTTATTCTTGCCGGTGGCTATGGAACCCGAATCAGCGAGGAATCGCACCTGAAGCCCAAGCCGATGATCGAGGTAGGCGGACGCCCCATCATCTGGCACATCATGAAGATTTTTTCAGCCCAAGGCATTAACGATTTTGTGGTGTGCCTGGGTTACAAGGGCTATGTCATCAAGGAATACTTCGCCAACTATTTCTTGCACATGTCCGATGTGACCTTCGATATGAAAAACAACCAGATGCGGGTGCATCATCAACATGCGGAACCATGGACCGTGACCTTGGTCGATACGGGCGAGAACACCATGACAGGTGGACGATTGAAGCGTGTCAGAGATTATCTCAATGGAGAATCATTCTGCTTTACCTACGGCGACGGTGTTGCCGATGTAAATATTGCTGAATTACTGGCCTTCCATAAACGGGAAGGCCGCATGGCTACAGTCACGGCTGTTCAGCCACCAGGACGGTATGGTGCACTCGAAGTTGAAACGGGTCGCGTGGCCTCGTTTCAGGAAAAACCTCTGGGTGATGGCGGCTGGATCAATGGGGGATTCTTTGTTCTGGAACACGGGGTTTTTGATTATATTTCCGGCGATTCGACGACCTGGGAAAATGAACCGCTCAGGAAGCTGGCCTCGGAAGACCAATTGAGCGCCTATACCCACTATGGTTTCTGGCATGCCATGGACACTGTTAGGGATCGCGCCATGCTTGAAGAATTGTGGCAGGCCAAACGTGCTCCTTGGTGCAATTGGGAATGATGCACGGGTTTTGGCAAGAAAAATCGGTATTGGTCACCGGGCATACCGGCTTCAAAGGCGGGTGGCTCAGTCTCTGGCTCCAGATGCTGGGGGCACAAGTCCACGGTTACTCCCTGCCGGCTGCGACAAAGCCATCTCTTTTTCACGAGGCCCAGGTTGGCGAAGGTATGGTGCATGTCGAGGGCGACATCCGTGACCTATCGAATTTGAAGACCTGCATGGCTTCCGCACAGCCCGAAATTGTCTTCCACCTGGCAGCTCAGGCGCTGGTGAGGCAAAGTTATCTCGATCCAGTCGAGACCATGACCAGCAACGTGATTGGCACTATGAATTTGCTGGAGGCCATCCGTAGCACACCATCGGTCAAAGCCGTGGTCGTAATCACTAGCGACAAATGTTATGAAAACCGCGAATGGCTTTGGCCTTACCGGGAAAATGAAGCGCTGGGCGGCAGAGACATCTATTCAGCCAGCAAGGCGTGCGCCGAGATCGTGACCGCCTCTTGGCGAGCTTCATTTCTGGCTGAACAGGGAGTGTCCATTGCGACTGCACGAGCTGGCAATGTCATCGGTGGTGGCGACTGGGCTACCGATCGCCTGGTTCCGGACGCTTTGCGTGCCTGGCAAAGCGGAATACAACTTCAGGTACGCTATCCACAAGCTGTACGGCCATGGCAACATGTACTGGAACCGCTGGCAGGGTATTTATTATTGGCTGAAAATTTATACCAAGGCAAAAGTGCGGAGGCTTGGAATTTTGGCCCGTCGGATGCAGATATACGCCCAGTAGGTGCGCTGCTCGATAGCCTGGCAATGTTGTGGTGCGATGGAGCCTCATGGCAGGCCAGACCTCTGCAGCATCCTCACGAGGCCGGGCTACTCAGACTGGATAGCAGCAAGGCGCGAACATTCCTTGGCTGGCAGCCTAAATTCAATATCGACCAGGCATTGGAGCAGGTAGTCCAGTGGCACCGTTGCTGGATGGATGGCGAGGATATGCGCGTCTTTACTCTTAATCAGATCGAACAATACATGGCACCTTCCCAATGAATCAGGATGCCGACCGTCGGGCTATCTTAAATCAGGTACACCAGTTCGCTGCTGGCCGTAACGTGGCATCTCCTTTCCGGCCAGGAGAAGACCCCGTGCCGGTTTCCGGTAAGGTGCTTGGGCCGGAAGAATTCGTCAGCATGGTTGACTCCTGCCTCGACGGCTGGCTGACCACCGGACGTTTCAACGAAGCGTTGGAAAAACGCCTGGCGGAATTCATCGGTTGCAATCATGTCCGGACAGTCAATTCTGGCTCTTCCGCCAATCTGGTGGCGTTTGCCGCGCTAACCTCGCCACTGCTTGGCGAGCGGGCGCTCAAGGCTGGGGACGAGGTGATCACTGTGGCGGCGGGCTTCCCGACCACCGTCAACCCCATGCTGCTCTACGGGATGACGCCAGTATTCGTGGATGTTCAGCTCGGCACTTACAACATCGATGTCAGCCAGCTGGAATCGGCCGTCTCGCCGAAGACACGCGCCATCATGCTAGCCCATACGCTGGGCAATCCTTTCGACGTGGATGCCGTGATGGCGTTGGCACACAAGCATGACCTATGGGTGATCGAGGACTGTTGCGACGCACTGGGCTCGACCTATCGAAACCAGCATGTTGGCACCTTCGGTCACATCGGCACTCTCAGCTTCTATCCGGCCCACCACATCACCATGGGGGAAGGCGGTGCTGTTTTCACCAGCGACGACACCCTCATCCGGGCCATCGAGTCGATCCGCGACTGGGGCCGGGACTGCTGGTGCCCACCGGGCCGCGACAATACCTGTGGTCGACGGTTCTGCTGGAAGCTGGGCGATCTGCCGGAGGGTTACGACCATAAATATGTCTATTCGCATCTGGGCTACAATCTGAAGATCAGCGACATGCAGGCCGCATGCGGTCTAGCACAGATGGATCGGTTGCCAGGATTCGTTGAGTCAAGGCAGCGAAATTTTGATTTTTTGCGGGAACGATTGTCGGCACTTGAGGATTTTCTAATTCTGCCGATAACTACATCAGGTTCCAGACCTTCATGGTTCGGTCTTCCTCTGACTCTGAAAGAGGGGGCAGGCGTGAACCGTGTTGATCTGTTGCGTTATCTGGACCAGAACCGGATCGGCACTCGCCTGTTGTTTGCCGGCAATCTGACGCACCAACCCTACTTCGCGCAGCAGCAATACCGTTGCGTGGACAATTTACCGAATACCGATCGTGTGATGCGGGATACGTTCTGGGTCGGGATCTATCCAGGGCTTGTAGAGGATCAACTGAAATTTATTAGCCAAAAGATTGCCGAGTTTTTCGGCCATGGTCTGTAACAGGACTTACCAAGGAAACTTATAACTATGACCGCAAGCATTCCGACGCCGCTCTTTGTACTGGAGATGGCCAATAACCATATGGGTGACGTCGAACACGGACTGGCGGTTATCCGCGCTTTTGGTGAGGTGTGCCGGGCGTTCCCCTTCCATTTCGCATTCAAGCTGCAATACCGTGATTTGGATACCTTCATCCATCCAGTGGCCAAAGGACGCGACGATATCAAATACGTCAAGCGCTTCTCTGAAACGCGCCTGAGCCGGCAGAACTTCGACCGCTTGGTGGCAGAGATGCGTACCAATGGCTTTCTCGCCATGTCGACCCCGTTCGATGAACCGTCAGTCGATGTCATCGAGGACCAAAATCTTGACATCATCAAGATCGCCAGTTGCTCTTTCACCGACTGGCCATTGCTGGAGCGGATCGTACTGAGCGACAAACCGATCATCGCCTCGACAGCCGGCGCCAGCCTGGAAGAAATTGACCGGGTGGTGAGTTTTCTGGCGCACCGCCAAAAGAATTTCGCCATTCTGCATTGTGTGGGCGAATACCCAACACCGGATGAGCACATGCATCTGTCTCAGATCGATTTCCTGCGTACACGCTACCCAAGCGTACGGATCGGCTTTTCCACGCATGAACACCCGGACCACACGGACATCGTCAAACTGGCGGTGGCCAAGGGCGTTACGCTGTTCGAGAAACATGTTGGCCTGCCTACTGAAGTCTTCCCGCTGAATACCTACTCAGCCAGTCCTGAGCAGGTTCGGGCATGGTTGCAAGCAGCACAACAGGCGTGGACTTTGTGTGGTGCAGGGGACAAACGCCTGCCGCCCAATCCGGAAGAGGCTGCCAGTTTGCGTTCCTTACGGCGCGGCATCTTTGCCCGGCGACCTATTGCAGCAGGAGAGACGATTCGCAGCGAAGACATCTACTTTGCCTTCCCACCTCAACCCGATCAGTTCACTGCTAATGACTGGTCTAAATATGCCGAGTTTACGGCCACGAACGCCATCGCACACGATCAGGCTATCGCGCCAGAGAACGCAAGTTGCGAAGACCGCAGGGCGCGCATCTGGGATATTGCCCAGCGCGTCAAGGCACTGCTCGCGCGTACCAATATCGTGGTACCCGGCAGCGCCGATCTGGAGGTCTCGCATCACTATGGGATCGATCGTTTTGACGAGTATGGCTTGGTATTGATCACTGTGGTCAATCGCTGTTACTGCAAGAAGTTGCTGGTCAGCCTGCCCGGTCAGTCGCACCCCGAGCAGTATCACAAACTGAAGGAAGAGACCTTTCATGTTCTCTACGGCGAAATAATGCTGGAACTTGATGGTGTGCCTAGAGTATGCCGCCCCGGCGATGTAGTAACCATTGAACCCGGGGTGCGCCATGCATTCAGAAGTGAAGGTGGTGCGGTGATCGAAGAAATCTCGACTACACATGACAAGAACGATTCATTCTATACGGATACTGCAATTATGGAAAACAAACAGCGCAAGAGCCTGTTGACTTATTGGATGGATTGAACAGAGTGAGCGAATCTTATCGGGTTGCTGATTTTATTGCCGACTTTGTCGCTGAACTCGGCGTCAAGCATGTGTTTCTTCTGCCAGGTGGCGGCGCCATGTATTTGGTGGATGCTGTAGGTAAGCATCCTGGCCTTGAGGCGGTTGCCTGTCTGCATGAACAGGCAGCAGCCATTGCCGCCGAGGCATACGCGCGCATCAATGAAAATATCGGTGTGGTTGTGGTAACTACCGGCCCTGGCGCAACCAATGCCATCACTGCCGTTGCCGGAGCCTGGATCGAATCCGTACCACTGTTGGTCATTTCCGGTCAGGTTAAACGTGCAGACATGCTCCGGGATTCACCCTTGCGGCAAAAAGGCGTACAGGAAGTCGATATCGTCAAAATTGTTAAGAGCATCACAAAGTACGCAGTGACCGTAGAGCATCCCGAAGATATTCTTATTGAAATGGAGCGTGCCGCCCATTACGCGCGCAGTGGCCGGGCCGGGCCGGTTTGGATCGATGTTCCGCTCGATGTGCAGGGCGCTCCCGTGGAACTCGAAAATTTGCCCCATTGGCAAGGTGAAATTCAGGATGTTGCGCGCAAGAATTTTTCGGACGAGGTCGAGCGACTGCAAAAGCTGCTTACGGAGTCAAAACGCCCGCTGTTGCTGGCTGGTCATGGTGTGCGCCTTTCTGGAGGGGCTTCCTTGTTCCGGGATTTGGCCGAGAAACTGAAAATTCCAGTGGTGACTACGTGGAATGCGCTCGATTTGTTGCCTTATGATCATCCTTTTCTGGTGGGCCGCCCCGGCGTTGTCGCGTTGCGTGCACCTAATTTCGCGATCCAGAATTGCGACCTGCTCATCAGCATCGGCAGCAGGCTCGACAATATCATTACTGCATACAACTCGCGCGGCTTTGCCAGAGGTGCAAAGAAGGTTGTCGTCGATATCGATCAGAATGAGATAGACAAGCTCGATATGGATATTACCCTGTCGATAGAGTCTGATGCGAAGTGCTTCCTGGCTTCTTGGCTGAATGCCAAACAGCACGCTTGTCCTGACTGGGCTGCCTGGCGGGAACGTTGCGCAGACTGGAAGCGCCGTTATCCGGTAAACGATGGAGCTCCCTTCTCTCTCAGCGGGCCCATTAGCCACTACCAGTTGATGGATGCGCTGTCAGACGCCATTCCTGAAAACACCACGATCAGCACAGGTAGCTCCGGTCTGGCGGTCGAAGCTTTCTACACCATCTTTCGCAACAAACCGGGGCAACGCGTTTTTCTGACTTCTGGTCTGGGGGCCATGGGGTATGGTCTGCCAGCAGCGATTGGCGCTTGTTTCGCCGGCGATTGCCAGCCGATGGTGGCGATAGAAAGCGATGGTAGCTTGCAACTCAACATCCAGGAATTGGCCACGATGCGAGCCTTCAATCTGCCCATTTGCCTGATTATATTAAATAACGATGGCTATGCCTCGATCCGCAATACGCAGCGCAATTATTTCAATGGGCGCTTCGTCGGAACTGGACCGGAGGCCGGCCTGTTGCTGCCCGATCTGGAGAAGGTGGCAGCTACTTATGATCTACCGTTTTTACGCATTGCCGATGCATCCGAATTAAAAAGCAAATTGCAGCTGGCTCTATCGCAGCCCCGCCCTTTGCTAGTTGATGTGCGGCTAATAGCCAACGAGGCACTTGCGCCGAAAGTGTCGGCGCTTCCCCAGTCGGATGGCTCGATGAAATCCATGCCGCTTGAGGATATGACGCCATTGCTGCCCCTGGAAACACTGAAGGCCGAAATGATCGTGGAGTTGACGGAAATGTCGTTGGAGGCCAGGAAGGGCTAGAAGGCTCATCCCTGTCGATTAGCGAAGTTGAATATGTTCAAACATCAATGCAGAATGTGTGCGAAACCGCTTCCGCAAACACACTTGCTGCATTTCAGGAACATGCCCAAGGCGGCGCAGCACCTACCTGATGATCGGTCTGATGCGGGAATCGATCTGGATGTTTACCAGTGCGTCAGCTGCGGTTTGGTACAGATCAGCAACGAACCTGTATCTTATTACAAGGAAGTTATCCGAGCTGCCGCGTTCTCGGAGGAAATGAAAGCGTTTCGTCGCAAGCAGTTTGGCGAATTCGTGAGAAACCATGCCTTGCAAGGCAAGAAACTAATCGAGATTGGTTGTGGGCGTGGTGAATATCTGGCCTTGTTACAGGAGGCCGGTGTTGATGCTTATGGCTTGGAATATGCCGACCAGTCAGTTCGAGACTGCATCTGCCAGGGCTTGCGTGTCTCGCACGGCTTTGTCGACAGTCCTGACTATGAGCTGGCGCAAGCTCCTTTTGATGCGTTTGCCGTCCTGAATTTTCTCGAACACTGGCCGGACCCAAATGCCAGCTTGAGCGGTATTGCACACAACCTGAGCGATGAGGCGATCGGCCTGGTCGAAGTGCCCAACTTTGACATGATCCTGAAGAAAAATCTGTTTACCGAATTTATCATTGACCATATTCTTTATTTCACGCGTGAAACGCTTGAAACATTACTGAGGTTGAATGGTTTTGAAGTGATCGAGTTCACCGAAGTATGGCATGGCTACATCATTTCTGCAGTTGTTCGAAAGAGAGCCTCATGCGATGTGTCTGCTTTCGACGGTAGCCGTCAGCGCCTGAAAATGGAAATCGACAACTTCGTTTGCCAGCATGGTGACCGTGGGGTTGCAATTTGGGGCGCGGGCCATCAGTCACTTGCAGCTATCGCCTTGTTGGGGTTGTCTCGAGAAATCAAGTATGTAGTGGATTCTGCTCCTTTCAAGCAAAACAAATTTACACCGGCAAGCCATATCCCGATATTTTCCCCTGATCGATTGAAGATTGATTTGGTCGGCGCCATCATCATCATGGCAGCGAGTTATTCAGATGAAGTGGCCAGAATCATTCGCTGTGAATGGGGAGATTCCATCCAGGTGGCAATTTTGCGTGATTATGGTTTGGAGAGCGTGTGAAATGCTCATTCAAAATCTGATTGAATTGCTGGAAGCTCGGATTGAGAATCCATCGCAGGGCTTGCCGGAAGAGCTTTTTCTCTTTATCAGCAGGCTTACTCCAATGGTGAATGTAGATCTTCTGGTAAAGAATATGGAGAAAGAGACGCTATTAACATGGAGAGATGATGAGTTTTACGGGCCAGGCTGGCATGTGCCGGGTGGGATCGTCAGATTCAAGGAGCCGTTAACGAGCCGTATTCATGCAGTAGCCGCAAGTGAGCTCGGGGCAAGTGTTGAATTCAGGAGTGAGCCACTGGCAGTGAACGAAATCATGAATGCCAAGAGAGATACACGTGGACATTTTATTTCGCTGTTATATGAGTGCCGCCTCACCAGCCAACTTGATCCGGATCTCGAATACAAATCGGGTGCAATAAAAAATGGCGAATGGGCATGGCATGCGAGTTGCCCAAAAAATTTGATATCGGTGCAAGAAATATACAGACCTAATATTGAGGGTCTAACGCAGACTTGAAATAGCATACGTTCTTTGCAGTACTTTCATATGGATGTTTGCTATGTTTGAAAACAGGCGAAAAATAAGGATGGCAATGTTTTGGTAAATTCGAAATTGTTTGAAGTGATTGAAAAGGAATCCAGGCTATGACCTCTATTGCGCAAACGCCTTCAAACAAACTTACTCCCGCTGAAATGGCAAGACGAGAGGGTTTAAAGGCCAGGAAGCCATATATAGCCGCGAAGCTGGCTGCAATTTCGGAAATGGAAGAACGGGGAGAAATAAGTCCAATCATCCGGCTTGAGAAAAGTTATCTATGCAATTTCCAGTGCACGCATTGCTCTGCTGAGTATTACATGGATCGCCATAAGAAGAAGGTTTTCAAGATTGAGGATGGCCGAAGAAAAATTGATCTCGCGGATATTCGTGAGCTTTCCCGTCAAGCCGATGAGTTGGGTTTGGCACGGTTCGTAATTACAGGTGGCGAACCGCTTGTCATGAAGGATTTCGATGCGGTAGTCGAAGCGATCGATCCGGAGAAACACTATGTAATTACAGATACCAACGGCTGGTTTCTCGATAACAAGCAAGCAAAACATCTCAAGTCTATTGGCGTGGAGAAAGTGCAGCTGTCTCTTGATAGCATGATTGAGCAAGACCATGATGCATTCAGGAACAAGCCCGGGTCATATAAACGCGTGATGCGTGCGATAGATGCCACTCTGGATGCGGGACTCAATCTCCTACTATCGACGGTGCTTGTCAAAGGTCGCGTTAAGACTAATGAGTTTCTCGATATGTGCAAGTTCGCGACAGAAAGGTGCGTCGGCTTATACGTCTCGTATGCAAAACCAACTGGTTCATGCACCGATCATCCAGAATTCGTGATTGACAAGGAAGACGCCGATATCCTGCGCGAACTGGAAAAGGAATACAACGTCTTCACGCACATGACTCCGACCTATGGCTCATTCAAGGGGTGCATTACGGTTAAAGGGATTATTACTGTGACCTCTACTTTTGAAGTTACACCGTGCCCATACATTGATTTCTCGCTTGGGAACTTGCGCGAGACGCCACTCAAGGAAGTACTTGCGCGAGGAATGCGCAACCCATGGCTTGGTCCATACCGGCCTGATTGCCTTATTGGCGAGGACCAGAAATTCATCAAACTCCATATGGAAAAAACCAAGGGCGTGACGCAACTGCCGGTGCCATGGGGGCAGGGTTTTTCAGATTCCGACTCGTTGGTGGATTAATATCACGCAGTAGCGTTTGCTTTTAAAGAATTGAGATTTATGAATCCGCATCAAGTCGCCTCCGATAGCACCGCCAGCGCAACCTCATCGCTCTTCGATGAGCATGGACGCTGTATACCAGTTGGTCTGACTGCCGAAGTACATCGCAAGACGCGGCGTTACTTCGGCTTCACCCAACCGGAAATCAAATACGCGGACATCCACGAGCGGATCAGCAAGCATCTGGGAGTCTCGGTAGACATATCGGCGACGGAGTTCGAACAGCGTGCTACGGCCATCCTGCAAAAATTGCGCGATAATCCGCAAACCAGCGGGATCACCAAGGGAGTAGGCATTCCATTTTTCCTGCCCAAAGCCGATTACGCGGATTACGGAGAAGCCTTGGAGAGTACTTATCTGCACGCGGTACACAGCTCTTTTGCAGAAAGACTGCCAGAATATCTTTTTGTGAATCATCACAAAGGCGGACTCGCCGGCAAGCTCGGCATCGCGCCACAATCGCGCCATCAGCGACTGGTGGCTGCCATGCAGCAGGCTCCAGTCGTGGGATATTTCTTCCCCTGCCTCACCGAATATTCGATCCCGGCCACACTTGAACAAATCGGCATGCTGCCCGAGCAGTTCCTGCTCGCCGGCGGCTTCGATACCAGCGCCGCATTGATCGGCTCACCCGACCTGCTGCTAAGGACCGATGGCTACCCTCCGCTGCTGTGGTTAGCCGCCCTGACCGGCGAAAAAGAGAATGTGGGCTATCACTTTGAAGCCTACGGCTACAACTTGACCTTCAACCGTCGCCCCCATTTTGGCCAAGTAGCCGAATATTGGGCAAGCGGTCTGGTCGTACTCGGCTAGCGGGAACATCGTTGATGGCGATGGCAAACAAAACTCTGGTTTTCGATTTCGACGGCACGCTTATCGATTCCGCGCCCGGCATACTGAATGCCTTTGCCGATGCACTCCGTGAAACTGGCATTTCCTCCAGAGTGGCGCTCGATTCCAGACTGATCGGCCCACCGCTGAAGGAAACGCTGATGCGCCTGAGCAGCAGCGACGATCCCGCCCTGATTCAGTCCTTATCGGAACATTTCAAACTTCACTACGACAGTACCGGTGTGGCGACTACCGATGCGTATCCGGGCATCGAAGAGATGCTGGATGCTTTCGCCGCCACCGGAACAGTCATGCACATCAGCACCAACAAACGTCTCTCCGTCACTCATGCGATTCTTGCTCGGCTGGGATGGCAGGATCGCTTCACTTCGGTCTATGCGCTGGACATGGTGGAGCCGCGCCTGCCGAGCAAAGCACATTTGCTATCGAAACAGATCAGCGAGCAACGCCTTGATCCCTCCATCACCGTATATATCGGCGACAAGTTCGAAGACGGCGAGGCGGCAAAAGCCAACGGGCTGGCGTTTCATTACGCCTCCTGGGGCTATGGCGATCTGCAACGCGCACAACTGGATGACGACTGGAATTGGTTAAGTCATCCCGCCGATCTCTGCAAGAGCAGCCGACCATGATGAGCCATACCCCCGCCTATGCAATCGAGCAGGACTTGGCCGACATCACGTCACGGCTGGACGACTTGTGGGATGGGTTGCGTAATGAGTCGATCTTCATCACCGGCGGGACCGGTCTGTTCGGGCGCTGGCTGCTGGAGAGTCTGGCACATGCCAACCGCGACCTGCATCTGAACCTGAAGATGACAGTACTCACCCGCAACGCGCAGGCCTTCCAGGCAAAAGCACCGCATCTGGCAAACGATCCGGCCATCGATTTTCATCGCGGCGATGTCCGGGATTTTGCTTTTCCCAAGCGGCACTACTCTTATATCATCCACGGCGCGACCACCTCGGCCGAGGAGACCTTTCGCGGCGAAGACCCGCTGTGCAAATTCGACACCCTAGTTGCCGGCACCCGGCATACGCTGGAATTCGCCGCACAATGCCATGTGAAACGCTTCTTGTTCCTGAGCTCCGGCGTGGCCTACGGCGTACCTCCCGCCGGGATCGACTTCATCACTGAGGATTATTCCGGCGCGCCCGACACCACGGATGTGGATTCCGCATTGGGCCAGGCGAAACGCACGGCCGAATTTCTGTGCGCCTACTATGCCCAAAAGAACGGCTGGGGATATTCCATCGCGCGCTGCTTCTCTTTTGTCGGCCCGTTCCTGCCGCTTGACATCCACTACGCCATCGGCAACTTCATCGGCCAGGCATTGTTCGAAGACGAGATCACCGTGCAAAGCGACGGCTCACCCGTGCGCTCCTATCTGTATATGGCTGATCTGGTGAACTGGCTGCTGACATTACTGCTCAAGGGCAAGAACGGCCAGATATACAACGTCGGCTCGGACCAGGCGGTCAGTATCCGTGGGCTGGCCTATCTGGTGCGCGACGTATTAAGTCCGCACAAACCCGTCAAGGTGCTCGGCCAGCCAAATGCCAGCGTGGGCAATGCTGTGCGCAACCGGTACGTGCCGAGCATAGCCAAAGCAAGGGCGGAATTAGGGCTGGACGTATCGGTCGCATTGAACGAGGCAATCAGGCGCACATCCTCCCATGTCACGGGTTGCGCAATACCCAAGGTGAAGTCATGAAGCAGGAATTGTCCGGGGTTACCTCAGTATTGATCCCCCTCTACAACCACGAGAAGTTCATAGAGAGGACGCTGGATAGCCTGCTCGGCTCCGATTGCAGCAAAATTGAATTGGTTATTTCAGATGATGCCTCGTCCGACCAGTCACTGATGGTTGCCAAAAGGTGGCTTGAGCAACACGGAGAAAAATTCTCCCGAGTAGTGCTGCTTACCAGTAATACAAATTGTGGCGTTACCGCGAATCTAAACAAGCTGGTCGAAGCTTCGACAGGAGAGTTTATTACTGGTATCGCCTCTGATGACATGCTTCCAAGCAATGCTATCGATATGCAGCGGGATTATCTGCTCGCCCATCCCTCCGTCGATTTCGTTTTCGTTAACTGCGCAATCGTTGATGTGAACGATCATGTGCTAAAGCAGCAAGCCGCCTCATCGCTTGTTTCTACCCTGCTGTCCTTCAGACTATTTATCTTGCTGAATGCAGTGTTCAACTGGGGGGTGATTTGGTCAAGATTGTTTGGGCGCAGGCGCGCCTTCATTGGGTTTGGCCGCTATATCGAAGAGCACTCCGTTGAAGACCGCTGGAGCGCCATAAAGATCATGAACACACGTCGTTATGCCTATCTGCAAAAGGTCGGATATTTGTATCGTTTCAGAGGAGAACAGGCACACCCGGCGATAAGCAGCAATGCGGCCAGAAGAGATTTTCATAATGCCGAGCGCCGCCTT
The DNA here is from genome assembly GCA_018823025.1 of Gammaproteobacteria bacterium. Taxonomy (GTDB): domain Bacteria; phylum Pseudomonadota; class Gammaproteobacteria; order Burkholderiales; family Sulfuricellaceae; genus Sulfuricella. The sequence goes on along the minus strand of JAHJJI010000006.1, from coordinate 16,398 downwards.
CATCCTGAATCCAATGGCCTTTTGTATATTCTGCTCTGGATCAGGCGCTTGCCCTTCAAAACCAATAGAGGCAAGTGGCCTTGCCGATAGAGGAGATGCTCACATGAATGAAAATGAATACGTACAGAAACTTGAGGCGATCGCCGATGTTCACATTCACAAACATCCGGCCCACATTGTGGACAACAAGGTCCTGGCTTACGACCGCGAGAAAATGATCCCCCACATTCTGGGGCCAAAGGTTCTTGAGCTTGGCTGCGGCGATGGCGACTGGATACCTCACATGATCAGGCTCTTTGGGCATTCATACGTCGTTGACGCATCATCCAAGCTGATTGCCCATGTCTTGGCCGCGAACGGAGCCAATGTAACGGCCTTCAATAGCCTTTTTGAAGAGTTTACGCCGCCGGACGGACTCAAGTTCAACACTGTGATTGCAACACATGTGTTGGAACACGTGGACGATCCGATAAGAGTTATCCGGCGCTGCCGTGAGTGGCTGGCGCCCGGCGGGGTTGTTCTGATTATCGTGCCCAATGCCAACTCTATACACAGACAGCTGGCGGTAATGATGGGCATCCAGAAAACGATTTATGATTTCAGTCCGCGTGACCATGAAGTCGGGCATCAACGTGTCTATGACATGCAGAGGATGCGCAGCGATATCGCAAACGCCGGCTTCGAAATTGTTTTTGAGCGCGGCCTGTCTCTCAAGGTTTTGCCGAATGGAATGATGACTGAGTTTCCGGACTCGTTGCTAAAGGCTTTGGTCGACATTTCCGACAAGATGTCTCCCGAATGGATGGCAAATATTGCATTTGTGATTCGCCCGGCCTGATCGATTCCGATGTTGCCACCTTCAACCCACCCCAAAAATCTGCCCCCACGGAATAAAAACGTCAGTGGCAGCAATAGACTCCCTGCAAATTTCACGGCTGATTTGGGGAATATGCAACAAGAGTCGGGAGGGCAGTTATGAAACCATACGTACTCGGAAAATCCATTTTTTTTAGAGAAGTAATGATTGAAGATGCGGAATTTATTATTAAATTACGAACTGATCCAGAAAAGAGCAGGCATATTTCGGTTACATCCGGCGATATTGAGAAACAGAAAGGATTTATTGCCAGTTATCTGCAGAGCCAGACGGAATACTATTTCGTAATATGCGATTTGAATCGGCGCTCCATAGGGACGATTCGCATTTATGATGTCCGTGATAATAGCTTTTGCTGGGGCAGTTGGATTCTCGCGGACGATGCGCCCAGAAATGCGGCCATCGAGTCGGCGTTATTGATTTACGACTTCGCATTCTTTTCTCTCCATTATCAAAAGTCACATTTTGATGTGAGAAAGAAAAATATAAAGGTTGTTGATTTTCACAAGCGTTTTGGCGCGCTGATCGTCGGCGAAGACGACCTGAATTATTACTTTGAGTACGACCGCGCAACATACTTGAATTTGCGCCCCAAATATCAACGTTATTTACCGTAGAAGAAGCGATGAGCCTAGAGCAGTGCAAAATAATCGATTTGCCCCAGATCCATGATCCCAGGGGCAATTTGACGTTTGTCGAGGCGGGGCGTCATATTCCTTTCGATATTCGCCGCGTTTACTATTTGTATGATGTGCCTGGCGGCGCAGAGCGAGGCGGTCATGCCCACAAAGGACTCCATCAATTGATCATCGCCATGTCGGGTTCATTTGACATCCATCTCGATGATGGACAGTCCAAAAAAACCGTGCACATGAACCGCAGTTACTACGGCCTGTATGTTTGCCCCATGATCTGGCGGGAAATGGACAACTTCTCGTCCGGAGCAGTGTGCATGGTATTGGCATCCAATTATTACGACGAGCAGGATTATTATCGCGACTATGAGAAATTCGTCCGCGATGCGCAAAGATCGACCAAATGAAATCCGTTCCATTTCTCGATCTTGGCCGACTGCATCAATCCATCCGCCATCCTCTTGATTCTGCCTATCGACGGGTCATGGACTCAGGTCGGTTCATCATGGGGCCGGAACTTGAAGCTTTTGAAACCGAATTCGCTCAATATTGCGAAGTTAAGCACTGCATCGGTGTCGGCAACGGGTTAGAAGCACTCCACCTCCTGTTGCGTGCCTATGGCATAGGCTCCGGTGACGAGGTGATCGTTCCTTCCAATACCTTCATAGCCACTTGGCTGGCTGTTACCGAGTGCGGCGCGACGCCAGTGCCTGTCGAACCGAATATCGATACACACAACATTGATCCGGCGTTAATCGATAGCGCCATCACCCCGCGTACGCGGGCTATTATTCCAGTCCATCTTTATGGCCAACCCGCAGACATGGATCCGATCAATGCGCTTGCCGCCAAGCATGGGTTGATTGTGATCGAAGATGCCGCCCAAGCACACGGCGCGCGCTACAAAGGACGCCGTTCCGGTTCGCTGGGCCATGCGGCAGCTACAAGCTTCTATCCCGGCAAGAACCTGGGCGCTCTCGGCGACGGCGGCGCCGTGCTCACCAACGACGAGGCCATTGCCAATAAGATCAGGCAACTGCGGAACTACGGTTCAACAGTTAAGTATCGGCATGAGGTTACCGGTTATAACAGCCGGTTGGATGAAATGCAGGCAGCCTTTCTCCGGGCCAAGCTGCCTATGCTTGATCGGTGGAATTCGCGGCGCAGGGAAATCTCGGTGCAGTATGCCCAGCTATTAGCCGAAGCTGATATCTGTTTGCCCAAGGCGCCCGAATTCGCCGAACCGGCTTGGCACCTTTACGTTATACGCAGCAAACAACGCGATGCATTAAAAGCGCATCTGGAGCGGCAGGGGGTGTCTACCGTCATTCACTATCCGATTCCGCCGCATCGGCAAGCCTGCTATCAGCCGTTGCGTGGATGCAGATTGCCGATTGCCGATGTTTTGGCTGAAGAGGTATTGAGTTTGCCGATGCATTCCGAGCTCAATATTGAAGAAATTGGACGCATCACAACTGCCGTGCTTGGTTTTCGGCAATCCACAAGGCGCCCATCATGAAACCAGCGAGTGAAGTGCCATCTCAAAATGCATCATATGGGAAGTTGAAATTGCGCAAGAAGTTTGCCTTTCTGGTGCACGACCCCGCAATGCTGGTTCACTATGCGGACGTGTGGAACGCGCTAGGCCCTGCGAGTTTCACAATTGTACTGACCAAATATTTTTCTTCCGATGCGAATGGAAATGAAAGACTCGGAGTATCGGATTTTTTCAAACGCATCCGCGCAGAAGGATATGAGGTGCGGAACATGGCGGAGATAATCGGTTGCGGAATAAAGTTCGAATATGTGGTGAGCAATCATATGATCGCGGGTTCAACCGAGGATATTAAACCGGCGACCGCAAGCGAGAAAATCAAAAAGCTGATCAATCGTGGTCTGGTATCAATGGGGAAAAAGCCCGCATGGGAATTTGAAGCGGATACTCGCACGTATCTCCCGCTGCAGATCGGACACAAACAAATCCGATACATGTATGGCGCGGACATAAGCGAGGGCTGGAGCCTGCAAAGGTGGAACAATATTTACGATCTATTCCTCTGCCACGGAGTCAATGACGAGCGCGAAATAAAGAAACGATTCAAAGGTAGAGCTGTTGTGATGGGATACCCGAGATATGATCGTTTTTTTTCAGAGATCATGGATATGAGCAATATCAAGCGCGAGTTTGGAATTGCCGAATCGAAAAAAACAGTGTTGTGGATGCCGACTCTCGGCGGTGTCAGCTCATCCATCCCGCTATTTGCCGGGCCGCTTTCTGCAATCCGCGACAAGTACAACCTTATCGTCAGGCCGCATCCTCTTTCTTTTGTTCAAGAGAAAGAATATATCGCTCTGCTTGAGAAATTTAATTTCAATATCGACAGGAACGCGTTGCGCGACATGAACGAGTTATTCGGTATCGCCGACATTGTATTGGCCGATAACGGCGGCACGCCGTTTTCCGCCATATTCCTGGGGAAAAATATTGTTTTTCTGGACGTTCCAGACAACATCGCCAGCAAACCGAATGCGATTCCCATTTTTGCCAATTCATCGGTGACGGAATTGAAAAAACATTTGCCCGTTGTGAGCCCTCAAGATATCTCTACGCTTGAAAGCATGCTCGATTCAGACGAGTTTTATAAGGAAAACAGCAGACGTATTGAGATGCTCTTTAAAGAATATTTCGACTCCCCCAGAGGCAGAGGGGCGAAAAGAGTCGCCGAGATATTTAACCGCTTGTAATGATCAAGCCTCTGCACCAACAGGAACAATTTATGGTTATCTGGATCATCGGTTTATCCGGCGCCGGCAAGACAACACTGGCGAGCCAAGTGGTCGAACGGATTCGCGGCTTGAACGGCAAGGTGGTTCTGCTGGACGGTGATTTGATCCGCGCCCTGTTCGGCAATGATGTCGACCACACCATTGAAGGACGACGGCGCAATGCCGAGCGGCTGTCGGTTTTATCAAACTTCCTTGCCGGTCAGGGTATCCACGTCGTTGCCGCCGTTCTCTCTATTTTCCCGGAGTGGCAGCGCTGGAACCGGGAAAATATTCCCGGCTACTACGAGGTCTATCTCAAAGCCTCAATGCAAACCTTGCTCGGGCGGGATATCAAAAATCTGTATGGCCGCGCGATGCGGGGAGAAATAGCCAATGTGGTAGGAGTCGACATCCCATTCCCAGAACCGGGGCACCCCGACCTGGTTATTGAGAATGAATCAGATCTGCAGGATCTTGGCGAGTTGACTGATCGCATTATGAGCCTTGCTGAAGTGCGACAAGCACTGGGCTGCGCATGAGCTTTCTGACCGTGATCGTCATACTGGTAGTTATCGAAGCCGGACTGGTTGCGATAGTCAGCCTGCAACGGCGCAACTTCCCCTGGTTGATAACAAAACAGGACGAGTTGCCGACACTCGATCCGCAGGCGCTGGAAAAATTCCTTGATTACAGCTTTGATCCGCATCTGGGCTGGGTAAGAAAGCCTGACTCGAGCGGCATTGAGAACGGGCAAAAAGGCCCGGTCACCTTCCATATCGATGCGCTGGGCTCGCGCGCCAACCCGTTCAACAAAACGCCTCCAGCCATGGCGGTATTTGGCGATTCTTATGCTTTTTGCAGGCAGGTGGAAGATGGCGAAACCTGGGAGGTGCGACTGGCACAGCAACAAGAGTTCGGCGTTCTGAACTTCGGTGTCGGCAACTACGGGGTGGATCAAGCGCTGTTGCGTTATGAAGGTCTGAAGCTGTCGGAAACGGTAAAGATTGTTGTTATGGCTTTTGTTCCGGAGACCATCTGCCGGATACAGTCCTACTGGAAACATTATCTGGAATTCGGGAATACTTTCGCATTCAAGCCGCGCTTTGCGCTTTCTCCGGAAGGCAAGCTGGTCCTGCTCGAAAACAAGATACGCAACGCGGAAGATTTTGCGGCCTTGCGGGAAAAGCTGCCCGAGATACGCAAGCACGACGGTTTCTATGAAAAAAAATTCCGTTCACACCAGTTCCGTTTTCCCTACCTTCTCAGCTTGCTGCGAAATCCGCCAAGACAAATCATGCTGATCTGCGCCATAGCCGTGCGTAGCGTACTGCGTGCTTTGGGCGTTTCCAACCGCAGGATGGAAAACCTTCCATTCGCATTGATCATGAAGCGCAATCTCATTGATGCATACCGCCTATATCGCGACAGTGAATCGACCAAACTCCTAAGTGCGATATTGCTGCGATTCAGGCAGGAGGCTCAGCACCGCGGGCATAGCCCGTTGATAGTTGTGATGCCGCAATTGCTCGATCTGAAGTTAAACCGGAACAAAGCAGTTCCTTACCAGAATTACTTTGCCGAATTGGCGCAACAAATGCCGGTGCTTGACCTTACAGATAAATTTGCCGATGCGGGATTTGAGAAGCTTTATATCGACGACCAATATGGCGGCCACCTGTCGGCTGAGGGCAACCTTCAGGTCGCGGAAGCGATCTCCGCCTGGCTGGCGTCTGGACAGAACCCGTAATATCAAAAAATGGATCGGATCAGATGAGAATCACCTATCGAAATGCCAATAACAAAGACTATTGGACAAAACGCTGGAGCGATATACCGGCGGATGCGCCAATGGAGAATTCCGGTGTGTACCCGCTCAAGTACGCCCAAATGACCGTCCAAGACAAGGCCGGAAAGATTCTTGAGGCCGGCTGTGGTGCCGGGCGGGTTTTGCGTTACTACCATGACCGCGGTTACGACATTATCGGCATCGACTTCATTGATGTCGCCATCGGCAAACTCAAGAATATGGATCCGACACTACAGGCAGAAGTGGGGGACATTACCCGGCTTCGCTTCGCCGACCAGTCTTTCAAATATGTACTTGCTTTCGGGCTGTACCACAACCTTGAGCACGGGCTGGATCAGGCAATCCAGGAAACGCACCGGGTATTGGAGAAAGACGGACTGGTCTGCGCCTCGTTCCGGGCCGACAATATCCAGACCCAGCTAACCGACTGGCTGGCTGACAGAAAAAATAGGGGAAGCGCGAATGGCAAGAAGGCTTTTCACAAAATGAATCTGACCCGCAGCGAGTACGAGCAGTTATTCACCCGCGCAGGCTTCACCATAGACTTTGTCGGTCCGGTGGAGAATATGCCCATCCTCTATAAATTCGCCGCGTTCCGCTCTTCGGCACACAAGAAATTCGACGAAAACAAAGCGCGAATGGAGGGATATCGCCTGTCGTGGTTCGGCCAGCGCCTGCAAAATACCCTGATGCGTTTTCTTCCGGATCAGTTTTGCAACATCTACGTTGTTATTGCCCGCAAAGGTTAGCCATCAACGCCCCTTCTAAAATTCCGGTTGGCGAGTTCCTGCATACAGGCAGTAATGCAAATTCTGTCGTACCTCCTTTTGCCTTTGGCACTAAGGCCGAGTCTCTGCAGCGGCTCCAGCCGGTAGTCACTGCGGCGGAGATACCGGAGATTTGTTTTTTCTCATTAAGTGAATGGACGGCATCCCGCAAAGAAATCCTCAATACTCTCCGGCATCTCTTCGGCAACCAGGCCTTGGCGATCCGAAGCAGTGCGCAGGCTGAAGACGGCGCGAAGAACTCGATGGCGGGGGCTTTTTTAAGCAGAATCCATGTTTCATGCCACATCTCCCGCGAACTTGAAGATGCGATCGATCAGGTTGCGCAGTCACTGACCGGCGATCCGCATGACCAGGTACTGGTGCAGCCGATGGTCGGCGATGTGGCGGTCAGCGGTGTCATCATGACGTTCGACATGGTGCATGGTGCTCCCTATTACTGCATCGACTTCGATGACGAAACCGGGCGCACCGATGTGGTCACCAGCGGCAACGGAGTCCACAAAAGCCTGTACGTATCCCGCTATGCCGATAACAGTATGATAAGGTCCCCCCGAATCGCCGCGTTCTTGAGGCTGGCGCGCGAACTGGAAGAAGTTTGCCAATGCGACGCACTGGATATCGAGTTCGGCATGAACAAATCGGGACAGCTATTCCTGTTTCAGGTGCGCAGAATCACGCTCGCCACCAATTGGCTCCCCATCAACGAACGCCACACGCAACGGCAGCTAAGCCATGCCGAAGACTTCGTGCGCGACCAGTCGAAAAGACGCGATGGCATCCTGGGCGAACGAACCATTCTGGCCATCATGCCAGACTGGAATCCGGCCGAGATCATTGGCACCATGCCGCGTCCGCTGGCCGCCTCCCTGTACCAAAGATTGATCACCCGATCGGTCTGGTGTCGTGCGCGCGCCGCCATGGGCTACCGGCCTTTGGCCGATACGGATCTGATGCTGCTCGTCAACAATCATCCATACATCGATGTCCGCAACAGTTTCAATTCCTTTGTGCCGGCCCGACTGCCCGATACGATAGGCGAGAAACTGGTCAATGCATGGCTCGCCAGACTGGAAGCCCGCCCCGAATTGCATGACAAGATCGAGTTTGAGATCGTGCCGACATGTCTGGATTTTTGCTTTGCCGATGATTTCAACACCCGATATCCCGATGTGCTGGATGCGGAAGAGCTTGCGACTTTCACCGCCGCACTGACCGACTTGACCCGAACCAATCTGGCTCCCGGCCCTGCCGGCACCTTGGATCGCGCGCTGGAAGCTGCCGCAGGTCTGGACGAACTGAAACTCGAGGAAATCACCGGGAGCCCGGCGCACGCCTTTCTGGCCAGAGCCGAATTCCTTCTGGCACAATGCGAGGAATCCGGCACATTGCCATTCGCGATCGTTGCGCGCCATGCCTTCATCGCCGAGGCTTTGCTGCGCTCGGCCGTCCGGCGCGGCGCGCTCTCCGACTGTCGCCTGACTGCATTCAAACGAAGCATCCGCACTGTTGCCGGCAACATGGTGGGCGAATACACCCGAGTCTGCCAGAACCAGCTCGCCCGTGCCGAATTTCTCGGCAAGTACGGTCATTTGCGTCCCGGCACTTACGAGATCACATCGCTGAGATACGACGAGCGCGGCGACCTGTTCCTGAACGACCTGCCCAGCAGGCCATCAGCGGCTACGCCGCAGTTCAGCCTGACTGCCGGGGAGCGCACCGCCGTCGACCGGCTATTGGCTGAAGCCGGACTCGACGTGCTGAACGCGGAGCAGCTTTTTGAATATGCCCGCAAAGCCATTGCAGGACGCGAGCACGTCAAGTTCGTGTTCACCCGCACGCTCTCGGATGCGCTATCCATGATCGGGCGCTGGGGAGAACTCCACGGCTTGTCCCGCGACGACCTCTCCTATCTGGAGTGGCCGGCAATCGCCAGAAGCCTCAGCCATCCGGTCATGGATGATATGAACAGCTACTATCTCGACATGGCCGAAACAGCGCGCCAGAATCTGGCTGCGACACATGCATTCCGGCTTGCGCACATCATTTTCGATGTGCGCGACATCTATGTGGCGACCCTTAACCGGAGCGAGCCGAACTTTGTCGGCACCGGCTCGGCTTCGGGTACAGTGGTGAAACTTGAAGCCAACACGCCGACAAGTATCAACATAAGGAATATGATCGTCTGCATCGAAAATGCCGATCCGGGATTCGACTGGATATTCACCAAAGGCCCCAGTGCTTTGGTCACACGTTTTGGCGGAGCGAACTCTCATATGGCGGTTCGCTGTGCCGAGTTCGGCCTCCCGGCAGCGATCGGCTGCGGCGACCAGATCTATCAGCGCCTTGTTGTGGCGGGCAGCATCGAACTCAATTGTGCGGAAAAGATCTTGAGGCCACTGTATGCGGAATGACAGGTTGCGAATCGGTATTACCATGAGGGTACTGCAGGCGGAAGGTTATAGCGAGCCGCGCGATGCGTTAGCGCAGGAATGGGCCGGCTTCCTGCATGCAGCGCTGCCCGATGCGGCATGGCTGCCGCTCCCCAATCTTGGTGCCGGCCATATCCGCGCCTATTGCGAGAGGTGGGGCATCAACCGGTTGATTCTATCCGGCGGCGAAGATGCCGGTGTATCCCGCCTTCGGGACGAAACCGAATTGGACTTGCTCGGATGGGCAACGGAACATCAGCTACCTGCGCTCGGCATTTGCCGGGGAATGCAGATGATGTCGCTGGGGGCCGGTGTCAACTTAAAACCCGTGGCAAGCCACGTACGGACCCGCCATGTTCTGCAAGGCGCTTTGACCTCCGAAGTGAACAGCTTTCACCATTACGCACTTGCCGGCTGTCCGCAACACTTCGAGATAACGGCCAGGACGGAGGATGGCGAGATCGAGGCCATGCGTCATACCGGGTTGCGCTGGGAGGGTTGGATGTGGCACCCGGAGCGGGAGAAACCGTTTCAATCCGCCGACATCGAGCGGCTGAGAAAGTTATTTGAATGAGAGCCATTCTATTGGCCGCAGGACGCGGCAGCCGCATGAAAGAGCTGACCGATACGCGCCCCAAGTGCCTGCTGGAGCTGCGCGGAAAATCGCTGCTTGACCGGCAACTGGAAGCATTGCGCAAAGCCGGGATCAGCGAGATCGCTATCGTCACCGGCTACAAACGCGAGCTGCTTGCCGATCGCGGTCTGGTGGAGTTTCACAACCTGCGCTGGGCCGATACGAATATGGTCTCGTCCCTGGCATCCGCGCAAGAGTGGCTGCTCGCCGGGCCCTGCATCGTCAGCTATTCGGATATTTTTTATGAATCATCGGCAGTTGAATCGCTGATGGCAAGTAGTGCAAGCCTGGCGGTCACCTATGACCCGCACTGGCTTGAACTCTGGAAAAAACGTTTCGGCGACCCGCTACTGGATGCGGAAACCTTCCGCCTGAACCCCGACAACACGTTGGCGGAAATCGGCAACAAACCGAAATCTGTCGAAGAAGTGCAGGGACAGTATATGGGCTTGTTGCGTTTCACCCCGGACGGCTGGAAAGAGATCATGCGGATACGCGCCGCATTGTCGCCGGCAGTCCGCGACCGAATGCATATGACGGGTACCCTGCAAAAAGTCATTGAAGCAGGTAGCATTGCTATCTGGGCAGTCCCCTACGAACTCGCATGGGGGGAAGTTGATTCGGGCGAAGACCTGCGGGCGTATCAATCATGAGCCTGGTTCGCCTGAGTGTCTCCTTGCAGACCTATAACCGTGGCGGCAGCGGCTATCTGCGTGCTGCGCTGGAAGCCATTCTGGCCCAGACCTACGGCGATTTCGAATTGCTGGTGATCGACAATCACAGCACGGATGAGACGCCAGAGATCGTGCTGTCATACAAAGACCCGCGCCTGACTTACATGCGCCTGCCGCCGGGCGGAACGCCGGCGGACAGTATCCGGCGCGCCTTCGGTGCAAGCAGGGGCGACTACCTGCTGACCACCCATGACGACGACATCATGGAGCCGACCATGATCGAGCGACAGATGCGCGTTATGGAACAGCGTCCGGAATTGGGATGTCTGGCCGCCAATGTCAGCCTGATCGACGATCGCGGCGACACCCTGCAAGACAGGCTGTACGAAATGGATGCCGACCGTTTCTTCGGGGTTGGCGATTACATCCAGACCTACTTCGAAGAGAAACTCTGGTTCCCGACGCCAACGCTGCTGTTTAACCGGGGGCTGGGACAGTCAAGAAACAGCTCTTTCGCCCGCGAAGCCAGACCGGGCTACGCACCCAGCGGGGATATCGCCGGCCTGTTCAGCATAAATACTCGCGCGCCGGTAGGCATACTGGCCGAACCGCTGCTGCGCTACCGGCAACATGCCGAGCAAGAATCCCGCAATGTCGATCAGAGCGCCCCGCTGGTGGCGCTGGCGAAATACGCCGAAGACCTGCTCGCCCACCCCGACTCCGACGAACGTTTGCGTGCGCTGGCGCCGATAGTCCACGCCTTCTCTGCGCGCTATCAGGCGCAGGATATCTTGTTCAAGCTGGAAGGCAATCCTCTCGAATCCGCGCTGATGACATTGAAAACACACTGGGAACACTTCGTAACGCCGGATCACCGGGGCGTTGATGCCGCGCTCCCGTTTGAAATACTACTCGGCGAGACAGGAAAGGAATTGAGCATCCCCGACGATGCGCTCAACCGCTTGATACGCTCTCCTGCCAAGGGCGGCAGTCAGCTCGCCTATCGACAATGGGCTCTCTTGCTCCATAACGGAAGCTCGCTTTTCTCCGGTACCAAGGGATTGCGACACATCGCTATTCTTGGCAGCATGCTGACTGCGCACCTGCTGGTGCTGGCGGCCAGGAGACATGGGATAGATATCGACTGCTGCCTGGATTCGAGCCCAGCACGAATCGGAAAACATGTCTTCGGGATACCCATCGTACCCCACGAGTATCTGCACGATCATGGAGGTTGCCTTGATGCAGTGATATTGAGCAGCGAGCGCGACCACGAGGAAAGCTTGCGCAAGATATTGCTGCCCGCCCAGGCGCACTGGAGATTCCAGATTTACTCGTGGAAGGAGCTTGCTGCCGCAAGCTCCCGACAAGATGCCGCTCTTTCATCCGGCAATGCCATCCCAATGCAACCGTAAATGTTGATTATGAATACACACAGCACTAACGCCAGCAAACCGGCAACACCATCGCCCCTCTCAATCGTCATCCACGATTATGATCACGTTGCACTCGCACACTGCCTCGAAACCATCTTCGGCCAACATCAGATCAAGGATCTTGAAGTAATCATTTGCGATAACGCCACCTCCGATGGCTCATGGGAGATAGCCAATGAATGGATGGAAAAACACCCGGATCGCATCACATTGAACCGCAACCAACTTCCCATGAGTGCGGTCGGAAATGCCGACAAATCGATACAAATGGCAGGAGGGAAATATTACGTCGAACTGACCCGAGACAGGAAGTTCGACGCGGCCTACATCCAAAGCGTCATACCAAAACTTGAGGCGGATCCGTTGATGATCCACGCCTATATTGGCAAGGTGAAGGATCATCGCCCACTCGGGAACTGGAACGGGAAGCCGTCGCCGGAGTTGAAGCGCGCCGACAATCCGCTGGTAAGCATCAATATCCACAACTACAACTATGGGGGTTACCTGCGCCAGTGCCTGGACAGCATCGCCGAGCAGACCTACGGCAACATCGAGATATGCTTTTCCGACAATGCCTCCTCGGACGAGTCCTGGCAGATCGCTCTGGAGTTCTCCCGCCGCTGTCCGCATAGAATGAGCATGACGCGCAACCGCAAGAATCTCGGCGCGTCGAGAAACCTGATCAATTGCCTGATCCACAATCGTGGAAAATATATGCTCATGCTGTGCAGCGACGATGCGATCCAGCCGGACTTCGTCGAACGCTGCGTGATGCTGCTCGAACGCTATCCGGATGCCGCATTTGCCATGGTTCACCGCAGCATCATCGATGAGGCGGGATGCATTACCGACGAGCCCCCCTTCTACGACCGGACCTGCCTCATCCCCGGCGAAGAGCAGGCCGCCGTCTATATGATGGCCGCCGTAAATCCGAGTATCTCCCAGATACTCTACAACCGCGAAAGAACACAGGTAAAAGACCTGGCTGCCGGATTCAATACCCGCTGGTTCGGCGCCCGCGTACTGGACTTCACCCTGTGCCTCGACCACCCTATCGTCTATATCAAAGAGCCGCTGTTGCTGAATCGCGTCCACCGCGACAGCGACGGTGCCGCCATTGATGCCAACCTGATGCAATGCACCGGACAATATGTTTTGCTGCATCAATTAGCGGAAATCGCCGGCGCGCATGGTTTGTCCAGGGCTGCAGGCAGGCTGGGAGAGGCCTTGGAGAAAGTCGGCAGACTCTGTCTACGCTATTGCGCGCGCTTCCTGTTGCAAAACGAAGAAGTCACGGCGCTGCGCTATCTGCATCTTGGTCAAGCGATCTTTCCCGGCATCGTCGCCGATGATACCTTCCGGATGTTGCACGACTACTGGTATCCAACCGGCGCGCAAGGAAAAACAAGACCGGAAATCCTGGCTGCGCTTACCAAGCAGGCCAATCTAGCCTTGCGCAGCGTTTCATACCCAGCACCGCTGGGTAGCATAGAGTGCCGAACAGATTGACCAAGTCTTAATTCATTGATCAGGAACGCCGCATGAACTATTTACTGGTACTACCCAAGGATTCGGCCAAATCATCCGGCGGATATAACGTGTTCCCGGTCGGCATTGCCTACGTCTCAGCCTACCTCAAGACCAAAGGCCACAGCGTATTCACCGCCAATCTGGAGTTTTTCAAAGCGTCGACACATGATGCCTTGAGGCATCTGATCGAGACCTACTCCATTGACGTGCTGGGCACTTCCGGTTTGAGCCGCGATTACCAGATGCTGAAAGAACTCATCGACACTGCGCGCTCGATCAAGCCCAGGCTTCTTGTTGTCCTTGGCGGCGGCATCATCAGCGGCGACCCGATGCCGGCCATGATCGCGCTGAAAGCCGACATCGGCGTGATCGGACAGGGCGAGATCACCATGCATGAGCTGGCCACAGCACTGGACAACGGACTTTCCTATGAAGAGATTCCCGGGCTGATCTTCAAATCCGGCGCGCGTTACATCACCACCAGTGCCAGACAGGAGGTCAAGAATCTCGATTACCTGCCGTTCCCGGATTACGACGGCTTCTCGTTCCCCGAGTACATGCGCCAGATCAACTATGACGCCGCCTACATCATCGCCAGCAGGTCCTGTCCCCTGAAATGCACCTTCTGTTTCCATCCGTCGGGTGATAAATACCGCAAGCGTTCGCTCGACAACATCTTTCAAGAAATCGACTACCTCATCGACACATACCATCCCAAAGCTCTGATCGTCAGCGATGAGTTGTTTGCACCCAAAAGAGATCGTGTAATCGAGTTCTGCAAGCGCATCGCCAAGTACAAGATCAGCTGGTCGGTGCAACTGCGGGTATGCGATGTCGATGAAGAGATGCTGAACATCATGCGCGATTCGGGCTGCTCGACCATCAGTTACGGCATCGAAAGCGCAGATGACAGGATATTGACCATCATGGCAAAGAAGATCACACGCGAACAGATCGATCGTGCACTGGAGTTGACCTACGCGGCAGGCATCGATATTCAGGGCGGGTTGATATTCGGCGATGCGGACGAAACGATGGAAACGGTGGGCAACTCGTTGAAGTGGTACGATGAGAACATCCATTACGGCTTGGAACTGAACATGATCAACATCTTCCCCGGCACCGGCCTCTACAATAATGCCGTGGCCCGCAACATCATCAAGGATCGCGTCAAATTCCTGACCGACGGCTGCCCTCTCATCAACGTTTCCAATTTGTCGGATCAGGAATACAGAGACCTCTCTTCCAACCTATATGAAAGAAACATGCGGGCAAAATACGAGCCTCATGCAATGGAAGTCAATGATATCCAGGATGACGGCATCTGCACGATCCGCATGACCTGCAACCAGTGCGGGCATGTCTCATCCATCAAAACGGACAACATGCACATCCGCCGGATGACCTGCCGAAAATGCAGACAACGTTACTATCTCAATCCCCTCAAAAATATTTCGCGCCAGCCGTTGCCCGACAGGAACTTTGAGCAAGACAACCGCGTCGTGTTATGGGGGGGCGGCGAAATCTGTATCCAGATGCTGGACTACTATCCCGATTTGCAGAGCGAGAAGTTCGTAGTCGTTGACAGCTCGAAGTCCCGACAGGGGTATTCGGTCTGCTGCAAGCCAATATTCCCCCCATCGTATATCTCGGAGCACAACGTCAGCACGGTGATCCTCACCGTCGTCCGCAGGAAAGAAGAAATCCTGCGCCAACTTGCGGCATTCCCCGGCATCACCAATATCTATTTACCGCAGACCGCAAGGATTGACGATACCCACGCCGAGTTCTATTTGGGCAAGATATGAGACCCCTCCGTGAAAGGCATACATGACACTCAGTTTCTACACATCCGACCATGCGCCCTACTACATATGCGCATTGGACTACATCCAGCAGTCCGCCGGTATCCGTGCGCTACATTATTTGTGTCATGCACTTAACGAGAGTGGACTTGAGGCTTACGTGACTTGCAAGGTGACGGTACCGCATCTCAGGACGCCCGTCTTGAGTAATAAGGTCATGAAACAGCATCAAGCGTCTGGCAGGGTGCCAATTGTGGTTTATCCTGAAGTCATATCCGGGAATCCTTTGGATGGCAGGATCGTCGTGAGGTGGCTGTTGAATCAACCGGGACATATTTCTGGAGATAAATATTTTTCAGATGATGATTTGATTTTTGCCTATGATCCTAGCTACCTTCCCGCTGGAATATATGGCGAGATATTGCATATCCCTACATGCGATCTATCCATTTTTAACAACGACAATAATCCCTATGATGATGTGCGAGAATCTGTTTGTTTTTATGCCAACAAGTATTTGGGAAAGGGTGGTGCACTCACAGAACACGTAAAGAATGCGGTTAGCTTATGTCAGGACCAGAATCTGAAACATGCCGAAATTGCCGCGATACTGAGGAAATCCAAACTTCTCTATGTATATGAACCGACTGCGCTAATCGCAGAGGCGTTGCTGTGCGGTTGTCCGGTATCGGTTATTGAAACGGATTATTGGCGGAATAACACCGCGAATTATTCATATTTAACGGATTGGGGGGTTGTCATGGACGATCGCCCAGAATCTGTCGCGCTTGCGAAGGAAAATGTCCATAAATACCGTGCCTTTCATGAAAATACAGTAATGAAGGATGCTTGGAGTCAGATAAATAATTTTGTTGAACTGACTCAAACTACGGTTAGAGCAAAAACCAGATCCCTTGCGTCCAAATCGTCAGACAAGAAGGAATTGCATCAATCCGAGGCTAAAAATTCTAGTCAATATGGCATTAGGAAAACAACCTGTACTGTGCACACTGATGT